>JBFMHN010000003.1:0-150000 GCA_040752895.1 Pseudomonadota bacterium
CCGGCGCCGACGCCGGCAAGAAAAACGGCGCGGGCTTTGGGCTGCTGAACAAACCAGCCATTATGGAAACGTCCTCCTGAAAAAAAGGCGCCTCCCGAGGGGGACGGGAGGCGCCGGGCAGATGGGTTGCGATGATAAAAAGGATTATATTCCTAGTTCAGACCGCCGTCAAGAGAAAAAAGACGCGCCGCCGGGGTGCGACCTTGCCGGCGCAGGTGCCGATAAAGCTGCCACGGCGTGAAGACATGAGCCGCCTCGATGCCGAGAACGCGCTTCACCGCTTCGACGCATGTGAATGGACGAAGCGGAAAATATATCCAACCTGCCTTTTTCCCTCGCAAGGCTGACGGCGGCCGGATCTCGGTTGCGAGCACACCAAACCCGTGTGTCCGATACCAGCCGGCAAGATCGAAATCGCTTGGTAGGTCCAAGGTCGAAATTTCAGTCCGGTGGACGAGGGAGTCATAGATGACCCAGTTGGACTCCTGAAGAAAGGCAAGAAAGCAATGGCGATACCCGCGCCGCAGGAAACGCAACCAAGGAAGATCCGCTTGGTCTGAAAAAACGACGAGAGCCGGAAGCGCGCGCCCTTTTCCCTTGCTATGCTTAGGAAAAACACGCCCCCTCATCGGACGATGCCTTTCGCCCGCAGAGTGCCAGTCAGGCGTTCGATCGCCTCGTGCCATAACGTGGCTGCCTTCCCCTCGTGCGCGCGCCTTTCGTCGGGTGGCAGCAATCGCTTGCCGTATTCCGCTAATACGCCGAGATGCAGTTGGTTGAGACGGCGTTGCCGGTAGAGACGATAGATGGCGGCAACCACATCATCGGGGTCACACGGCCTAAGTGTTTCGCCGCGCCCGGCGCCGACCCGCGCCCCTTCGCGCCGTGCCTGTAAACATTGCACGGACCAGAACCAGGCCTCTTCGACCGACTCAAAGGGCTCGGCCGCCAAGGTAAGGAACGGCTTTGGCGCATAACGTTCACGAGGCATGTTGGGTTGGATCTCCCTGGGCAAAAATCCGGTTCGGAAAGCGACCCGGAAGACGGCTAAAAAAGCAGGAAAATATTCCCTTGTCAATAATATTAGGAACATTTTCCTGATGTGAACAGGGGATTAAGTATAAGAAAATCTTCTTATGCTTCGACACGCCGACATCTGGAGCGCCATCGACAGCTTCGCGAGGGCCCGCGGCCTTTCACCGTCGGGGCTCGCACGCCGCTCGGGCCTCGATCCGACAACCTTCAACAAGAGCAAGCGGATTACGCGTGAGGGAAAGCCGCGTTGGCCAAGCACCGAAAGCCTCGCAAAAATTATCGAGGCGACAGGCAGCACGTTTGGCGACTTCATCGTGCATTTGGGGGGCGAAGCCGCGCAGGGCCTGGCCCAGCGCGTTCCGGTGATTGGTTTCGCCCAGGCTGGCGATCACGGCTTCTTCGACGACGCCGGTTTTCCAACAGGAAGTGGTTGGGATGAAACGATTTTTCCGCACGTCGGGGATCCGCACGCCTACGCGCTCGAAATCAGCGGTGACAGCATGCAGCCGATTTATCGGGACGGCGATCTCGTTCTTGTTTCGCCGGAAGCGAGCGTTCGTCGGAGCGATCGCGTTGTCGTAAAAACGAAAGGCGGCGAAGTGATGGCGAAGGAACTAAAACGCCAGAGCAGCAAGCGGATCGAACTTCTCTCCTTGAACCGCGCCTATCAGGATCGCACGCTCGCTATCGAAGATGTTGAATGGATGGCGCGCATCGTCTGGGTGAGCCAGTAGGGCGGGTTCGGCCGCGGCGTTTCCGGCCTAGGCTGTCGTTCCTATTCCTCAAAAAAGGCCTTTTTTCCTATTTTCCGGCCGTTTCTTGGACAAGTTCGCCGGCCAGCGCCCGCCGGATCAATCGGACCGATTCCGGGAGCCCATAGAGGGCGAAGAAGGACCCCATCCGCGGCCCCTGCGGTTGGCCGAGAAGGGTCTCGTAAAGGGCCTTGAACCATGTCCGAAGGTCCGGGAAGGGATGACGCTTGCCGACCTCGTACACCTCCGTCTGAATGGTCTCCATGTTCGCTTTTGGCGGGCACGCGTCCAGCGCGTTAGCCAAGTCTTCGAGCGCCGCTCGCTCCATCTCGCTCGGCGCCCGGTAGCGCTGTAAGGGTTTCACGAAGTCCTGGTAATAGTGGACGGCGCATTGGGCAAGCTTGTCCAGAAAGGGTGCCGTCTTCGGGTTTGCCTTTGGCGCGTAACGCGAAAGATATCCCCAAAGGACGGAACTGTCCTCTGCGTGGCAGACATTTGCCAGGTTGAGAAGGATCGTATAGGTGAGGTGGAATTCCTCCTGCGGCGGGTTTCCTTCATGGATGTGCCAGACCGCATTTTCCGGGCGGTCGTTTGCATCCTGTTCTTCATACTTGTTGAGGAAATTCAGATATTCATCGACGGTTCGAGGAATCACGTCAAAGCTAAGACGCTTTGCCTTCTTCGGCGCCTGGTACATGAAAAGCTTAAGACTTTCCGGCGGCGCGTAGCGCAGCCATTCCTCGACGCTTAGGCCGTTTCCCTTCGACTTCGAGATTTTTTCTCCGTTCTCGTCGAGAAAAAGTTCGTATGTAAATCCCTCCGGCGGCTTGCCGCCCAGGAGGCGGCAGATCTGGTTGCCGAGGTGGACCGAGTCGATCAGATCCTTCCCCGACATTTCATAATCGACGTCGAACGCCGTCCAGCGCATGGCCCAATCAACCCGCCATTGCAGCTTGCAATTGCCACCCGTTACGGGAAGCTCCGTATGTGTACCGTCTTCGTCCTCGAAGGTGATTGTGCCGGCCGCGGCGTCCCATGCCAGCACCGGGGTTTGCAGAACGCGCCCCGTCTTCGGCGAGATAGGCAGGAAAGGGCTATAGGTCGCCCGGCGTTCCTTACCCAAGATCGGTAACACGATCGCGCAGATTGCGGCATAGTTCTCAAGGATCTTGCGCAGCACGGTGTCGAACTGGCCAGCCTTGTAGCATTCCGTTGCGCTTCGAAATTCGTAGTCAAAGCCGAAGGAATCAAGGAAAGCGTGCAGCCTCGCATTGTTGTGGTGGCCGAAGCTTTCGTGAGTTCCGAAAGGATCCGGGATCGCCGTCAGAGGCTTGCCGAGATGCTTCGTCAGCATCTCCCGATTGGGGACGTTATCCGGCACCTTGCGCAGCCCGTCCATGTCGTCAGAAAAAGCGAAAAGCCGGGTCGGTATGTCGGTCAGGGTCGAGAAGGCGTGGCGGACCATGGTGGTGCGAACCACTTCCCCAAAAGTTCCGATGTGGGGAAGCCCGGATGGGCCATAGCCGGTCTCGAAGAGAACATACCCTTTCTTGGGTGTGTTGCCCTTAATGCGCGCGACAAGGCGGCTTGCTTCCTGGAACGGCCAGGCTTTACGCGCTGCGGCGGCTTCACGATAAGAGGTGGTTCGACCCGTTTCCACGGCGCTCGATTTCTCGGATTTTTTCGGGCAGTGACGAGGAACCTAGGCGGCGGGAAAACTTCCGTCAACCAAAGCAGTTCTTTCCCGGCAATACGGGTTTCGGCTGGATCAAGCGCGGACGCTTCGGAAAGCGTCCGCATCGAAGAATCCAGGTTCCGCTTCCTCGACCTTTTGGTAGGCCGTGGTCGCGTGGCGGTAGTCGTGCGCTCCCCTGGCGAGGCGGGTGAAGGGCAGTTCCTGCGCAAGTTTTTGTGCGGCAAAGGGAAGCGAGGTGTGTGGCGTATAGGCCTCCCGGTAGATAAAGACCGAGAGCGCTCGCGAGGCGTTTCTGCCCGCCGCTGGTGCGAGGGGTGTGCCTTCCGGCTCACCCGTGACCCGTTCAGCCCAGCTTTGCCTTTCCGCCGACCGGACAGAAGTATCTTCTTTTTCCGGCGGCCGGTGTGAAAGGTATGAAGCCGCGACCGATTGAATCGGTCTTCTTTCTATTTTGGACGTTTCCATCTTCCCGCGTGGCCGTTCCACAACAGCCGTTTGTATTTTTATGTTCTTTAACTACACAGTGCCGCGACGGATTTCTTGCTCGCGTCACTCGCCCCACTGTCTGCAAAGGAAAATATATTTCATTTAGGTTGCATACTCAAAAATATTCTATTCGTTAACCATACTAAAGCGTTTGCACGTTAACCAAGCGCCAGCAAAGGGGCGGGCGGAGCGGCGATTCGCGCCTCGCCATTGTATGCAAAATCCCCCAGCTTAAGCTTTTGTAAAGGGCCTTTTCTTACCGTAGGCGCTTCAATAGAACGAGGGGGCCTTTAGGTAGAAGGCATGCAATTGCAGGATGCAGAAAAAGGCAAGGAAACCAAGGAACGCGACGAATTAGGCTGGTTACAAACGGCCGTAGCTGCCTTGGGTGAGGTTGTCTTCGAGTGGGATCTCGCGACGGACGTGATTCATTGGTCGAATCTCGCGCCGGCGATTCTCAACCTACCCGAACTGCGCTTGGTTGCCACGCGCAGCGCCTATAATGCGCTGATCAACACGGATGACTTGACCCGCCTCCAGGAAACTCTCGCCACTCGTTACACCTCCAGCGAACCCTTCGAATGTGAATACCGGACGCACTCGGCCGATGGGCAAATGCGCTGGATTCGGGAACGCTCGGCCGTCGAGTTCAACAAAGCCAACGAGCCGGTGAAAGTCCGCGGCGTTCTCCGTCCGGTCGTGCCGCCAAAGCCAACTGTGAGAGCGCCAGCCGACACAGACTACAATGAAAGCGCCGGCCAGTACGGACGCGCCAAGCTTGTGGATTCGCTGAGCGAAGCGATCAATCGCTGCCGCCGGGACGAGGGCTCGGGAGGCTATCTTGCCGTCGGCATCGATCAGCTGATGGATGCCGGTGAGGAATGGAGCGAACCGACCATTGATGCGATCATCTTTACTGTTGGCCAGCGCTTGGAAGGCTGTTTGCGGTCTACGGATGCAATTCGTCGCGTCAGCCGCGACCGCTTTGGCGTCGTGCTGACACACTGCCCGGAAGAGGATGTCCCGATCGTCGCCGAAACCTTGCTTCAGTCCGTTCGCGGCGCAACCGTTGAAACGGCGCGCGGTTCGATTTCAATCACGGTTTCGATCGGCGGCGCGGTCTTCCCGGACGTCGCGCAGACCGCCCACGATGCCATCGCCAAGGCCGATATGGCGCTGGGAAAGGCGCGGCGCATGGGATACAACTGCTATATTCCCTTTCATCAGGCAAAGATGCGGCGCCGCAGCCAACGACGGAATCTGGCTATTCTCCACGAAATTCAGGAAGCGATTCAGGAAAAACGGCTGGTTTTTGCCTTCCAGCCTATTATGGACTGCGCGACGAACGAGATTCCCTATTACGAATGTCTGCTACGCCTGAAACGTGACGCGAACACGGTCGTGGCGGCAGCGGCGTTCGTGCCGGCGCTTGAACAGCTTGGCTATGCGCGGCTGATCGATCACTACGCACTCGGCCTCGTGCTGGAGGAACTCAAGGAGAACTCGGATATCTCCTTTGCCCTCAACGTTTCCAGCCTGACCGCGACGGATCCCACCTGGCTCAGCAAGTTCGTCATGGCGCTCAAGAATCAATCCAGCCTCGCCAAGCGCCTCGTCGTCGAGATCACCGAAACCGCCGCCCTTCAGGACATCGCCGAATCCGCCCGTTTCGTGTCCACCTTGCGGGGCTTGGGCTGCCGCGTGGCGCTGGACGATTTCGGCGCCGGCTTTACATCCTTCCACCACCTGAAGGCGCTGCCGGTCGATATTTTGAAAATTGACGGCTCTTTTGTCTCCGGTGTGGCGCAAAACCGTGAGAATCGATTGCTGGTGAGAACGCTGGTCGATCTTGCAAATGGATTTCATATGAACACGGTCGCGGAATGCGTCGAGACGAAAGAAGACGTCGAAATGCTTCTCCAGCAGGGCGTCCATCATATGCAAGGGTACTATTTCGGCAGGCCCGAGATCGAGCGGCCCTGGCTTAAGAGAAGCAAGGTCGTACCGATACCGATTTGGAGAGAAGCAAAAAATCGCGCCTGACGACGGGTGTGCGGCGGCGTTTACTCTCGCGACTTCTTGGCAATTTCCTCAAGCCGCCGCTGCATGACTTCCACCTGCTGCCGGAGGTCGCGAAGCGCCTGTTCGCTTGGTTTGGCCTCTTTTGCGGCACCGCCTTCTTCCTCAGATTCCTTTTCCGATTTGGTATCCGCGAAAGGCACGAAAAGCTCCATCATGTGCTCGAAGATGGCAAGGTTCTGCTTGCCGATTTCTTCAAACGGGCTGAACGGCTTGGGTGTGCCGAACGCGGTCATCAGATACTTACGCAGCCGTTCTTGGTTTTGCGTGAAGGTGTGCATCGAGCTTTCGAGGTAGCGCGGCAAGATGTCCTGAAGGCTTCCTCCGTAGAAGCCGATTAACTGGCGAAGAAATTTGATGGGAAGGAGGTTTTGGCCTTTTGATTCTTCTTCAACGATGATTTGGGTAAGCACGGATCGGGTCAGGTCTTCGCCGGTTTTGGCATCGTAGACAACGAAATCCGTTCCCTCTTTTACCATTTGGCATAAGTCCTCCAGCGTCACATAGCTGCTGGTTGCCGTGTTATAGAGCCGCCGGTTGGCGTATTTTTTAATGGTAATGGGCGTAGCGTCGGCGCCGGCGGCTTTTTTTCTACTCATCGGGATTTAGATCCTGCATGGCCGCGGACAATCTTACTGCAACACAGCATAACAGAACTTTCCAGGGTAGGCATAGGGTTGGAAAAGCTTCCCCCGCGCCATCACGGCGTTGGCATTGGATGGCGCGCTGCATTATGATCCGCCCATGTCGGAATCCCCTGACCTTGAGGTCTTGGCCGCTCGTTTTCTTGAGCTCTGGCAAGACCAGCTGGCGGCGATGGCACAGGATTCGGCCAATGTCGAGATCATCACCCGCCTCTACCGTCACTTTGCGGAAATCACTCTCCCCACCGTGCTAGGAGCGGCCTATTCCAACGAATTCCAAAACAACCGAAAAGACGGAGCCGCTGGGTCGGCTGCTCGGCCCGAGACCGTTGCCGCTTCATCTGGCGGCGCCGATGCTCGCTTGGCTAAGCTCGCAAGGCGTCTTGCCGCCGTTGAAAAACGATTGGCTGCGCTGGAATCGGGACCTTCTACCCGCCGCCGAAGCCCTGCAAAAAAAACTCGCCGAGGTTGATCCGGCGGTTTTTCGAAGTGCTGTTGATAGAGTCGCCCGCCGCCAGTTCTCGGAAACGATGGCGGGTGTCGTCGCTTACCGTCGCCATCCTTATCACCGTACGCTGCCCTCGCCGCCGGTCGTTTGGCGTTCCGGCGCGGCGCGGCTGCTTGATTATGGGACGGAAGCGACGGCAAAGGCGAAGGGCGTTCCGGTTCTTTTCGTGCCATCGCTGATCAACCGTTCCTACGTACTGGATCTTTCGGAGCGTACCAGTATGCTTCGTCACTTGGCGAACCTGGGCGTTTGGCCGTTCCTTGTGGATTGGGGAGAGCCTGGCGCCGCTGAACGCAACTTCACGCTTACGGACTACGTCGCGACTGTTTTGGAAGGGGCTTACCGGGCGACGCAAAGTCTGGCCGGCGCGCGCGTCGCCATTGTCGGCTACTGTATGGGCGGCCTGCTCGCCCTTGCCTTGGCCATCCGCCAACGCGCGCACGTGCCCGGTTTGGCCCTGTTGGCGACGCCTTGGGATTTTCACGCCGGCGAGAACGGGAAGAATCAGGGCCGGATCGCTAGGTTGGCGTTCGAATCTCTAGCACCCCTCATCGAAGTATTGGGCGAAATGCCGATTGACCTCGTGCAGAGTTTCTTTTTCTTCCTGAGCCCGTTCCAGGCTTCGCGAAAATTCCGTAATTTTGCCAATCTCGATCCGAGCTCCGCCCGGGCGCAGGATTTTGTGGCGCTCGAGGACTGGCTGAACGATGGGACGCCGTTGGTGGCGGGGGTCGCCCGCGAGTGTTTGCTGGATTGGTACGGCGCCAATGCGCCCGCCCGGGGGGAATGGAAAATCGCCGGCCAGGACGTGCGGCCGGAGATGTTCGATCGTCCGGCGCTGGTCCTCGTGCCTGGCCAAGACTACATCGTGCCGCCGGAATCCGCGCACGCCCTTGCGGCAGCCCTCCCCAAGGTTGAAAGCCGGACCCTCGCCACCGGCCATATCGGCATGGCCATTGGTGCCCGGGCGCCGCATGTGCTTTGGCATCCCCTCGCCGAATGGTTGCGCAGCGTTTACGCCGGCTGATTGAAAAGACTCTAGAGGACCTAATTTTGGAGGAAACGCCGGGGGGGGGGCGTCATCGTCACCCGGTTGACTGCTTTCGCCTTTATGGATTTACGGCTAGTCTTTAGTCAGGCGGTGCCGGAGGCTTGCATGGAGCAAAAATAAGAAATAATATTTCTATTCATATAATAAATATATTATATAGATGCTTAAAACATATATTTAATATAATTTTATTATAAAAATAGGGGGGCTCATGAAGCGCGTAGCATTGGTGACGGGGGGCATCCGGGGAATCGGGGCGGCCATCGCGAAGGCGTTGCAACAGGCCGGCCACAAGGTTGCCGTCAATTATCACCGGGACGAGGCGACGGCGGCCAAGTTCAAAACGGAGACCGGTATTCCCGCCTACAAATGGGACGTCGGCGATTTTGCCGCTTGCCAGGCAGGCCTCGCCGAGATGACAGTTGATCTGGGCCCGGTTGAAATTCTGGTCAACAACGCCGGCGTCACGCGCGACGCCGTCCTTCACAGGATGACGGTCGAGGAGTGGAATGCTGTCCTTCGAACGAACCTTACCTCTTGCTTCAACATGTGCCGGTGCGTGATCGAATCGATGCGTGAGCGAGGGTTCGGCCGCATCATCAACATCGGGTCCATCAACGGCCAGGCGGGTCAGTATGGGCAGGTGAATTACGCAGCCTCGAAGTCCGGGATTCACGGCTTCACGAAGGCGCTCGCCATGGAATCGGCTGCAAAGGGTATTACCGTGAACACCATCGCACCCGGTTATGTCGACACGGAGATGGTCCGCTCGGTGCCCGAGAAGGTCTTGGAAAAGATCGTTTCGAAAATCCCGGTTGGCCGGCTCGGCCAGGCGAAAGAAATTGCGCGTGGGGTCCTTTTCCTGGCGTCCGATGAGGGCGGCTTCGTCACCGGCTCGACGATATCGATCAACGGCGGCCAGCACATGTACTGACGGTTAGTCGGGGTGCTGGTACGTGGTTGCCGGTATTGCCGCCAGCATGGCCCTTCGAGACGGGCGGTGCCCTCAAAAGACATCCTTACGGCGACGGAGCTCCGCAAAAATCTGGGCGGGAGGCTCTCCTTCCATGCCGATGGTGCGGGCGATCGTTCGGGTGTCGGCCCGCAGGAACGGGTTGGTGCGCCGCTCCATCTCCATCGTCGAGGGAACAGTTGATTCACCGTTTGCGCGTTTTCTTTTGACCTCTTCGGCGCGCGCCAATAGATCCGGGTTGTCGGGGTCGACGCTCAACGCAAAACGGGCGTTTGCCAGCGTGTACTCGTGGCCGCAAAGGACAAGCGTTTCATCCGGTAGCGCGCGCAGACGCTCCAGCGACCCCCACATTTCCTCCGGCTTGCCCTCGAACAACCGTCCGCAGCCCAGGGAAAACAGAGTGTCCCCGCAGAAAAGAGCGCGGCTTTCGCGGAACCAATAGGCGATGTGGCCGTGCGTATGGCCATTCACCGCGATGACCTCGCCTTCGGCTTCCCCGATTCGCACCGTGTCCCCATCCGCAACGCCTAAGTCAATGCCGGGAATGCGCTCGCTGTCGTACCGGGCGCCGATGACCTTGCAGTCGGTCGCCTGTTTGAGATCGAGGTTACCGCCCGTATGGTCATAATGGTGGTGAGTATTCAGGATATAATCTAGGCCCCAATGCCGTTTCGCAAGCGCCCGCAGAATCGGTTCCGCGACAGCCGGATCGACGATGGCCGTAGCGTTTCCCTTCGGGTCACGGATTAGATAGCCGTAATTGTCCTGCAGCAACGGAATCTGGTGAATAACCAGCTGACTCATCGAATTTCCAAAAACCTCAATCGTTCCGTGAAATCTAACACCATCCCTGGGCAGAGACTATGCCCCTGGCTTGGCGTCCAAATCCTCAAAGCTAACTTCGCCTTCTATGGTAAATTCGTTGAATCATGTGGCGGGACGTTGTCGACTTAAGGGATTTCTATGCAACCGGGCTCGGCCAAGTTGCCCGCCGGATGATTGGGACGCGTCTGCGTCAGTTATGGCCAAGCGTGGCGAATGAATCCGTCTTGGGAATTGGCTATGCGATACCCTATCTCGAATCCTTTCGACAGGAGGCGTATCGCACGCTTTCGGTCATGCCGGCCTCGCAGGGTGCGCTTCCCTGGCTTTCGGGGGGGGCGGGGCTAACGACGCTTGCGAACGAATCCGAATTGCCGTTTCCGGATCTCTCCATGGATCGCATCCTGCTTGTCCATGGGCTGGAGTTTTGCGATCATTTGCGTTCGATGCTGCGTGAAACCTGGCGCGTTCTAGCGGATAGGGGGCGCCTGCTTATCGTCGTGCCGAACCGGCGCGGCATCTGGGCGCGATTCGAACGAACGCCCTTCGGTCACGGCAGCCCTTATACGGCCTCTCAACTGTCACGGCTGCTTCGCGAGAATCTGTTTACGCCGATCGAAACAAGCGGCGCGCTTTTTGTGCCGCCCACCTCTTCAAAGATTCTGTTGAGTTCGGCAACGGCTTGGGAGCGGGCAGGGCTTCGCTGGTTTCCGACCTTTGCGGGCGTCATCGTGATGGAGGCCAGCAAGCAGATTTATACCGTGGCCGCCGCGACGCCGAAACAGCGGCGCGTCTATGTCGCCGTTTCCGGCGGCGTTTCTCAGCGGACCTAGTCAGAAAGTAACCCGGCGCATCAGGAAGACGGCCTGTTCTCCCCACAAATTCGGGAAGAAATTGGCAAGGCTGAATCGGCTGGCCAGGCCGACAGGACCGAGCCAGGCTCGTTTTTCGATAACGATGCCGAATTCATCACACAGATCGATAAAGTCGCGAATGGTGCAATTGTGAATGTTCGGGGTTTCGTACCATGGGCGGTTGAAGGCGCCGCCGGTCGGCATTCTGCCGCGCGAAAGCAGATGCCAACGCACGCGCCAGTAGCCGAAATTGTGAAACGAAACGATCGCCCGATGCCCGATGCGGAGCATATCCAGAAGCACGCTTTTTGGTGCCCGCATCGCCTGCAGCGTCTGGCTTAGGATAACGTAGTCGAAAGATTTCTCCGGGTAATCCTTGAGGTCCGTCTCCGCATCTCCCTGGATGACGGAAAGCCCGCGGCTTACGCAAAGATGGACGCGTTCTTGCTTAATCTCGATTCCGCGGCCGTCCACGCGCTTTTCGTGCACGAGGTAGTCAAGCAGGCTGCCGTCTCCGCAGCCGACGTCGAGGACACGGCTTCCGGGGGCGACCATCTTGGCGATGTGTTGCAGGTCTACGCGGGTGGCCGACAAGTCTCGATGCGGGGGTGCTTCGTTCATCGCAGTGGCAACCCCCGATGTTCGGCCGCGCCGTTCAGGAAGCCTTGAAGGGTCTCGGTGAATTTGGGCTCGTCCAGAAGAAAGGCGTCATGGCCCATGTCGGTATCGATCTCCACAAAGCTGACATTGGCGGCCGCCCCGTTTAGGGCGTGGACGATTTGACGGCTTTCGCTTGTCGGAAAAAGCCAGTCGCTGGTGAAGGAGATGATGCAGAAACGAGTCTTCGTGCCATGGAACGCGTTCACCAACGTACCGCCATGTTCTCCCGCAAGATCAAAATAGTCCATAGCCCGCGTGATATAGAGATAGGAATTTGCGTCGAAGCGGTCGACGAACGTGCTTCCTTGGTGGCGGAGATAGCTCTCGACTTGGAAGTCCGCGTCGAAACCGTAGGTCACGACTTTCCTATCCTGTAAGGCGCGTCCGAATTTTCGTGTCAACGCCACTTCCGATAAATAGGTGATATGGGCGGCCATCCGCGCCACCGCGAGTCCGCGGGTCGGTCGCTTATTGTGGGCCAGATAGTCTCCGCCGCACCAATCGGGGTCCGCGATGATGGCCTGGCGCCCGACCTCGTGAAAGGCGATGTTCTGGGCGGAATGTCGCGCCGCCGCCGCGATGGGAACGGCGGCAAAGACGCGTTCCGGAAAACTCACCGCCCATTGCAGAACCTGCATGCCGCCCATGGAACCGCCGATGACGCAGAACAGCTGCTCGACGTTTAGATGATCGAGCAGCAACGCCTGCGCGCGGACCATGTCGGCGATCGTGATCACCGGGAAATCAAGGCTATAGGGTTTGCCGGTGGCGGGGTTCGTTTCCTTCGGCCCGCTTGTGCCCATGCAGCCGCCCAGCACGTTCGAGCAGATGATATAGAACCGTTCCGTATCCAATGGCCGCCCTGGTCCCACCACGCGATCCCACCAGCCGGGCTTCGCCTGCGCCGGATGCGGGCCCGCGACGTACTGGTCGCCCGTGAGCGCGTGACAGACCAGGATCGCGTTCGAACGATCGGCGTTCAGCCTTCCGTAGGTTTGGTAGGCGACGGTGAAGGAGCCAAGGTCGACCCCGCAGTCCAGCCGGAGCGGCTTTTCTTTCCCCAGCTCGACTTCCCCCCCCTCGCCGACGATTTTACCGACCTCTGCCATGGCTGCGTTTACGGGCCGACCCCGTTCTTCGAAAGGTGAGCTTGGAAAGCTTGCATAGCTAGGTTCCGGGCGGCGGACTGTCAATGTTTTCTTTGATTTTCCAAACATCTCCGACTACTACTAACGCCTACTAACGCCTTGCGAAATTTGGTTCGGATCGGGATGACGGACGGAAAATCCCTTGAAGAGTTGCGCCACGATATCGATCGGATCGACGACGCCATCCAAGAGCTTCTGTGGCAGCGTTCGGCCATTGTCGAGAAAGTTCGAGCGTACAAACTCACGCAACGCGTCTTTCGGCGCGGCGGATTCTTTCGGCCTGGTCGCGAAGCCGAAATCTTAAGACGGCTCGTTCGCCGTCATCGCGGCCGGTTTCCGAAATTAGGCCTGGTCCAGGTGTGGCGGGCGATTGTGGCGTCGCACCTGGCGCATCAGGAACATTTTTCGCTTGCCGTCTACCGCCCGAAGTTAAAGAACGCTTGCTGGGAGTTGGCCCGTGAGCAATATGGACCTCTCGTGCCGATGGTGGCGGAATCGTCCGTGGCGGCGGTTCTTCGAAAAGTTTCGGAACGGTCCGCTTCGGCCGGCGTTCTCCCCCTGCCGAAAAAGAAAGACGAGGCTTGGTGGCGGCATCTCGTCGGCCGTTTCGCGGACTTGCGAATCGTCGCTGGCCTGCCGTTCGCCAATTTCGAAAGCGAGAAAGGGGAAGTCGAAGCCTTGATCGTGGCGCCCATGCCGGCGGAACACACCGGCAAGGATCGCAGCTTTCTCGCGATCGAATCGAACGGCGGAATCAGTGCGGTGCGGCTTGCCACGGCGCTTGCCCAGGAAAAAATCCGGGGCCGTTCGGTTCTTGCATGGCGAAGCTCGGCGCGGTCGAGCCGAAGCTTTTCGCTCATCGAGGTAGAGGGTTTCTTCGGCGAAGACGCGCCGATCCTTAACCGGGTGCGGACGCGACTCGGTCGTTCGGTCCGGCGGATTGCCGTGGTCGGAAGCTATGCCGTGCCGCTGCATGGAGCGAAAGGCAAGCGAAACAGGAAATCCCCCCGTGGACAATCTAAAAGTTAGGCCAGGCATTCTCGAGATCGAACCTTATGTCGGCGGCCGGTCGCATCTTCCGGGCATGCGGGATGCGATCAAGCTGTCGTCGAACGAGGGCGCTCTCGGGCCAAGCCCGAAGGCGATCGCGGCCTATCTGGAAGCGGCGGATGCGTTGCACCGCTACCCGGACGGGGCCTCGGAGGCGCTGAGAGAAGCCATCGGCGCGCGTTTCGGCCTCGATCCCAAGCGGATCGTATGCGGCAACGGATCGGACGATCTGTTGACCTTGCTTGCCCGAGCCTATGCCGGGCCGGAAGACGAGGTTCTCTACAGCGCGCACGGCTTTCTCCTGTTCCCGATCCTGACCCGCGGCGTCGGCGCGCGACCGATCGCCGTGCCCGAACGCAACCTCACGGCCGACGTGGAAGGGTTCCTTGCGCGGGTGACCTCGCGTACCCGGATCGTTTTTCTCGCCAACCCGAACAACCCGACGGGAAGCTGCCTGAACGCGGCGGCCGTCCGCCGCTTGCGGGCGGGGCTGCCGGCGAACGTGCTTCTGGTTCTCGATTCGGCCTATGCGGAATTCGTGACGGAAGGCGATTACTCGCCGGGCGCGGATGTGGTGGACGAAAACGAAAACGTCGTCATGACGCGGACGTTTTCGAAAATCTTCGCGCTTGGCGGGCTGCGGCTAGGCTGGGCCTACTGTCCGCCGGCGATCGCCGACGTGCTCAACCGGCTGCGGGCCCCCTTCAACGTCGTGCGGCCGGCCCAGGTGGCCGGCGTCGCGGCTCTGGAAGACGTCGCGTTCTTCGACCGTGCCCGGACACACAATACGCTATGGCGGACATGGCTTGCCGAGGCGTTGGCCAAGACCGGCCTCCAGGTTTACCCGAGTGCGACGAATTTTCTTCTCGTGCGTTTTCCGGACGATTCACTGCACAATGCCGAAGCGGCCAACCGCTTTCTGAACGAACGGTTGATCATCCCAAGGGCGGTGGCGAATTACGGCCTGCCGGATTGCCTTCGGATCACGGTTGGCAAGGAGGATGAAATGCGCGCGGTTGCAAAAGCCCTTGCCGAATTTATGAGTTAAGCCATGGCGTCATCGTCTTTGTTCGAAAGGGTTGCGCTGATCGGCCTTGGGCTGATCGGGTCGTCGATCGCCCGCGTCATGAAGCGTGACGGTTTGGCCGATGAGATCGTCGGCTGTGCGCGCTCCGAGGAAACGCGCAAGAAGGCGATGGAGCTTGGCTTCCTTGACCGTGTTACGGCGGAGGCGGGAGAAGCGGCGGAAGGGGCGGACCTCGTCATCCTCTGCACCCCCCTCGGCACCTACAAGGTCTTGGGCGAAGCGGTAGCGCCGCATCTGAAGAAGGGGGCGATCTTAAGCGACGTGGGTTCGGTTAAGGGGGCCGTCCTCAAGGTGTTGGGGCCTCTTGTCCCGGAAGGCGTTCATTTCGTGCCGGCCCACCCGGTCGCCGGCACCGAGCATTCCGGGCCGGAGGCGGGCTTTGATACCCTTTTTGATGGGCGCTGGTGCGTGCTGACGCCACCCGCGGGCACGCCAAAGGAGGTCGTCGCGCGCGTTGCCGAGTTCTGGCGGCGGGCTGGCAGCCAAGTCGAAATCATGGACGCCGCTCATCACGACAAGGTGATGGCGATCACCTCCCATCTGCCGCACCTGATTGCCTACACGATCGTCGGAACGGCGACCGATTTGGAGGAATTGGAACGCACCGAAGTCATCAAGTTTTCGGCCTCCGGCTTTCGTGACTTCACGCGCATCGCCGCCTCCGACCCGATCATGTGGCGCGATATTTTCCTGAATAATCAGGAAGCGGTTCTTGAGATGCTCGGCCGTTTCACGGAGGATTTGACCGCGCTACAGCGCGCCATCCGCTGGGGCGACAGCAAGACACTTGAGGATCTGTTTACGCGAACGCGCGCCATTCGCCGCCGGATCATCGACGCGAAGCAGGCTTGAACGATACCGACGCAAGCGCTTGGATTTTTGCCTACGGTTCCCTGATGTGGAACCCCGGCTTCGCGTACCTTGAGGAACGTCCGGCCCTTCTCCGCGGTTACCATCGGGCGTTCTGCATCTTCTCCCATGTGTACCGGGGCTCCGAGAAAAAGCCGGGCCTCGTCTTAGGCCTTGATCGGGGCGGCGCTTGTCGGGGGCGGGCTTTCCGCGTCCTGCGCGCCCGCGAGGCGGAAGTCCTCGCCTATCTCGATGGCCGCGAAAGGGTGACGGGCGTCTACCGGCGAAGACGGCTTATGGTCCGCGTGCCGGAAGGGCGTGCCCCGGCCCACGCCTATGTGGCGGACCCAACCCACGACCAGTACGCGGGCAGGGTGACGCCGGAAGCGGCGGCCCGTCTTATTGCCGAATGCGCAGGGTCGGCCGGAACGAATCGCGAATATTTTGAGGCCACCCTTGCCCATCTAGAGACACTCGGCATTTCCGACGATGGTCTTCGCCGGATACGGGCCCGCCTCGAAACCCACGCGTCTCAGGCACAGCGCGAATAATCGCACGCCGTGCAACGGTCGCAGCCTTCCTGGTGGATGACGCTTGCCTGGCCGCATTTCGGGCACTGGGACAGGCGCGACCTGGGCAGTCCGACGACCTGTTTTTCCGCCTTCGCCTTCGGCCTTTCTTCGGTTGCCGGCTTCGCGAGGAAGCCGATCGCGATCATATGCCGTTCGATGACTTCGCCGATGGCCGCCAGAAGCGAAGGAATGTAACGTCCGCCCATCCATTGGCCGCCGCGCGGGTCGAAGACGGCCTTCAGCTCTTCGACGACGAAGGAAACATCTCCGCCGCGGCGGAAAACGGCGCTGATCATTCGTGTCAACGCGACCGTCCAGGCGTAATGCTCCATGTTTTTCGAGTTGACGAAAATTTCGAAAGGCCGGCGCCTGCCGTCCTGGATAACATCGTTGAGCGTGATGTAAAGGGCGTGGTCGCTGTCCGGCCACTTCAACTTGTAGGTCTGTCCGGGAAGCTCGCCGGGGCGGTCGAGGGGGCGTGTCATGTAGACCACCCCGCCCGCCTCAAGCGCGTCCTCCGGCCGCGGCCCGGCTCGGTGCGGATCGAGCGGCAGTTCGGCCTGGGTCGTTTCCGCCGCTTCGCTTTTTTCGGCGACCAGAACCGCGCCGGTGATCGCGTTCGGGCGGTAGGTCGTGCAGCCTTTGCACCCCATCGCGTGGGCATCGAGGTAGATGTTCTTGAAGTCCTCGAAGGGCAGGTTTTCCGGGCAGTTGATTGTCTTTGAGATCGAGCTGTCCACGTAGGCCTGGACGGTGGCCTGCATCTCGAGATGTTCGTGGGGAAGAAGGTGTTGGGTATCGACGAAGTAATCCGGCAGGGGCGCCTTCTCTCCCTTCATCTTGCGATAGAGACGGTAGGCGTAATCGCTGACCTCTTCCTCCCGCCGTCTGCCGTCCGCCATCAGGATGCGCCGCTTATAGGTGTAGCTGAAGACCGGCTCGAGCCCGGAGGAGACGTTGTCGGCGAAGAGCGAGATCGTTCCTGTCGGCGCGACCGAAGTGAGGAGGGCGTTCCGAATCCCCTTCTTGCGGATCGCTTCCCTTACGTCGGCATCGAATTCCAGGACGGTTTGTCCGGCGAGGTAGGCTTCCGAATCGTAGAGCGGGAAACAGCCCTTTTCTTCCGCCAGTTCCGTCGAGGCGAGATAGGCGCTCCGTTGGATGGCGTGCATCCATTCCCGGGTAAGCGCAATCGCCCGTTTGCCGCCGTAGCGGGCCTTGCAGAGGATAAGCGCGTCCGCAAGTCCGGTGACGCCAAGGCCGATTCGGCGTTTCGCCTGCGCCTCCTGTCTTTGTTGGGGCAGCGGGAACTTCGAAACGTCGATCACATTATCGAGCAGGCGAACAGCCACGGCGACGATGCGGGAAAGTTCCTCCACATTGATCCGCGCCTGATCGGAAAAGGAATCCTGCACCAAGCGCGCCAGATTGATGGACCCTAGCAGGCAGGCGCCATAAGGCGGCAGCGGCTGTTCGCCGCAAGGGTTCGTTGCGTAGATTTCCTCGCAGTAATGGAGGTTATTCCGCTGGTTGATGCGGTCTATGAAGATGACGCCCGGCTCTGCATAGGCGTAAGTCGCCTGCATGATTTTGTTCCACAGCTCGCGCGCCGGCAGGCTCTTGTAGCAAACGCCGTTGAAGACAAGTTCCCAGGCGCCGTCCTCTTTCACTGCCTGCATGAAGGCGTCCGTTGCCAGGACGGAGAGGTTGAACATGCGCAGCCGTCCGGCTTCTCGTTTCGCTTCGACGAAAGCCTCGATGTCGGGGTGGTCGCAACGCATCGTCGCCATCATGGCGCCGCGTCGGGAGCCGGCGCTCATGATCGTCCGGCACATCGCATCCCACACGTCCATGAAGGAAAGCGGCCCGGAGGCGTCGGCGCCCACCCCGTGAACCGGCGCCCCTTTCGGGCGCAGCGTGGAAAAATCGTACCCGATACCGCCGCCCTGCTGCATCGTGAGAGCGGCTTCCTTCAAATGTTCGAAGATGCCGCCCATGGCGTCGGGGATGGTCCCCATGACGAAGCAATTGAAAAGCGTTACGTCCCGCTTGGTGCCGGCGCCCGCCAGGACGCGGCCGGCCGGCAGGAAGCGGAAATCCGCCAGGATCTCGTAGAAACGGTCTGCCCAATGGGCGGGGTCTTTTTCTGGCTGTGCCAGGGCGTCGGCGACCCGCCGCCAGCTGTCCTCGATCGTCTTGTCCACAGGCTCGCCGGTGGCGGTTTTTAGGCGGTATTTCATGTCCCAGATCTGCTGGGAGATAGGCGAAATGGGCACCATGGTGACGTTTTTTCTCTATGGGTGAAGACTCCGCCGGGCGGCCGAGAATAGCCTGTAACTTATTCTAATATAATATTATTTTTAAATTTTGAAGCGTTATCCTAGGTCGCCGGCAGCAGCGCGTCAAGGGAATGTTCTTGTTCTGTTTCCACACGAGAGGTATCCATCAACCGTATGTTTCAAAGCCATTTTTTTTAATTATCCCGATCTTTCACGGTAAGATTTCCTTCTTATCCACAGTTTCATCCACGCCGCCCGTTGTCGGGTTTTCCTTCGCCGCAAGAAGGCGGGCGCTTGCCGTCTCGATCTGTTTCTCGAGGGCGGCAAGGAAGTTTCTTTTGTTCAGCCCCGGCGAGATCGGCGGCAGGAATTCAAGCGCGATCCGGCCCGGCCGCTTGACGAAACTGCGGCGGCTCCAGAAAAGACCGGAATTTAATGCCACCGGCACGACCGGCAAATTCAAGTGCTGATAAAGCGCTGCAATGCCGGCCTGATAGGAGCGGCGGCACCCCGGTGCCACGCGCGTTCCTTCCGGGAAAATCACGATCGGCCGTGCCTCCCTGGCCGCCTCGCTTGCGCTTCGCAACATCCGCCGAAGGGCCTTCGCGCCGGCCTGGCGGTTAATCGGCACGAGGCGGGCCTTCCACACGTAAAGACCAAAAATTGGGATGAAGAGAATTTCACGTTTCAGGACAAAACTTGGTTCGCGAAGGATGGTGACGTAGGCCACCGTTTCCCATGCGGACTGATGTTTCGAGGCGATCAGGCAGGCGCCGTCCGGCAGATGCTCGCGGCCGTGAATTTCGGTTGTGATTCCGACGACATGCTTCAGCAGCCAGAGCATGCTGCGCGACCAGAACCGTTGCAGGAAGCCCAGGTATTTCCGTGGGAGCAGGAGAATCGGCAGGCAAACGATCGCAAGGATCGCCGTCCAACCGAAAAACAGGAGGTTGAAAAGAGCGGAACGCAGAAAGAGCGTCATGCTGCGAAACGGCCGGCGGCTGTCATCACGAAGATACGCAGGTGCACCAGCAGAAACTTGTGGTACTCGACCAGTACAAGTCTCGCCGACCCGGGCCAGCGCCACCAGTGGTTGCGATGGAAAGTTTTCGGAAAAACGGAGTGGGGAATAATCTTCACCTCCGGGATCGCGTAATGGAACTCGAGCAGGCTTCGCGGCATGTGGTAACTCGCCGTCACGAGCCGCAGGGACCGAAAACCCTTCTCCGCCATCCATTGTGCCGTTTCGCGGGCGTTTCCGATCGTATCATTCGCGTGGTAGCCAAGCTCAATGCCGCCGCCGGCGTTATCGGTGCCGGTCGCCTCCGCTGGCAGGATGTCCTGCACCTGGACCCGTTCGTTCACTCCTGAAATAAAAAGTTTTGTACCCATCGCAGAACGGTAGAGGGTGATGCCAGCCTCCAGGCGTTCGCTGCCGCCGGTCAGTACGACGATGGCGTCCGTGGGCGTCTCCGTATCCGTAATCTCCCCCGGGATTTGGCCACTGAATTGTGCGAGCCCATAGCCCCATGCAAGCGAGCCCAAGGCGAGCAGGGGCCAGACGACGAACCGGTGGTTTCGCGTGCGGCGTGTGCGGAAAATAGGCGCCCGTCTCATCCCCGTTCCTTGAGCAAGGCATCCACGGCTTCCGCAAGGTTCTCATAGATCGCAACGGGAAGCACGCGTTCCGGGAGGCCCGCCGCCTGGGTCGTCGCACCCTTGCCGGTGCGGACGAGGATGCGCTGGCAACCCGCCGCCGCCGCCGCCTCCAGGTCCCCGAGCGTGTCTCCGACCATTGGCGTCGTCCGCGGCTCGGCCGCGAACCGCGCGAGCGCTTCTTTGAGCATGCCGGGGTTCGGTTTCCGCCGCGGTCCCGCCGCGTCGGGCGAATCCGTTGCGTAGTAGATGGCGTCGAGGAAAGCGCCCTCCCGGTGAAGTTGGCTTCGCAAATGGTCATGGATGCGGTGCAGCATCGATTCATTGATGATGCCACGGCCGACCACGGACTGATTTGTCACAAGCGCAACCGGAACCCCCGCCCGATTGAGGCGAGCCAAAGCTTCTCCCACCCCCGGCAACAGGACCAGTTCACCCGGATGCTTGACATAGTCCGGCCGGTCCTCGACCAGGACGCCGTCACGATCGAGAAGAACGAGCCGCATGGCTCAGACCATCCGGGCAAGTTTTCGGAGCACCGTAACCCGAGCGGTTCCCATTGCAATGATGGCCGTCGCGAAGGGCAGCAAAGAGATCGCTATCCAGTGTCGGGGCGTTAAGAAAAATCCGCTTAAGACGGCAAGATCGAGCCGTTCGACCAGCAGGCCGGCCGCCGCAAGCAAGAGGGCGGCAAGCGCAGTGCCCGCAAGCCCGCCGCGAAACCCGAGGCCCATGGCGTTGGTTTGAAACTGGTTGGCGATGTAGCCATCGCGGGCACCGAAAATATGCAGCAGCTCAATTGTATTGAAGTGAATGGCAAGTCCAGTACGGGTCGTGAAGGCAATCATAGCGATGGCGGCAAGTCCGATTAAAAGAACAATTCCGGCGGCGGCGATTTCGCCGGCCCGCGTGAGAAAAACCAGCCGGTCAATCCATTGCCGATGGTCGTCCAGCAACGCGTTCGGCACTTCTGCGGCGAGTCGCGCCTCCAATTCCGCCATGTTTACCCGCTTCTTCGTGTCCAGGGTGACGTCGACCAGCTTTGGCAAAGGCAGTTCCGGGAAAATCTCGCCTTCGCCAAGCCAGGGTGCGAGAAGGGCGGCAACCTCCGCATCCGTCAGGGCCACGGCGCGCTGCACGCCGGGCGTGTTGCGCAGGATTTCAAGGGTCCGGGCGAGGCGATCGCCGAACGTACCGGGCATCGTCTCGCCTGAATCGGGGGGCAACAACTGGACGGTAAGGGTTCCGGAAAGTCCTTGGCTCCACCGTTCGAGCGCCGAGCCGAGCGAGAACATGCCGCCAAGGGCAAGCCCCGCCAGGAAAACCATTAAAGCGATGATCCAGGGGAGTGTCCGCGCCGATGGATCGCGGCGAAGCTGAAGCTCAACGGGCCTAGAAAACATTCAAGCGATTTCCCTTACCGTGCCGGCTGCTTGCGGTGCCGCGTTCCGGGGGCGATGAAAAAGCTCGCCGTTCGAAAGGCGCAGTTGTGGATACTGGAAGCGTCCCACCAGCCCCTCGTTGTGGGTGGCGATAACGACTGTCGTGCCTATCTTGTTCAACTCCTCGAACAGATGCAGAATTCGCATGGCGCTTTGCTCGTCAACGTTGCCGGTGGGTTCGTCCGCCAGCAAGAGACTCGGCCGTGAAATGACGGCGCGGGCAATGGCCACGCGCTGCTTCTGCCCTCCCGAGAGGGTGGGAGGGCAGGCATCGATGTGGTCGGCAAGCCCGACCCATTCGAGCAATTCCGTAACGTGCGCCGCGATTTGTTTCTTCTTTGCGCCAGCAAGGCGCAAAGGTAAGGCCACGTTTTCGAGCGTGGAAAGGTGGTCGAGCAGGCGAAAGTCCTGAAAAACGATCCCGACCCGCCGCCTAAGGGCCGGCAGCGCCCGGCGAGGGAGCGTCGTAACGTCCTGGCCGAACAAGCGTATCCAACCGCGCGTAGGCCGTTCCGCCAGATACATCAGCTTCAAAAGAGTCGATTTTCCGGCGCCGCTGGGGCCGGTCAGGAAGTGAAAGGAGCCGGCGGCCAGTTCGAACGAGATGTCACGCAGGATCTCCTCTCCCGTGCCATAGCGCATGCCGACATTCTGAAATCGCGCTGTGTGGGTGATGTCCACGCTCGTTCGCTCTCCAAAAAGGCGAGGGAATTCCAGTGAGGAAGGATCGCATAGAGCGCTTAACCGCGTCCAGCCTTGCGCTCCCGCCTTGCCTTTCAAAGGCGCCTCTGCCTATAAAATCAGTCGGTTCCTCCTTGGGCGATCGGTGGATGATTCTCAGCTGCAGCGCCTGTTCCACGCGTTATTTGATTGACCACACACAGCTTGGCCTGGATGGCCGGCGCGTGCGTTGTGCCAAGTGCGGCCATAGCTGGTACCAGGAGCCGCCCGCAATGGCGCCGCAGCGGGTGGACCCGATTCTCGCCGAACCGTGGCCGATTCCCAAGGGCTCGAATCTGCCAAGCGTTCGAAAAGTCCAGGCCGGCGGGCGGAATTTCCTGGGCTGGGCGACGCTGGCGCTCTTCGTTCTGGGCACCGTCGCCATTGGCCTTCTCGCCCGTCAGCAAGTCATCGCGGCTTGGCCGCCGATCGAACGGCTTTACATGCTTGTCGGCCTCGCGCCGGAGGCCGTCGGTGCCGGGCTGGAGATTCGCAACGTAACCTCGGAACACGTGTTCGAGGGGAACAGCCGGCGGCTCGTCATAAAAGGCGAAGTAATGAACGTATCCAAAGACGTGCTGTCGGTGCCGGTTCTTTCCGGTGCGCTTCACGGTTCCGGCGAAGAGGCCGTTTACGAATGGGAGTTTACCGCAACGGAAGCGCGTCTCCTTCCGGGCGAAGCCATGCTCTTTGAAACGCGCGTTGAAAGCCCCCCCGCGTCGGCAGAGACCGTGGCTATTCGTTTCGCGGAACACGATTGAGAAAATCCTTCGTGGTTTCGTTCTTCTCTTTCCTGAGCTTATCGCGGTAATTGGAAAAATGGCTCGCGTTCTCATAGCCGAAGATGAAGAATCCGTTCGGCAGTTCGTTGCTCGCGCCTTGACGCATGGCGGTCACGAAGTCACCGCCGTCGAGAATGGCCTGCTTGCCCTTGATCGCTTGATGGCGGAACCTTTTGATTTGCTGCTTACGGATATTCTGATGCCGGGGATGGACGGTATTGCCCTTGCCCTTAAGGTCGCAAAGGAGAATCCCGAAGTGAAGGTCGTGCTGATGACCGGCTACGCGGCGGAGAGGCAGCGCGCCCATAACCTCGATGCCCTCATTCACCAGGTCGTTTCAAAGCCTTTTACGCTTCAGGAAATCTGCCGTATCGTTGAAGAAACGCTAGCCGCCCCCAGCCGGCCGGACCGGTGATCGGCGGAGTGGGGGGCAAACGCCTTCCGTCGGTTCTCCGGGTTCGAGGGTTGGGCCAAAAATCGGGTCGTCTTTCCATGCAAGTGAGATTTCGCGCGGAATGAGAAAGAAAAACCATAAAACGGTGGGTTATGTCGTTGCCGGATTTCTGGCTCTCCTCATTCTTTTTGCCCTGATTGTTCCAAGCTTCGTTGATGCGAACAAATACAAAGGCGTGATCGAAGAGCAGGCGCGTTCGGCAACGGGCCGCGCCCTTACGATCGAGGGCGACATCCGTCTTACGATCCTTCCGGCGCCGGCTTTATCCGTTTCCAAAATAAAATTTGCCAACGCCGAGGGGGCATCCTCTCCCGACATGGTGCAGCTTTCCGCGCTTCGCGTGCGGGTTGCGCTTCTTCCTCTTTTCATGGGCCGCGTCGAGGTTGACAGCCTCTCGCTGGTGGACCCGGTCATCGAGCTTGAGCGGCTTCCAGATGGCAAGGGAAACTGGGAATTCACCCCCGCGGTGGAGAAGGAAGCCGCCGCATCGGAAGAAAAAACGAACGCAAAACCGGGCGGCGCCGGACCGGCCGTTCAGATTGATCGCTTTGCCATTGAGAACGGAACGCTTGTCTATCGGGATGCAAAGGCGGGAACGCGCGAGCGCCTCGAGCGAATCAATGCCGATATCCGCGCCGAATCCTTGGTCGGTCCGTTCCGGGTGAAGGGGAATCTCCTTGCGCGGGGCATGCCGGTTGCTTTTACTTTCGGCACGGGTCGCTTCGTCGAGGGGCCCGGCACGCCTATCAATCTGGAGGTTACCCTCACGGAGGCGGCGTCCGCCCTTAAATTTTCCGGAACCCTCTCCGCCCCCAATCCGACCGGGGTTCTGACCGGGACATTGGCGATAAAAAGCAAGAACGTCGCCACCCTGATCGGGGGGTTTGGCGACGGCGAAGAAAAAGCGCCACCGCCCCGGTTTCTGACCCAGGAACTGTCCTATGAATCGTCGATCATCGGTTCATCCACGGGAGTTGAGCTTCGGGAAATCGCGCTTGGCTTCGGTAAAACCACCGCCACCGGCAGCGCGAAGGTGAATCTTGGCGAGATCGCCGACGTCGAGGCGAATCTTCAGATTCCGAAGATCGATTTCGACGATTGGTTGGCGATGCTGTCGGAAAATACGAAACAAGAAAAAGAAAAAGGCGGAACGAAAGGCCCGGCCGCGGCAAGCGGCGGGCCGGCCGAGGTGCAAGCGAATTTCGCGCTGCCGCAAGACCTCAACGTCACCCTTAACCTTGCCGCCGATTCGATCGTCTTTCAGGGAGGGGAAATACGGCAAAGCCGTGTTAACGCCTCGCTTGCAGACGGCGAGCTTATGCTCAACCAGGCCACGGCCCAGCTGCCGGGCGAGACGAACTTTTCCCTTTTCGGGTTTCTATCCGCTGTGGAAGGAAAGCCGCGTTTCGAAGGCGATCTCGATTTCCGTTCAGATAACCTGCGAAGCCTGCTGAGCTGGCTTCGGGTTGATATCGCAAACGTGCCGACGAATCGCGCGCGGAAAACGTCGCTGGCGGCAAAGCTTGTTGCCTCGCCGGAAAAGGCAACGGCAAAGTCGGTGGATTTCAAGCTCGATGAATCCCGCTTGACCGGGACGGTTGCGGCGGACTTTGCCGCGCGCCCGTCCCTGCGGGCGGAAGTGGCCGTGACCGGGCTCAATCTTGATTCCTATCTTTTGCCGCCAGCCCCGCCTTCTTCCAAGCCTGCGGCCTCGAAACCATCCGCCCCCGCCGGCAAGGCAGTAAAAAACGATGCTGCGGCTCTGGATGCCTTGGATAGTTTCGACGTTGACCTAAGCTTGACGCTCGACCGCCTCGTTTTTCGGAAACAACCCATCTCCGGTGTCCGGCTGGTTGGCACACTTGCGAGCGGTGCCCTTACGGTGCGGGAGGCCAGCGTTCAGGATCTCGTCGGCACTCGCCTGCAAGCTTCCGGCACGGCAAGCGCATTGACGAAGACCCCAAAATTTGACGCGCAATTCGACCTGCGTTCAAACGACATCGGGCGGCTCTTTCTTCTTACTGGCGATGAGCCGCTGGCCCAACTGGGCAAGCTGGGAGAGACAACCGTAAAGGCGCAACTGCATGGCGGCCTCGATCGTTTTGACCTGGACGCCAAGCTGGACGCCGCCAAGGGGTCCGTTCGGGCGAAGGGCGAGATCGGTGGCCTGCCTGATTCGCCGGCTTTCAACCTGCGAATCGTCGCCGAGCATCCTGACCTCGCCGCGCTTCTGGAAACACTTGGCGGTTACAAGCCGAAGTCGAAATTGGGTGAACTAAGCCTGCAGACCCAACTAAAGGGGACGTCCGCTGCGTTTGACCTTGTGAATCTTGCCGGCCGGGTCGGGCCGGTGACATTGAACGGCAATGCGGGCGCGAAACTTGATGGGTCACGTCCCGCCATCACAGCGAAATTCGAAGCCAGCGAAATCCCGGTGCACCGCTTCTTGCCGGCCGAAGCTGCCTCCCAGCCTGCCGCCGCCAAAGGGCCGGGCAAGGGGCAAGGCAAGGCGGCCTCCCCGGCCGGGGGCGAGCGTTGGTCAAAGGAACCGCTTGACCTTTCCGCCCTGCGGCTTGCGGATGCCGAAATCGGGCTCACGGCGACAGCACTTCTTTACGACAATCTTCGTATCGACCGGCCCGAGTTGCGGATCGTTCTGAAAGACGGCGTTCTCGAACTTCACAAACTGTCGGGCAACTTGTTCGACGGCGCGTTCAATCTGGTGGCGCGGGTTGCGGATGGAAACCCGGCGTCGGCCGGGGGCACCCTCGCGGTGCGAAACGCGAATATACGGAAAGCCCTCTTTGCTTCTTCCGGCCTTGACCTGGGCGAAGGCAATCTCAATTTTGACCTTGATCTCAAGACGGCCGGGAAAAGCACGTATGAGTTCGTTTCCGGCCTGAACGGCGTGGCGAACGTCGTCGTTCAAAACGGTGTTGTAAGAGGCTTTGATCTCGATGCCGTCAGCGCGCGGCTCAACAATTTGAATAATGTGGATGCCTTTCTGGGCCTTCTCGATACGGCCCTTTCAGGGGGCGAAACGCGTTTTCAGGACTTGCGCGGCAAGGTCCGTATTGCGAACGGGATAGCGAAGATGGAGGACGTCCGGATGCAGGCGCAATCCGGCGCCGCGCTCCTCACCGGAAAGGTCGATTTGCCGGCCTGGAACATGGATATGAAAGCCGATTTCCGTCTCGCCGCTCACCCGGATGCGCCGGTTTTTGCCATGCTGCTCGATGGCCCGCCGGACAACCCCCGTCGCCGTTTCGACACGAAACAGTTCCAGAGCTACCTCGTTCAAAAGGGAATTGGCAGTCTGTTGAAGAAGGTGTTGCCGTTGAAGCGACAGGAAGCACCAGCTGACCAACCGCCGGCCGGAACGGAAGGTGGTAAAGAATCTCCGCCTCCGCCGAAACCGGAAAAGGTCATTCAGGATATTTTCAAAGGCCTTGGGCTTTAGGAAGGTTCCCGCAAGACCGAGCGGGATAGGCGCTCCCGAAACGTTTGCAGGACGTAAACGCGGATCGCGCTCGACAAGTTGTTCGGATTCTCGCGGTCGATTTCGGTGACAAGCTGGTTGATTGAGAGGCCGCGCTCTGTGGCGATCTCGGCCATGGCCCCCCAGAATATTCCCTCAAGCGAAACGCTGGTGCGATGGCCCGATACGATCACGGATCGCTTGCGAATCCGATCCGGCATAGGAACCTCCGTTGGTTTCATCGTTTCGTAGGCGTCCCTATTCTTGTCCTCTTTTTTGTCTGCGCGCGCAACGCGACCTCGAAGGCCTTGCGCGCCCAACTGTGGAGTTCTTCCCGATCCTCCAGGATATCAGGGGGAACTTCATAGTAAGAAATAGTCAGGCTTCGGTTCTTCTCGAAGGCGCGGATCGAATCGTGAACTCCATGGGCCTGAAAATCCGTCAGATTTGAATCGTCGACCTTGAGGTAAAGCGTGTCGTCAAAAACAATCGCAAAGGGGATTCCATCCAGGTAAAGACAATGGCCTCCAAACATTCGCCGCCGACCAAGCGGCCCCAGAGGATTTAGCAAGTCAAGGACGTGCTCGACGAAGTGGCCCGTCACTTTGCATTCCTATTTTCTGCGGAAAGTATCCAGCGGGATCACGTCCGCCGTTCTATCTCCCTCCGCTTGCGGGGCGGTTTCCGCGCCGCGATTTTTGTCAGGGGCGACGGCAGGTTGCGAAGACGAGTTGGATTTCTTTTTCTGCCGCGCGGGCGCCATCGGCGCGGACCGATCCTTTCCGCCTCGAAATTGCAGACCGAAGCGTAGGGATGGGTCCACAAAGCTCGTGATGGCCGCAAAGGGCACACGCACTTGCTCCTGGGCGTCGTTGAAACTCAAGGTGACCTCGAAAGAATCTTCCCCGACTTTTAGCCCCCAGAACTGATGCTGGAGGACGATCGTCATCTCGTCGGGGTATCGGGTGCGCAGGTGGTCCGGGACAACAACGCCGGACGCGCCGGTTCGGAACGAGATGTAAAAATGGTGTTCTCCAGGCAGGCCCTCTTCGGCAATACGCTGCAAGACCGTTCGGATTACGCCATAAAGCGCTTCCTCGAACAATTGATCGTAATCCAGCGGGCTCATCATGGCGTGACCTTGGATCCTGGCACCCTAAAAATGTGGGGGGCTTCTGTTGCCCGGTGCCCCCCGGACCGCGCTTGCTTAGGTCTTAAGCAGCGAGTGCATAACGATTGTTGTCATTGGCACTTGTAAATCGACCCGATAACGGCGGTATCATACCGGGCAAAAGTTAAGCCTTTACCACGCGCGTCGATCCTGGTTCGCCCCCCACAAAAGGCATCGGGTAACTTGGTGGAGGCGCCGGGCACTGCCCCCGGGTCCGCTACGTTTATTCCACTTAACGTTTATCGCCATAGTCGGAAATCCGACACTGCTAATATAGGTGCTTCGGAGGGATATGAAAAGGCCGGCCGAGAAGCGGATTCCGCATTTAGGAGCAGGCTGGCGCTGGGCGGGGGCGCGCGCTAAAGTGCCCGCCCGATCGATCGCATGGAGCATCGAATGCGCCTTACTCCTGAACAGCTTCAGGAAATCGAAGACCTTCGTGCGGATCAGCGGACCACTTGCCGAGCAACTGTACCCGCCCTCGAAGAAATCCTTTATCAGCCGATCCCCGTCCTGGATCACGGCTTCGTTCGCGTCGTCGACTACATGGGGGACGACGGCGCCATCGTTCAGGCGGCCCGCGTGTCATACGGCAAAGGCACCCGGAAGCTTCGGGAAGACCATGGGTTGATCAGCTACCTGATGCGTCACCGGCACACGACGCCGTTTGAGATGTGCGAAATCAAATACCATGTGAAATTGCCAATTTTTGTTGCCCGACAATGGATCCGGCACCGGACGGCAAACGTGAACGAATACTCCGCCCGGTACTCCATTCTGGATCGGGAATTCTACATACCGGCGCCGGAGCAGCTCGGTGCGCAGTCCTCGGGCAATCGCCAGGGGCGGGGAGACGTCCTGAAAGGCGAGGAGGCGGCCCACGTTCTCAGGCTGCTGCGCGAGGATTCGGAGCAAGCATATACGCACTACCGGGAGATGCTAAACGCGGATGAAGAGGGAAACGCTCTTGACCCGAATCGTGCCGGGCTTGCCCGCGAGCTGGCCCGCATGAACCTTCCCCTGAACCTCTACACGCAGTGGTACTGGAAGATCGACCTGCATAATTTGATGCACTTCGTATCCCTGCGCGCGGATCCGCATGCCCAGTACGAAATCCGGGCCTATGCCGACGCTCTGCTCGACACGCTTAAGCGTTGGGTCCCGATGGCGCACGCGGCCTTTCTGGAATACCGGATGGGTGGCGCTCAGTTATCGGCCGAGGCGCTTCGCGTCGTTCGCCGCATGGTGGCGGGGGAAAAGCTCTTCCAGGAAGAAACCAGCCTGAGCGCTCGCGAATGGCGCGAACTGATGGCGCTCCTGGAAGACAACGCTGGAACGCAGAGGGGTTAGCCTAGTTCAAGCGAAGCGCCGGCCGGTCGGCCGCTTGCGCCGCAAGTTTTTTCCACAACCGTTCCGCAATCGTCCGATAGGCCTTGGCGTGTTCGCCGTCGGGCTCCGCCACCGTGATGGGAAGGCCTTCGTCCGCCCGCGTGCGGATCGCAACCGCAAGGGGAATTTCACCCAGGAAATCGACTCCCAGCCGCTTCGCTTCCTCGCGTGCGCCGCCATGGCCGAAAATTGAAGCGCGGTCGCCGCAGTGGGGGCAAATGAAGTAACTCATGTTCTCCAGGATGCCGAGGACCGGCACGTGCACCTCGCGGAACATGTTGAGGCCCCGCCGGGTGTCCAGCAAGGCAAGATCCTGCGGTGTCGAGACGATGATGGCGCCGGTAAGCGGTGCGCTTTGCGAAAGGGTAAGCTGGACATCCCCCGTCCCCGGCGGCAAATCCAGCACAAGCACATCGAGCTCTCCCCACCGCACCTGGCGCAGCATCTGCTCGACCGCCCGCATGACGATCGGTCCGCGCCAGATAACGGGCGAATCCGGGTCAACCAGGAAACCGACGGACATGCACACAACCCCGTGATTCTTTAGCGGCGTGATCGAGGTGCCATCCGCGGAATCCGGCTTGCCGGTGATCCCCATCATGCGCGGGACCGAAGGCCCGAACACGTCCGTGTCCAGGATGCCGACGCGAAGACCGTTCGCCGCGAACGCCAGCGCCAGATTGACGGCGGTCGTCGATTTGCCGACGCCGCCCTTGCCGGAGGCAACCGCAAGCAAGGTTCGCACGCCTGGCACCGGCTGCGGGCCGCTTGGTTTCGGGGTTGCCGGCGGGTGCGCGCTTTCTTGGCCGGCCGCCTCGGCGGTCAGGACGACGGTCGTCGAGACGACGCCAGCCATGCTTTGCACGGCTTCCTCGGCGGCTTTTCGGGTCGCCTCCATTTCCTTAGCGCGATTCGCGGGAATTTCGATGACGATGGCGACGTTGCCATCCTTGTTGACGACGTTCGTCACAAGCCCGCTCGTCACAATATCCTTCCCGCTGGCCGGATCGGCGATTGTCCGAAGGGTATCTAGGATTGCCTGCTGATTCGTCGCTGCCATGTCGTCTGGCTTTCCGTTTCGCTTGCGGAGGAGTTTCTCACAAGAAACGGCATTATCCGCTGTAAGGTTATTTAGGGGCCCATGTTGCGCGGCAGCCCAGGCCGTCATATAAGACCAAGAGAACGCCTTGGAAAGGCGGAACCTGCCAAAGACCGCGGAGAAACGTCATATGCCTTGGACCAGTCAGGGGAAGAATGGAGGTCGCGGCGGTCCTTGGGGCCGCGGGCCGGATGGCCCGCAGCCGCCGAATATCGAGGATCTGCTGCGTCAGGGAAAAGACCGTTTCCGAAGCCTCTTTCCGGGAGGCGGCGCGCGGGGATTTCTGCTTGCCCTCCTCGTTTTGTTCGCGATTTGGCTGGCCAGCGGGTTTTACAGGGTGCTGCCGGACGAGCAGGGTATCGTTCTCCGGTTCGGCGCATGGGTCCAGCCGACGCGCCCGCCTGGGCTGCACTACCATCTTCCCTATCCGATCGAGCGGGTTGAGACGCCGAAGATAACGCGGGTGAACCGGGTCGAGATTGGTTTCCACTCGGTTTCCGATCTCGGCAGCGGCGGCGCCTTGCGAGACGTACCGGAAGAAAGCCTGATGCTGACAGGCGACGAGAACATCGTCAGCGTCAACTTCACAACTTTTTGGCTTATCAACGATGCTGGAAAGTTTCTTTTCAACGTTCGAAGCCCAGCCGAGACGATAAAAGCCGCTTCCGAGAGCGCCATGCGCGAAATCATCGGACAGACCCCCATCGCCCAGGCTTTCGCGGAAGGGCGTCAAAAGATCGAACGGGAAACGCACGCGCTTCTGCAGACGATTCTGGATTCCTACGATTCCGGCATCGAGATTACGCAGGTTCAGCTCCAAAAAGTGGATCCCCCCGCGGAAGTCATTGATGGCTTCCGGGACGTTCAGCGTGCCCGCGCCGATCTCGAACGGCAACGAAACGAAGCCGAGGCATACCGGAACGACATTCTTCCGAGAGCGCGTGGCGAAGCGGAACGGAACATTCAAGAGGCTGAAGCCTATAAGCAAGAAGTCGTCGCCCGCGCCGAAGGGGATGCGAGCCGGTTTCTCGCCGTCTATAACGAGTACCGAAAGGCGGAACAGGTCACGGAGCAACGGCTGTATTTGGAAACGATGGAAGGAATTCTCCAAAACGTCGAAAAGATTATCGTGGATTCGAACATCGGGGGCGGTTCGGGGGTTGTTCCCTACCTGCCGTTGCCGGAAGTGAAGAAACAGGCCAAAAAACAAGCCGAGGAGGAGAAAAAGCCATGAGGCGGAATGCCCCCCTTTGGATTGCCGGTGGCATTCTCGCCGCCGCCGTCGTGGCGTTGAACGCGTTCTTCACGGTGCACCAGACCCAGCAGGCGATCGTGCTTCAGTTCGGCGAGCCGAAGCGGGTGATTACAAGCCCGGGCTTGAAGTTCAAAATCCCCTTCATTCAGGACGTCACCTACTACGACAATCGGTTGCTGGATTTTCCGCACGCCGCGGAAGAGGTTATTGCCGCCGATCAGAAGCGCATGGTGGTGGATAGCTTCGCGCGCTGGCGAATCGTGGACCCGTTGCAGTTCTACCAGACGGTGGCAAACGAAATAGGTGCCCGCGCCCGGCTGAATTCGCAGATGAGCGCAAGCCTAAGGCGGGTGATTGGCAGTGTGCCGTTGAGCGCCGTCCTCACCGAACAGCGCATGACCATCCGGCAGGAAATCCGCGATCAGGTGGACGCCGAAGCGCAGCGTTTCGGCATCCGTGTGATGGACGTGCGCATTCGCCGCGCCGATCTGCCCGCCGAGAACAACCAAGCCATCTACGCCCGGATGAAAAGCGAACGCGAACGCGAAGCGAAGGAATTCCGTGCCCAAGGTGCGGAAATCGGCCAGCGAATCCGCTCCCGTGCCGACCGCGATCGCATCGTGCTCTTGGCCGAATCGCGGAAACAGGCGCAAATCCTGCGCGGGGCAGGCGATGCTCAATCCGTTCAGCTTTACGCCGACGCCTTCGGCAAGGCCCCGGATTTCTTTATTTTCTATCGATCCTTGCAAGCTTATCGTCTGGCTTTGCAGGGCGACAACACGACGCTGGTGCTTTCGCCGGACAGTTCTTTTTTCCGTTTTTTCAAAGAGTTGAGTGGAAAAAAATCGAGGTAAAGTAGAAGCGGCGACCGGTTGCCTTGCCCCGCTCCCGATCTTGTGATCGGACGCTGGCGGACGGGTGCTTGACTTTCTGCGGCGGGCGCTAAATCTATCGAGGGTTCCATCCGAAGGCATGCGGAACGGTCTTAAACACAAGGCTCTTAGGGCGCCGATGTGCGTGTCGGCGAATCCGACATTTCCGGAGGGCTGCTTCAGGGGCTTACCCTTGCAGCACGAATCAAAGGCTAAAGGAAAGGTAAGAGGAGACCCTAATGAGGCTTCGCAAATCCCCGGCGATTAAGCCGCGTAACCCAAGTTTCGAAAATGCGTTTTTTATGAGCTGTCGGCGGCCATTCCTTTTATTGTTTTTAGTTGTGGCAGGCTTTTTGAGCGTTGCCTCGGCCCAGGCCAAGCAAGGGCCGGATGGGTTTTCCGAGTTGGCGAAGGATCTGGTGCCGACGGTTGTCAATATCTCGACGACTCAGATCATCAAACGCCAAGCAGAGGAAATGCCGCAGTTTCCTCCAGGTTCGCCGTTTGAGGAATTTTTTCGCGAATTCACGCCACAAAACCGCGCGCCCCGTAAGGCAACTTCCTTGGGCTCGGGCTTTATCATAAGCCCGGATGGCTACATTGTGACGAACAACCACGTTATTGCCGATGCGGACGAGATCACCGTCATCCTGCACGACGATACGAACCTGAAAGCAAAAATTGTTGGTCGCGATCCAAAAACGGATTTAGCGCTTCTCAAGGTCGATACGAAGAAGCCGCTCCCGGCTACGCGTTGGGGCGATTCGGACACGGCCAAGGTCGGCGACTGGATCATCGCCATCGGCAACCCTTTCGGTTTGGGCAGTTCGGTGACGGCGGGCATCATCTCGGCCCGCGCGCGGGTGATCCAGGCTGGTCCCTATGACGATTTCATTCAAACCGATGCGCCTATCAATCGCGGCAATTCCGGTGGCCCGATGTTCAACATGTTGGGACAGGTCATTGGCATTAATGCGGCGATTTTTTCTCCAACCGGCGGCAACATCGGCATCGGTTTCGCCATCCCCGCGGCTTTGGCCAAACCCGTCCTTGATCAGCTGGGGAAATTCGGCCACACGCGTCGCGGGTGGCTCGGCGTCCGTATTCAGGAGGTTACGCCGGAAATTGCGGAAAGCCTCGGCATGGGCCGCCCGCGCGGTGCGATGGTTGCCAGCGTTGTCGAAGGCAGCCCGGCCGAAAAGGCAAAACTACAGCCGGGCGATGTCATCCTTCGTTTCGGTGAGGCGGAAATCGACAAGGTTCAACGGCTTTCTCGTGTCGTTGCGGAAACGCCCGTCGGCGAGAAGATCAACGTCGAGATTTGGCGGAAAGGCAAGAAACAGACGGAGAAAGTCGAGATCGGTCTTATGGAAGAGACCGATGTCGTCGAGATGTCGGGCGAACCTTCTTTGGAAGAGCCTGGCGAGGTAATAGCCAGCGAGAAAGTGCTCGGGCTTTCGCTTGCCTCCGTCAACGCCGAAACCCGTCGCCGGTTCAACCTTCCGGCTAACGCGAAAGGCGTCGTCATCGTGGACGTGAATGAGGCCAGCGCCGCGGCGGAAAAAGGGGTGCGACCTGGTGATGTCATCGTTCTTGTCGGACAGGACCATGAAGCAGTCGGCTCCCCGAAGGACGTGCTGGAAAAGGTGAAGAAGGCCCGGAAGGCTGGCCAGAAGTTCCTTCTTTTGCAGATCGTGCGGGGCGGCGATCAACCGCTGTTTATTACGCTTCGGATAGAGGAAGAATAATTCCCGTTTTGTTTTTTCCCCGGCCGCGTTTCTTGCTCGCGGCCGGGAATTTCTTGCTTGGAAAGGGATGGGGGGGACGGTTTGGCATGTCGCTGGTAACGCCTTTTGCCGGTCTTCGGCCCTTGCCTGCGCACGCCGCCGATGTGCTGGCGCCCCCTTACGACGTGCTTTCAAGCGAAGAGGCAAGGCGCCGAGCGAAAAATCGCCCGTGGAGCTTCCTTCACGTCTCGAAAGCGGAAATCGACTTGCCGCCGGAAACGAACGCCTATGCCCCCGAGGTGTATGCGAAGGCAAAGGCAAATCTGAAAGCGATGGTGGGGGGCGGTATTCTGCGCGGCGACCCGGCGCCCTATTACTACGTGTACCGCCTGCGCATGGGCACCCACGTGCAGACGGGCATTGCGCTTGCCGCTTCCGTTGCGGCCTATGACGCAGGGCGTATCCGTCGTCATGAATTCACGCGCCCCGAGAAAGAGGATGACCGCGTTCGGCAGATCGAGGCGTTGGACGCCCAGACCGGACCGGTTTTGCTGACCCACCGGCCGTCACCGGCGTTGACGGCCATGGTTTCCGGCGTGACGCAAACGGCACCGGAATATGATCTGGTGGCCGATGATGGAATCGGCCACGCCTTTTGGGTAGTGCGCGATCCGGCGTATATCGCGGGCATCTCGGAAGCCTTTGAGGCGATGCCGGCGCTTTACATCGCCGATGGCCATCACCGGTCGGCCGCCGCTTCGCGGGTAGCGGCGACACGGCGCGTTGCGAATCCAAGTCCGACCAGCGAGGAACCGTATGAGTATTTCCTGGCGGTCGCCTTCCCGTCTGACGCGATGCAGGTGCTCGATTACAACCGGGTCGTGCAGGATTTGAACGGACTGACGGCGGAAACCTTTCTCGCGCGCGTGGGCAAGGCGTTCACCGTTTCGGAAAACAACGGCCCCGTGAGGCCCGCCCACCCCCACGCGTTCGGCATGTACCTCGAAGGAAAATGGTACCGGCTTGCCATTCGTCCAGCCCTCGTGCCGGAGACCGACCCCGTCGCCAGGCTCGACGTCAGCCTGTTGGCCGACCACTTGATCGCGCCGATACTCGGCGTTCAGGATCCCCGTCGGGACAAGCGGATCGATTTCGTAGGCGGCATTCGGGGGCTGCAGGCGCTTGCCGAGCGTGTCGATTCGGGTTCGATGAAGGTTGCCTTTTCGCTCTGCCCAACTCGCCTCGACGACATGATGGCCGTGGCCGACGCCGGGCAGGTCATGCCTCCAAAATCCACGTGGTTCGAACCGAAGCTCGCCGACGGTCTGGTCTCGCATATGCTATCGTGATTCCGGAACGTGTCCTTCGCCCAAACGACGGGTCGAACGGTATGACGGAACGTGTTCTAGCCATCTGCGGGCCGACCGCAAGCGGCAAATCGGCGCTCGCCCTGAAGCTTGCCGAAGTCTTTGATGGCGTCGTCATCAACGCGGACAGCATGCAGCTATACCGCGAGCTTCGCATTTTGACGGCCAGGCCCGATGCGGCGGTGCTTACTCGCGCCCCCCATCGTCTTTATGGCGTTCTGCCGGCCGCCACACCGGCCTCCGCCGCCTTGTGGCGAAAAATGGCGCTCGAGGAATTGGGAGAGGCAAGAAAGGCGGGCAAGCTTCCCATCTTGGTTGGCGGTACCGGCCTTTACTTGCAGGCGCTTGCTTCCGGCCTGGCGCCGATCCCGGCGATCCCGCCGGAAGTGCGGATGGAAGCTGCCGACCGCCTGCGTCGGCTTGGAAACGCCGGGCTTCATGGGGAGCTTCAGACGCGCGATCCGGTCATGGCGGCGCGTCTCAAGCCTGGCGATCGCCAGCGGCTTCTTCGGGCTTGGGAAGTGCTTGAGGCGACCGGCCGTTCGCTAGCTGACTGGCAAGCCGAAGGGGGCGGGGGGGCGACGGTCAAGCTTCTCCCCATTCTCCTGGCCCCGCCCAGGGCAGCCCTCTATGCGGCCTGTGACGGGCGCTTTCTTGACATGCTCAAGGCCGGCGCGCTGGCCGAGGCCGCAGCGCTCGCCGGGTTCGATCCGGGACTTCCCCTGATGAAGGCGGTCGGTGTTCGGGAACTGCTCCGCCACCTCCGGGGGGAGGCGACCCTCGAGGAGGTCACCGCTCAAGCCCAGCAGGCCACCCGGCGCTATGCGAAGCGCCAACTTACTTGGTTCCGCCATCGGATGGCGGAAGGGCACTGGCTTCATGAGCAATATTCGGAAAGTTTAGATAACGAAATCTTTTCGTTTATTCGTCACTTTCGATTGACCACGGTAGGCTGACCGACTAGGTTGTGCCCCTTATTCGGAGAATTCGGGGGATTCCGGCCCCTTCCAAACCGCAAACCACGCTTCGTTTGCGCCCGAGAGGACGCGGGATGAATCAAGATCGGATGCTGGGATCGGAGATTGTCCTTAAAGCCCTGGTAAATCAGGGGGTTGAGGTCATATTCGGCTACCCGGGCGGGGCCGTGCTGCCGATTTATGACGCGCTCTTTCAACAGAAGGAGCTCAAGCACATCCTTGTCCGCCATGAACAGGCCGCGGTGCACGCGGCGGAGGGCTATGCGCGTTCGACCGGCAAGGTCGGTGTCGTCCTGGTGACGTCCGGCCCCGGCGCCACGAACGCGGTCACCGGGCTGACGGACGCCCTGATGGACAGCGTGCCCGTCGTTTGCTTGACCGGCCAGGTGCCGACCCATCTCATCGGCAGCGACGCCTTTCAGGAAGCGGATACGACGGGCATCACCCGGCAGTGCACGAAACACAATTACCTCGTGCGCGATGTGGATCGGCTTGCGCGTACCATCCATGAAGCCTTTTACATCGCAAGAAGCGGGCGTCCAGGGCCGGTTGTGGTCGACTTGCCCAAAGATATTCTGATGGCGCATGGCACCTATTACGGCGCGCGGAACGTCGAACACAAAACGTACAAGCCGCGGATAAAGGGCGACACGGCTGCGATCCGCGCAGCGGTGGAGCTGATGGGTTCGGCGAAATGCCCCCTCATCTATTACGGTGGCGGTGTCGTCAATTCCGGCCTGGCGGCGTGTCAGCTTTTGACGCAGTTCGTCGAGATGACGGGTTTTCCATGCACGAGCACGCTCATGGGGCTCGGTGGCCTCGCGGCTTCGCACCCGCAGTTTCTTGGCATGGTCGGCATGCATGGCACCTGCGAATCGAACTGGGCGATGCATGGCTGCGACGTCATGGTCAATATCGGGGCCCGCTTCGACGACCGTGTAACGGGCCGCCTGGATGCGTTTTCGCCGGGCTCGAAGAAGATCCATGTCGACATCGATCCGTCTTCCATCAACAAGAACGTTCCGGTCGATATCGCCATCGTTGGGGACGTTGCGCATGTTTTGGAGGACATGATCAAGCTCTGGAAGGCGGCGCAAGACAGGCCGGACAAGAAAGCCCTGAAGAAATGGTGGGCGCAGATTGACGCGTGGCGGGCGAGGGATTCCTTTCGTTATCAGCAGTCCGGCCCGCTGATCAAGCCGCAATACGCCATTCAGCGGCTATACGAGCTGACGAAGGACCGAGGCGCCTATATCACGACGGAAGTCGGCCAGCACCAGATGTGGGCGGCCCAGTTCTACAAGTTTGAAAAACCGTACCACTGGATGACGTCCGGCGGGCTCGGAACGATGGGCTATGGCTTGCCGGCCGCCGTCGGGGTCCAGGTGGCCCATCCGGATGCGCTCGTCATCGATATTGCCGGCGAGGCGTCCATCCTGATGAATATTCAGGAGATGTCGACGGTCGCTCAGCATCGGTTGCCGGTGAAGGTCTTCATCATCAACAACGAATATATGGGAATGGTTCGTCAATGGCAGGAATTGCTGCACGGCGGGCGTTATTCCGAAAGCTATTCGGCCGCACTGCCGGATTTTGTGAAACTGGCGGAATCCTTTGGCGCGACAGGCTTGCGCGTGACGAAGCCGGAAGAGGTTGACCGGGTCATTCAGGAAATGTTGGCCGTGGACGGGCCGGTCATCGTGGACGTTCGCGTGGATCCGGCGGAGAATTGCTTCCCGATGATTCCTTCCGGCAAGGCGCACAACGAGATGCTGTTCGGCCCGGAAGATAATTTGGGCGAAATGTCAGAAGAAAGCATGGGCCTCATTTGAGAGGCCGGCGGTTGCCGGTAGTAGGATGAAAAGCGCGGATACGATCGCAAAGCATACGATCGCGGTGCTCGTGGATAACGAGGCGGGCGTGCTGGCGCGCGTCATCGGACTTTTTTCCGGCCGCGGTTATAACATCGAAAGTCTGACGGTTGCCGAGGTGGACGCCGAAAAAGGGCTTTCCCGGGTTACGGCCGTGACATCGGGTACGCCAATGGTGATCGAGCAGATCAAGGCGCAGCTCAGCCGGCTCGTGCCCGTGCACAAGGTCAGCGATCTGACGACGAACGGGCCGTCGGTCGAGCGCGAGCTTGCCCTTATCAAGGTGGAAGGTACCGGCGAGAAACGAGTCGAATCTTTGCGGATTGCGGACATTTTTCGGGCGCGCGTCGTCGACAGCACAAGCCACTCCTTCGTCTTCGAGATGACTGGCTCGACGGACAAGCTGAATGCCTTTATCAATCTGATGGCTCCGTTGGGGCTGGTTGACGTTTCGCGTACCGGCGTCGTCGCGATTTCCAGAGGATCGAAGCCGTTCTAGCTTCTCGGATTAACCTGCATTTGACAGCAGAAGGAATAAGTTATGCGTGTCTATTACGATCGTGATGCGGACGTGAATTTGGTCAAGCCGAAGAAGGTGGCCATCGCGGGGTACGGCAGCCAAGGCCATGCCCACGCCCAGAACCTGAGGGATAGCGGCGTCAAGGAAGTCCGTATTGCGCTCCGGCCGGATTCGGCGGGCGTTAAGAAGGCGAGGGACGCCGGCTTTGAGGTTTCCACCCCGGCCGAGGCGGCGAAATGGGCCGATGTGTTCATGATCCTGACGCCGGATGAAGTTCAGGCAAAACTTTATCAGGACGAAATCGTCGGCAATCTGAAAAAAGGCGCTTCTCTTGCCTTTGCCCATGGCTTCAACATTCACTTCCAGTTGATCGTGCCGCGACTGGATCTCGATGTTTTCATGATCGCGCCGAAAGGGCCCGGCCACACCGTGCGCTCGGAATACGTGCGCGGCGGCGGCGTTCCTTGCTTGGTTGCGGTCGCTCAGGACGCTTCCGGCAACGCCTTCGACGTGGCCCTTTCCTACGGTTCGGCGATCGGGGGCGGCCGCGCCGGCATCATCGAGACGACTTTTCGCGAGGAATGCGAAACGGATCTTTTCGGCGAGCAGGCCGTGCTTTGCGGCGGCCTTACCTCTCTCATTCGGGCTGGCTATGAGACCCTGATCGAGGCCGGCTATGCGCCCGAGATGGCTTATTTCGAATGCTTACACGAGGTGAAGCTGATCGTTGACCTCATGTACGAAGGTGGTATCGCAAACATGCGGTATTCGATTTCGAACACGGCCGAATATGGCGACTATCAAAGCGGGCCCCGCCTCATCAATGACGCGGTGAAGGCCGAGATGAAGCGCGTGCTCGACGATATCCAATCCGGCCGCTTCGCCAGGGATTGGGTGCTGGAAAACGCCGCGGGCCAAGCCAATTTCAAAGCCATGCGCCGCCGCGCCGCCGAGCATCCGATCGAGGCCGTCGGCGAACAGCTTCGGGCCATGATGCCGTGGATCGCCGAACGTCGCCTGGTCGACAAATCGAAGAACTAATCTACTGTGCGCCCGCGTCGCTTGGGGCGGCCTTGGGGCTGCAATTTTAATGGACCAATAAGTCCAAAAACCTTAGGCTCGCCCGGCTTTAAAAATAAGGAATAGCTAATGGCGCGGCCGCGGGAATTCAGTGAGGAAGACGTGCTCGAACGGGCGATGCACGTCTTCTGGTCGAAGGGTTATGCCGCGACGTCGCTTCAGGATCTCGTCGCGGCGATGGGCATCAGCAAAAGCAGTTTCTACGACACCTTTCACGGCAAGCGCGAACTCTTCCTCATCACCCTCGGCCTTTATGGCGAGAGGTTGGTGCGGGCAACCGCCACCGCTCTCGAAGCCAAGGTCTCGCCGCGTCAGGCGATCGAGGATATTTTTGGCGACGCCATTGATGGTCTCTTCACGCAGGGCGGCCGATTCGGGTGTCTCGCGGTAAACACGGCGGCCGAATTGGCGGCAAACGATCTCGAAATTGCCGCCCGGGTGCAGGCGATTTTTGTCCGGCTGGAGGATACCATTCAGCAGGGGGTCGCCCGCGGCCAGTCGGCCGGCGATATCCGGGCCGACCGAAGTGCCCGGGTGTTGGCTCGCTATCTCGTCGGCATTCTTACCGGCCTTCGCGTCATGGGTAAGGCTAATCCGGATCGCGGCGTTTTGAACGATTTCGTACGTGTCGCGCTGACCGCCCTTGACGGTGGGTAAATATATTTTGAACCAATTAGTACAAAACAACCATTTGTTAATATTGAAATATTCATGTTATCAAAATATAAGGCGCTGATGATCCTTGGTTTCATACTTTTCGGTACAAAATAATCTCGCGCAACAACTGTTCGGTCCGGAAAATTTGAAAATTATCCTAGGAAGATTGCAAAAATGGCTTAAGAGGCGCACATTTCCAGGGTAAACAAAGAAAGCGTTAACCACTTTTGTTCAGAATCCCCTTCGGTGAAAGGCCTTAACCGTAAGGGATGGAAGGCGATTTGGGCGGCCCGATTCAATAGCTTGCCGCCCGGGAAATGGTAACCATGCACGGGCAATCGGCGACAACGTATCTGACGATAACCTGCGGGGCGAAACATCCGCAAGGGATCGTTGCGTTTACCATTCCCTTGACCTTTTCGCCGACTTCCACCGCCGCGGAAGGTTGTGCGGCGATTCTTCGACTTAGGCACCCTGGGCACCGCTGCCATGTCAAGGCGGGTGTTCAGGGAATCTCCGTTTAGAGAACCTAAGTGACGACGAAGAATCGGAAGGGGTATCCCGATGAGTAAAAGCGCAGACGCAGACGCAGACAAGAATCGAATCTTTATTTTCGATACAACCTTGCGCGACGGCGAACAATCGCCGGGCGCGTCGATGAATCTGGAAGAGAAGCTTCGCATCGCCAATGCTCTCGCCGAACTTGGCGTTGATGTCATTGAAGCGGGCTTCCCGATCGCCTCGAAAGGCGATTTCGAAGCCGTACAGGAAATCGCAAAAAAAGTTACCGGGCCGGTAATTTGTGCGCTGGCGCGTTCGGCTCGCGACGATATTGACCGGGCGGCGGAAGCGTTGAAACCGGCCAAACGAAAGCGCATCCATACGTTCATTTCGACCAGCCCGCTCCATATGAAGCACAAGCTCCAGATGGAGCCCGCCGCGGTTCATCAGGCGGTGATCGAAAGCGTAACCTATGCCCGGAATCTGACGGACGATGTTGAGTGGTCCTGCGAGGACGGGTCGCGCAGCGAGCGCGATTTCCTCTATCGCTGCATCGAAAGCGCCATTAAGGCCGGCGCCACGACGATTAATGTGCCGGACACGGTCGGCTACAGCGTACCCGATGAATTCGCGGACCTGATCGCTTCGATCATGAACCGGGTGCCCAACATCGACAGCGCGGTTCTTTCGGTGCATTGCCATAACGACCTGGGCCTTGCCGTTGCGAATTCGCTGGCGGCGATCCGACAAGGTGCCCGCCAGGTCGAATGTACGGTGAACGGGCTTGGGGAGCGGGCCGGAAATGCCGCGATGGAGGAAATCGTCATGGCGCTTCGGACGCGGCCGGACGTGCTTGGCTATACGACGGGCATCGTGACGGAAAACATCACGAAGGTCTCGCGGCTTGTCTCCACGATCACCGGCTTCACAATCCAGCCGAACAAAGCCATCGTCGGTGCGAACGCGTTTGCCCATGAATCCGGCATCCATCAGGACGGCATGCTGAAGCACGCCGGCACTTACGAGATCATGACGCCGGAATCCGTCGGCCTCGCCCAGTCGAAGCTCGTGATGGGCAAACATTCCGGCCGGCATGCGTTCCGGGTGAAATTGAAAGATCTTGGGTACGAGCTGGGCGACAACGCCGTCGAAGACGCCTTCCGCCGATTCAAGGACTTGGCCGACAAGAAGAAGGATATCTATGACGAAGATATTGTCGCTCTCGTGGACGATGCGCTTATGCAGGTGGACAGCCGCATACAGTTCGTCTCGCTGCTTGTGGTGTGCGGATCCACCGGTCCGCAGACGGCGGAGCTCGCACTCAAGATTGATGGCGAGGTGCGCAAAACCAAGGCGTCCGGCGATGGGCCGGTCGACGCAACGTTTAACGCTATCCGTGAACTGTTTCCCCACGATGCCCGCTTGCAGCTTTACCAGGTGCACGCGGTAACGGAAGGAACGGATGCCCAGGCCGAGGTGACGGTACGGCTTGAAGAAAATGGCAAGACCGTGAATGGCCAGGGGGCGAACACCGATACGTTGGTGGCTTCCGCGCGTGCCTATCTCAACGCGCTGAACAAGCTCCTCGTCAAACGGGAGAAAACCGCTCCGGCGGCGCTCTCTGCGTAAGCAAGAAACCGCGGCGGCGAGCGGCGGGTGAACCGTCGCTCGCCGCATAACGAAGATCATGGTGGGGCAATATGTTATCCAAAATTCTTGGTTTTTTATCTGCCGACATGGGGATCGATCTCGGGACAGCGAATACGCTGGTTTATGTGCGAGGCCGAGGCATCGTTTTGAACGAACCTTCTGTTGTGGCGATTGCCAACGTGAAGGGGCGCAGGCATGTTCTGGCGGTTGGTGATGAGGCGAAGATGATGCTGGGACGTACCCCCGGCAATATCGAGGCGACCCGGCCCTTGCGCGACGGTGTCATCGCCGATTTCGAAGTCGCCGAAGAGATGATCAAGCACTTCATCCGAAAAGTGCATAACCGCCGCACCTTTGCCTCGCCGCAAATCATCGTTTGTGTGCCTTCCGGCTCGACGGCGGTCGAGCGCCGAGCCATCCAGGAAGCCGCTGAAAGCGCCGGTGCCCGCCGCGTCTTTTTGATCGAAGAACCAATGGCGGCGGCCATAGGGGCCGGGCTTCCCGTCACCGAACCCACCGGTTCCATGGTCGTAGATATCGGCGGCGGCACGACGGAGGTGGCAGTGCTTTCTTTGGGCGGCATCGTTTATTCGCGGTCCGTCCGTGTCGGTGGCGACAAGATGGACGAGGCGATTATCGCCTATATCCGGCGTCACCATAATCTTTTGGTTGGCGAGAGCAGCGCCGAGCGCATCAAGAAAGAGATCGGTTCCGCCTGTCCGCCGGACGATGGCGACGGCCGGGTGATGCAGATCAAGGGGCGCGACCTGATGAACGGCGTGCCGAAGGAATTGGTGATTTCCGAGCGGCAAATCGCCGAAAGCCTTTCCGAACCGGTCGGCGCCATTGTGGAAGCCGTAAAGGTGGCGCTTGAGCATACGGCGCCGGAACTGGCCGCCGACATTGTGGACAAGGGGATTGTCCTTACCGGTGGCGGCGCTTTGCTTGGCAATCTTGACCGGGTTTTCCGCGAGGCGACCGGGCTTCCGGTTTCCATCGCCGACGACCCCCTGTCTTGCGTCGTCCTTGGCACGGGCCGTGCTTTGGAGGAGATGAAAACTCTCAAGAACGTCTTGCTGAGCAGTTATTGATCAGGCTCACGATGCAAATTTCCGGGGCATAGCCGGGGGGTCAAGGAGAAGGGGTATGGCAAGACTCCGCGCCAGTTCGTTCTTGCGTTTTACGACGCCGGTGCGGTCCCTTGCCCATCGCTTTCCGTTCCTTTTTCTCATCGTTGTTGCGTTCACGCTCATCGTTGTTGGCCGGATGGAGAGCGCCTTTACGGAACGGTTGCGTGCAAATATCGCAGATATTGCCACACCGATCGTCGGCCTTATCTCGCAACCGATAACGGCCGCGAGAAAACTGCTTGGTGAAATATCGACTCTCACCACCTTCCGTGAAGAGAATAATGCGCTCCGCGCCGAACTTGCCGTGCTTCGCCATTCGAAACTGGCGATGGAGCAATTGGCGATGGAGAACGCGCGTTTGAAGGCGCTCTTGAATTCGGTTCCCGACGCGGCGGTTCACTTTGTGACGGCGCGCACGCTCGCGGATTCCGGCAGCGCCTTCGTCCGAAGCGTTCTCGTCAATGCTGGAGCGGGGGACGGACTAAAGAAAGGAGATCCGGTCATAAATGGGGAAGGCGTGGTGGGTCGCGTCGTGCTCGTCGGTGAACATGTTTCCCGCGTGCTTCTGATTACGGATTGGAATTCGCGAATTCCCGTTGTTGTCGAATCGTCTCGAGAAAAGGCGATTATGGCCGGAGACAATTCGAGCAATCCGCGCCTGCTTTATCTGTCGAAGGAAGCGGTGATAGCTCTCGGCGACCGGATCGTTACCTCGGGCGATGGCGGTGTCTTTCCCCCAGGCCTGCCCATTGGCACGGTGGGTTCCATCAGCGAAGAGGGGGCGCGCATACAACCCTTCGTCACGTGGAGCCGTCTCGAGCTTGTCCGCATCGTTGATTACAGCTTGGAAGGGGCGTTGCCGCCGTCGCCGCTTCACCCGTCAACCGTTCAAGGAGAGCTTCCCAAGTGACGCCTTCCCTGTGGCAGAACCTGGAGCACCATATGCGAAACTTGGCGCCGTTTGTCACCGCGCTCCTCCTCCTGTTCCTAAGCCTTGTTCCGTTTCGCTTGCCGGGCTATGCCGTCATTGCCCCCATGCTTACCCTGACGGCCATTTATTACTGGGGACTCTATCGGCCCGACCTGATGCCGGCGACGGCTGTGTTCTTCATCGGCCTACTTCAGGACCTGCTTTCCGGCGTGCCGATCGGGCTCAACACTGGCATCTTTCTCCTTGTTTATGGGATTGTTGTTACCCAGCGGCGCTATTTTCTCCACGAATCCTTTTCCATCACATGGGTTAGTTTTATGATGGTGGCGGCCGCGGCCTCCATCCTTCAATGGGCCGCGTTTTCGCTTCTGGACTGGACGGTTCACGACCCCAGCCCGGGCGTTTTCCAATACCTCCTCACCCTCGTGCTTTATCCTTGCCTTGCCTGGGTTTATGCCCAAACCCAGCAAATCGTTCTGCGTCAGGCCTGATGTATCGGGAAGGGGACCGCTACCGGGTGTTCAGCCGCCGGACGGTGCTTCTGGCGGGAGGCAAATTGGTCCTCGCTACGATTCTCGTTGGGCGGATGTATTACCTGCAGGTTTTGGAATCGAGCCGGTATAAAACGCTGGCCGATGAAAACCGGATCAGCCTTCGTCTGATTCAACCGCCGCGGGGCTCGATCGTTGACCGCTTCGGAAATCCGCTGGCGGAAAACCGGAAGAATTACCGCGTTGTGGTGATCCCAGAGCAAACGGTGGACATCGAGGCGACCCTTGGCCGGCTCGATCGCATCCTGCCGATCGGGACGGCCGAACGCCGACGGGTGTTCCACGAGATGAGGCGCCAACGCGGCTTCATTCCGGTCGTTGTCCGGGAGAATCTCAACTGGGACGAAGTCTCACGCGTCGAGGTGAATATGCCGGACTTGCCGGGCGTGCTGATCACCGTCGGCCAAAGCCGTTATTATCCCTTGGGGGCTTCGGCGGCCCACGTGATCGGGTATGTCGCCGCCGTGGCGGAAGGCGAGCGCACGGAAGATCCCTTGCTTCAACTCCCCGACTTCCGTATCGGCAAAAGCGGGATCGAAAAAATTTACGATCTGGATCTGCGTGGAAAGGCCGGCAACAGCCGGGTCGAGGTCAACGCGTTTGGCCGCGTCGTTCGCGAGCTTTCGCTGGAGGAGGGAAAGTCCGGTCACCAGGTGACGTTGACGTTGGATTCTTACTTGCAGGATTTCACCAATAAACAATTCGACCACCAAAGTGGCGCCGCCGTCGCCATGGACATCCATAGCGGAGAAGTTCTGCTGATGTCTTCTACGCCGGGGTTCGATCCGAACGAGTTCGTCGTAGGCCTTAGCGAGGAAAGTTGGAATCGCCTGCTTGGCGATCGGCAAGCGCCCTTGACGAACAAATGCATTGCAGGCCAGTACGCGCCCGGCTCGACCTATAAGATGATAGTGGCGATCGCCGCGCTTGAAGCCGGCCTTGTCATGCCGGAACAACGGGTTTTCTGTCAGGGCCATATCGATCTTGGCCGATACCGGTTTCATTGCTGGAAGCCCAAGGGGCATGGCCATGTGGGTCTGGTCGAGGCAATCCAGCAGTCTTGTGACGTCTACTTTTACGAACTTGCCCGCCGCTGCGGGATTGACCGGATTTCCGAGATGGCCCGCCGGTTCGGCTTTGGCAAAGTCTTGATCAAAGATCTGCCCGGGGAACGGGCAGGTCTTGTTCCGGATCCCGAATGGAAGCGGGCGGCTTTCGGTACGCCGTGGCAGGGCGGTGAGACCCTCATCACCGGGATCGGCCAAGGCTATGTGTTGGCCACACCCTTGCAACTTGCCGTCATGATGGCCCGCCTCGTGAACGGTGGGTATGAAGTCTTTCCGCATGTCACGAAGGCCATTGCGTCTGCGAGGGGCTCGGCTGCCCGGCTCGCAACCGCCCTCTCTTCCTTGGGCATCGGGCAAAACACCCTTTCCCTCGTTCGGGAGGGCATGGTTGCCGTGACGAACGAACCGGGGGGGACGGCCTATGGCTCCCGGATTTCCAACAAAGCGATGGCGATGGGTGGCAAAACGGGCACTTCCCAGGTGATGCGGATCACGAAAAGAGAACGCGACGAAGGCATCCCAAAGAACGCAGATCGGCCCTGGCATGAACGCGACCATGCGCTTTTCGTCGGCTTTGCACCGATTGCTGCTCCAAGATACGCCGTCGCTGTCCTGGTTGAGCACGGCGGCAGCGGTTCGGCCGTCGCGGCTCCGATCGCGCGGGACATTCTGCTCGCAATCCAGCAACGAAATTCAGCGCCGCAAGACGGACAGCCTGTCGAATCATGATCGAAATGGGCGATTTTTCTGGGCAGGAACTTAGTCTGTCGGACAAGATTCGGCAGGTGCACTGGGGCATGATCTTGCTCCTCTGCCTTATCGCCAGTATCGCGATTGCCATGCTCTATTCTGCCGGTGGCGCCAGCTTTACGCCTTGGGCTGGCCGGCAAGCGGTGCGTTTTGCTGTTGGAATGATGGTTCTCTTTGTGGTTGGGCTTACGGATATCCGCTTCTGGCTCCGTCACGCCTATACGCTTTATGGGGCGTCTCTTGTCTTTCTCATCGCCGTCGAGTTTGCCGGCGCCATCGGCATGGGGGCGCAGCGGTGGCTAGATCTCGGCTATGTTCAATTCCAGCCGTCCGAGGTCATGAAAATCGCCATTATCCTCGCGCTGGCCCGCTATTTTCATGGGGCCAGTCTTGAAGATGTTTCCCGCCCGGCTTTTTTGGCTGCCCCCTTTCTCCTGTTGGCGCTGCCTGGTCTCCTTGTCTTGCGCCAGCCGGATTTGGGAACGGCGGTCACGTTGGCCACCGGAGGGCTTTCGATCTTTTTTCTGGCTGGGGTGCGGGTTTGGAAATTTGTGTCTCTGATCGGTATTGGGCTTGTTGCGATGCCGCTTCTCTGGATGGGGCTGCATGGGTATCAACGCCGCCGCGTCCTTATTTTCCTCGACCCCGAGAGCGACCCCTTGGGGGCCGGGTATCACATCCTGCAATCCCAGATCGCGCTTGGTTCTGGCGGGCTCTTTGGCAAAGGGTTCCTTCAGGGAACCCAGGCGCATCTCAATTTTTTGCCGGAGAAACAAACCGATTTTATTTTCACGATGCTGGCGGAGGAATTCGGCCTTGCAGGCAGCCTTATACTCCTCACGCTTTACCTGCTTCTCGCCTTCTGTGGCGTTACGATCAGCCTGCGCAGCCGCAACCAGTTTGGCCGCCTGCTCGGCATGGGGATCACCGTGACTTTTGCGCTCTATTTCTTTATCAATATCGCAATGGTGACCGGGCTAATTCCCGTCGTCGGTGTGCCGCTGCCGTTCATTTCTTATGGCGGTACGGCGATGCTTACCTTGCTTTTTGCTTTCGGCCTCATCATGAGCGTCCATATCCACCGCGACCTGCGAATGAGCCGCCGCGGAAGCATCGAAAACCTCTGAAGATGGACGGGCGCGACCTTTCAAGACACTCGACAGACCGGGATGCCTTTGCTATAGGGGCCACCCTTCCCGGGCGCATAGCTCAGTTGGTAGAGCAGCTGACTCTTAATCAGCGGGTCCCAGGTTCGAATCCTGGTGCGCCCACCATTTAATTAGCTGAAATAATTAGTAGTTTTTTGTGGTTGTTTTCCCGGCACGCAACCAACCTTTCGCAGAATAGCCGAAAATCGCCGTCTTGAACGGCATCGGCCTGCGCCGCCCGCGAAGCGACGCCCAAGACTCGCGCCCCTGGCCCTTGATTGCTTTCCATATCGGTGCTTTGGGGCAAGCCGCGAGATCGCGCCTAGATTCTGCGCTTTATCTTTATTTACTTTGCCGCCGGCCTGGGTATGTCGTTTGATAACGTGCTCCCGTCTCGGCATCTTTTTTTGCGCAGCGACCCACCGGAAAAACCCATGGTTGCCACACCGGGAGGAAGCCAAGTGACAAACTCGATGAAAGGCCATTCGTCAACACGCGAACGAGCAAACGCTCCGCTGAGCATCAACCGCAGAGATGCGACGGTGCGTGCGGTGGTTCCGGGTAATGTCGGTCGCGTAACGGTCAGCGATGGCGTGAACCTTCATTATCTGGAAGCCGGCTCGGGCCAGCCGCTGCTGATGATTCCCGGCTGGTCGCAAACGGCCGAGCAGTTCAAGCATCAAATCGAGGGGCTGAGCGACCGGTACCGGGTGATCGCGCTCGACATGCGCGGTCATGGCGAATCCGACAAGCCAAACCATGGCTATAAAATTGACCGTCTCGCCAAGGACGTTCGCGACGTCATCCATGCGCTTGATTTGAAGGGCGTCAACATTCTCGGCCATTCGATGGGTTGTTCAGTGATCTGGAACTATTGGGATCTGTGGGGGGCGGATCGTCTGTCCAAGATGCTTCTGATCGACCAGATGCCGATGGTCACCAGCAATCCGGCGTGGTCGGAGCAAGAGATCATCGACGCCGGCAGTGTCTTCACGCCGGAGACGCTCTACGCCACGGTCAACGACCTGGCCGGGCCAAACGGTGTCGCGGTAACCCGCGGTTTGATCGGCGGCATGATCACCAAGACCGCCTCGGACGATGTCAAGAGCTGGATCATTGACCGCAACCTCAGGATGCCACGCCGGCATGCGGCGACCTTGCTCTACGACCACGGCACGGCCGATTGGCGTGACACGATCCCGCGTCTGGATACGCCGTCTCTGGTGGTCGGCGGCCGGGTCAGCTTCGTGCCATGGCAATCGCAAGTCTGGATCAACCAGCAGATCGCCGGCTCGCGCCTCGAGGTCTTCGAGGAGGCCGATGGCGGCAGCCATTTTATGTTCATCGAGGGGTGCCAGAAGTTCAACGACATCGTCCGCGACTTCATCGGCTGATCGTTCCGCCCGATCGGACGCGGGGCGTGCGGGTAAGGCCTTGAAAGGGGTCAAAACGGACCTCGGGATGAAGCCCGGAAGCCCAGAATTTGGCCGAATAGCGTGGGTAGGCGGGTTTCCGGTATCCCCGCTTGGTCTCACGGGGGATTGACTTTTTCGGGATATTCCCCACATATTTCCATATACGTATTGCATTTGTTGCGTGTTATCTAAATAACCGGTACGCCGATTAGCTTAGTTATCCCCTGACAATGTGAACGTTAAACCGGCCGCGCGCTCATATGGTGTGAGACGCGGAATCAAGACTCCTGTTAGAGGAAATAACTATGGCTACTGGTACTGTAAAATGGTTCAACCCGGCCAAGGGTTTCGGGTTCATCGCGCCGGAAGACGGCTCCAAAGACGCGTTCGTCCACATTTCGGCCGTCGAGCGCGCGGGATTGAGTTCGCTCAGCGAAGGGCAGAAGGTCTCCTATGAGCTTCAGCCTGGGCAGAACGGCAAGTCTTCCGCCGAGAACCTGTCTATCATCGACTAACTACGCAAGGCACCGCCTCCAACTTCCGTTGGGGGCGGTCGCCGCTTGCCGTCGGCGACAACCTTACGGTCGCCTGGCGGACTGAAGGAGGTGGGCGGACCGCTCCGCGGCCACCTCTTCGACAACAATAAATACGACCGATAAATTAAACGGCGCGATGCGCCATGGCGCCGCCGATCTTACGCACCGGGCTGCGGGTGGAGTCGCTCGTGTTTCGTGGCGAAAATTTCCGACCGTGACACCCGAAACGGAAGCAAAGGATTACCGAAATGTTGAAGTCAGTAAAATCGAAGGCGGAGGAACAGTTCGCCGCAACTCAGAAGAAGGACAAGCTGGCCCTGAAGGAGAAGGAAAAAGCGCAGCAGGAACTAACGGAACGCGTGGCGAAACAGCGCGCCCTTCGCCTGGCTAAAGAGGCGACCGATAAAGAAGCCGCCGAGAAAGCGTCCGCCAAGAACAAAAAGCCACCGCGTTTGTCCGAGGCTCACGGACGCTAACCGTAACGGCCGCGAAGTCTGCAACCGAGCCCAACGGCAAACCGCAATCGGTATCTACCCCTACCTCTATCGTCACCGCTCCACAGGCCGGCGGAATTTTTACACGTTCGATTAATTGGAAGGCGTGGCAGCTTACTATAATACCGCGACAGCCACGCGGTCGTGGGCCTTGACGCATCCGTTCTTTACGCGCTTGCTCTTTAATTGGCTTTTAATTCAAGGGCCCTAGCTTTAAGCCCTTGGAACCAGGCATGAGAGCGAGTTCGCCAACGCCGATGGACGCCAGCGTAAAGCCAGATATCGAAAAAAGCTTTGCCATCAATAAATCGGCCTGCGCGTGGACCATGCGTGCCATGACCGCGCTGCAGGCGCGCGTGCGCGTGAACATTCGCCTGCACGATCTCGAACAGCGGCTGGAAAGCGGTCAAATATTTCTATTCAACCATTTTGCCCGTTTTGAAACCTTTATTCCCCAATATCTGATTCATCAAAGAACGGGCGCCTATTGCCGTTCGGTCGCGGCCCGCGAATTTTTTTCGGAAGGCAACGTCTTCTCCAATTACCTGCTTGGCCTCGGTGCGGTCCCCAACAATTATCCAAATCTTCTCCCGTTTCTAGGGGCCGAAATCTTCCGGGGACGGAAAGTCATCGTCTTCCCGGAAGGTGGAATGGTGAAGGATAGAAGGGCAATCGACGACAAGGGGGAATTCAATATTTATTCAAGGGCGGCGAAGGAACGGCGGAAGCATCATACCGGTGCGGCCGTTCTGGCCTTGACCCTGGACGCTTTCAAGACTGGCCTGTTGGAACTTGAAAAGGCAAACGCGGTAGACCATTTGTCGCGATGGGCGGCCAATTTCGGACTCGACGGTGTCGACGCGCTTTTGGCGGAAGCGCGTCGGCCCACCCTCGTCATACCCTCGAACATCACCTTCTATCCCATCCGGGTCAGCGACAACTTGTTCGGGAAACTTGCCGAATTTTTCAGCAAGGGGAAGGGAAAACTGAGGAACCTTTCCGAGGAATTCCTGATCGAAGGCAATATCTTGCTCAAGAATACCGACATGGATATTCGACTCGGAATACCCGCTCGGGCGCACCAATCCTGGAGCTGGTGGGAAAGAAAAATACTTAGCCACTTGTTGCGGAAAACGGAATCGCTAGAGGAGTTTTTTCGGAAAGAGATCGTTGCTAGCACGCTGGAGGACCGTCTCCTGCATATTTGCGTCGGGCGGCACGTTTTCTCCGTTCGCGACGCCTATATGCGCGAGATGTATACGAACGTCACCGTTAATTTATCCCATCTTGCTTCGCAGCTCATCCTGTCCCTGATTGGTGCCGGGAAAACGGAAATCGAGCGCAAGCGGTTTGACCGGATTCTCTACCTCGCCGTTAAAGCGATGCAAAAACACGCCAACGTCCATCTCCACGACAGCTTGAGGAATCCGGATGCCTATGAAGGCATCCTGGAGGACTGGTGCGAAGGATTGGAGCAATTCATATCTTCGGCAACCATGGCCGGCCTGCTGGCGGTGGACGGCGAACAGTATTCTTTTCTTCCGAAACTCCGTGAGGAGCACGATTTCGATAAGATTCGCATCGAGAACCCGATCGCCGTTTATGCGAACGAGGTGGCGCCTATCCCCCAGGTGAAGCAGGCCCTTGAGGGGGCGATGGAAAGGGCGGATCGCTTGTCCGAGCGCGAATGGGCCGAGGCAAGCTTTGATGACATGCTCTTGAGCTTTGCCTGGGGGAAAAAGCAGTTTACGGACCCGCGCTACGACCAGATCAACAAGCAGGAAACCGCGACAGAAAACGCCGAGCCCTATCTCCTCTTGCCTGAAAACAGCAACGGCCTAGGCATCGTACTGGTTCATGGGTTTCTGGCGTCGCCGGCCGAACTGCGGGCGTTCGGCCAGCGCCTTTTCCAGGCCGGGCATCCGGTGATCGGCGTGCGCCTGAACGGGCATGGGACTTCTCCCTGGGACCTTCGGGGGCGGGCCTGGCAAAATTGGATGGAGCCGGTTCGTAAGGGCTATCGAATCCTCTCCGCTTTCGCCGACCGGGTTTGTCTGGTGGGGTTTTCCAGCGGTGGCGTTTTGTCGCTTATTCTAGCCTCCGAGGCGCCAGCCAAGCTGGCCGGCGTCGTTGCCGTCTCGGCGCCTCTGAAGTTCATGAACAGGAACATGATTTTCGTGCCGTTTGTTCATGGCGCCAACCGGGTTACTCGGTGGATGTCGACGATGGAAGGCATCATGCCTTTCCGGGAAAACGATTCCGAACACCCGCATATCAATTATCGGCACATGGCAATTCGCGGGTTATTCGAATTGCGCCGCATGGTTGACGAAATGGAACGCCGGCTACCTAAGATCGCCTGCCCCGTTACTCTCATCCAGGGGGACGAGGATCGCATCGTCAACCCGAAAAGCCTCGAATTGATGTATAAGAAGTTGGCGACGAAAGAAAAAACGGCGCGGAGAGTGCCTTCCACCCGGCACGGAATTCTCAATGAGAACATCGCAAACACCCAGGAGATCGTTCTCGGCATCCTGGCCGATCTCAGGGCTCGGCAGGCGGCCGGGTGAAGTAGATTTTCCAATGCAATCAATGGCTTTCCATTTTCCATCCGGCCCGCTTGGCAGGGTCGACCAAAGCCGCATACGAACGTGATAATCCTTTCATTAACGCCGGCCATCTTAAAATAGACTCAAACTGTCCGGATGGAATAACAGCCCATGGGATCGGAAACACATACTCGAGACAATCGGCGCGGCAAAGTTGCCGGCAGGGAGGCCGACAGTGCTCCGCTTTTTTCCCTGATGGACGAGGCCGTTGCCGGGTTTCCCGATTGCCCTTGTCTCGACTTTCTCGGCAAGTCCTATTCCTACCGTGAGGTTGGCGCGCTTGTTGACCGCGCCGCGAAAGGATTCCAGCGTCTCGGTGTGAAACGCGGCGTCAAGGTCGGCCTCTTCTTGCCGAACACGCCCTATTTCGTCATCTGCTACTTCGCAATCCTGAAAGCGGGCGGGACGGTGGTCAATTTCAACCCGCTCTACGTCGAGCGGGAGATCATCCAGCAGATCGAGGATTCGCAGACGGAGATCCTGGTGGTTCCCGATCTTCACCTGCTCTACGCCAAGGCGGCTAAAGCGCTGGAAGATTCCTGCCTTGCAAAGATCGTTTTTTGTCGCATGCAGGACATACTTCCTCCCTTGAAGGGTTTTTTGTTTTCACTCTTCAAGCGAAGCGCTATTGCGAAGATTCCATCGGACTTGAGGCACATTTCCTTCGATGCGCTGATCCGGAACGACGGCAATTTCAAGCCGGTTGCGATCGAGCCCGATAAAGACGTCGCCGTCCTTCAATACACCGGCGGCACCACAGGGTTGCCCAAGGGCGCCATGCTGACTCATCGCAACCTCATGGCGAACACCCGGCAGGTTGGGAAGGTGGTCGAGGGAATCCATGACGGGCCGGAAAAAATTCTGGCACTGCTGCCGTTTTTCCATGTTTTCGCCATGACGGTCGTCATGAACCACGGCATCGCCTCCGGCTCCGAAATTGTCCTTCTGCCGCGCTTTGACATAAAGCAGGTCTTGAAAACGATCGCCGCCAAACGGCCAACCGCCTTCCCGGGCGTTCCCACCGTCTATACGGCGATCAACCACCATGCGAAGACGTCGAAATACGACCTTTCGAGTCTCAAGGTCTGCATCTCCGGCGGCGCGCCCTTGCCCGTTCAGATCAAGAAGGATTTCGAGACGCTCACGGGCTGCAACCTGGTTGAAGGGTATGGCCTGACCGAAGCTTCCCCGGTGGTGACCTGCAACCCGATTGACGGCCTCATCAAGGCAGGCTCCATCGGCCTTCCTCTGGTCGACACGGCGGTTGAAATCCGCTCGTTGGAATCACCGGAGAAGGAAGTCCCGGTGGGTGAGTCCGGCGAGATTTGCGTGCGCGGTCCCCAGGTCATGCTCGGCTATTGGCGGCGCCCGGAGGAAACGGCCGATGTCTTCCGTGGCGGTGTCCTACACACCGGCGACGTTGGCTATTTCGACGAGGACGGCTACATCTTCCTGATTGACCGGCTGAAGGATGTCATCCTTTGCAGCGGCTACAACGTCTACCCGCGGGTGATCGAAGAGGCCATCCACCTCCATCCTGCCATCGACGAAGTAACGGTGGTCGGCGTTCCGGACGATTACCGCGGGCAAAACCCGAAGGCGTTCGTCAAGTTGCGGGAAGGAGCAAGGCTGACCGAGCAAGAACTGCTCGATTTCCTTGCCGATAAGCTTTCGCCGATCGAAATGCCGAAGTTCGTCGAATTCCGGGATGAATTGCCGAAAACTATGGTCGGCAAGCTTTCCAAGAAGGAGTTGGCGGCCGACGAAATGGCGAAGTACGCCGCCAAGGCGGAAAATCGGGAAACCGGCCGGAAAACAGATAGGGAAACGTCATGATCAACGTTGTCATCGCGGGGTATGTGCGGTCTCCCTTCGCTCTTGCAAACAAGGGCGCGCTCGGGAAAGTCCGACCGGACGATCTTCTCGCCCAGGTCATCAAGGGGCTGGTCGAAAAGACAAAAATTCGCCCGGAAGACATTGAGGATCTGATCGTTGGGTGCGCCTTCCCGGAAGGTGAGCAGGGGCTGAACATCGCTCGTCTCGCCGTTTTCCTGGCGGGTCTTCCGATCACGGTTTCCGGCGTGACGGTGAACCGTTTCTGCGGCTCCTCGATGCAGGCCATTCACATGGCGGCGGGTGCTATCCAGATGAACGCGGGCGAGGCCTTCATCTGCGCCGGGGTCGAATCGATGACCCGTGTTCCCATGGGGGGCTTCAACCCGCTTCTTAATCCAGGCCTCTACGAATCCTATCCCCAGGCCTACATCTCGATGGGGGAAACGGCCGAAAAGGTCGCTGCCCTCTATCGGCTTTCCCGCCAGGAGCAGGACGCCTTTTCGGTTGCGAGCCAGAAGAAGGCCGCGGCCGCACAGGCCGCCGGCAAGTTTATCGACGAGATCGTGCCGATCCAAGGCAAGGAAGGCACGGTCGTGAAGGACGGCTGCATCCGGGCCGAGACGACACTGGAAGCGCTCGCCGGTCTGAAACCCGCCTTCGACCAGGCCGGCACGGTGACCGCCGGCACCGCGTCCCCGCTAACGGATGGGGCTTCTGCCGTTCTCGTCTGCAGCGAGGCCTATGCCAACAAGGCGGGCCTCGCGCCGACCGCCAGGATCAAGAGCATCGCCACGTCCGGCTGCAAGCCGGAGATCATGGGCATCGGCCCGGTCGGCGCGACGAAGAAGGCGCTCCAGCGCGCGGGTCTTTCCGCCGGCGACCTCGACGTCATCGAGCTGAACGAAGCCTTCGCCTCCCAGGCGCTTGCCAGCATCCGGGATCTTGGCCTCGATGAGGCCCGGATCAACCTCGACGGCGGCGCCATCGCACTCGGTCATCCCCTGGGCGCCACCGGTGCGCGCATCACCGGCAAGGCGGCCCAGCTTCTGAAGCGGGAAGGGGGCCGCTACGCCCTTGCCACCCAATGCATCGGCGGCGGCCAGGGCATCGCCACCATTCTGGAGGCCATGCCATGACGGCGATCGAAAGGGTCGCCGTCATCGGTGCCGGCGTCATGGGTTCCGGCATCGCCGCCCAGGTGGCGAACGCCGGGAAAGAAGTCTTGCTGCTCGACATTGTGCCGAAGGGGGCCGACAACCGGAACGCCATCGCCGAGGGGGCGATCGCCCGGATGCTCAAGACCGACCCCGCGCCCTTCATGCACAAACAAAACGCGAAGCGGATCACGCCCGGCAACACGGAGGACCATCTCGACCGCTTGGCCGAATGCGATTGGATCATCGAGGCCGTCATCGAGAAGCTGGACATCAAGCAGGACCTCTACCGCCGGATCGAGAAGGTTCGAAAACTCGGCGCGATCGTTTCTTCGAACACTTCGACCATTCCGCTTTCCGTTCTCACCCGCGACATGCCGGAAAGCTTCCGCCGCGATTTTCTGATCACCCATTTTTTCAACCCCCCTCGTTACATGCGTCTTCTCGAAGTCGTCGCCGGCAAGGAAACGCGGGCGGAAGCAGTTTCGGCCATGCGCGCCTTCGCGGATATCGCGCTTGGAAAAAGCGTTGTCGATTGCAGGGACACGCCGGGCTTCATCGCGAACCGCATTGGTACTTTCTGGCTTCAGTGCAGTGTCGTGGAGGCGATGGATGGCGGGCTTGCGATCGAGGAGGCGGATGCCGTCGTAGGTCCACCCATGGGATTCCCCAAGACCGGCGTCTTCGGGCTTCTCGATCTGGTCGGGCTCGACCTCATGCCCCACGTCCTGAACGGGCTGGCGGATGCACTGCCGAAGGAAGACGCCTTTCAGGCCATCTATCGCAAACCCGAGATGATCGAACGGATGATCGCCCAAGGCTATACCGGCCGGAAGGGAAAGGGCGGGTTCTACCGCATCGATAAAGCGTCCGGCAAAAAGGTCAAACAGGCGATGGACCTGCAAAGCGGCGAATACCGGCGGGCGGCGAAGCCGAAATTTACAAGCGTCAAGACGGCCCGCAAGCAAGGCTTGCGGGCAGTCGTCGAACACCCCGACAAGGGCGGCCGGTACGCCTGGCGCGTGCTTTCGCAAACCTTGAGCTACGCCGCTTCCCTGGTGCCGGAGATCGCCGACGACATCGCCGCTATCGATGAGGCCATGCGGCTTGGCTACAATTGGAAGCAAGGCCCCTTCGAGATGCTCGACAGGCTAGGCCCCGCCTGGTTTAGCGGAAGGCTTGCGGCCGAGGGTCTTCCGGTTCCGCCCTTTCTTGCGAAGGCGGGCCGCCGTTCCTTCTACCGGGTGGAGAACGGCCGGCGTCAACGCCTGGCGCTGGACGGGACCTATCGCGACATGGTCCGGCCGGCCGGTGTCGTCATGCTGGCCGACATCAAGCTTCGTTCGAAGCCGATTGTTGCGAACCGCTCGGCGAGCCTCTGGGACATCGGCGATGGCGTGGCCTGCCTCGAATTCCATTCCAAGATGAATTCGCTCAACCTCGGGATACTCGCGATGGTTCGCAAGGTCGCGGCGCTGGTGCCGGGTCGTTACAAGGCGCTTGTCGTCTATAACGAAGGCAGCAATTTTTCGGTCGGCGCCAATCTGGCGTTGCTGCTGGTTCCCGCCATGCTGCGCTTGGCGCCCTTGATCGGTTGGATGGTCGGCCGGGGACAGCGGGCGTTCAAGGCGCTCAAATACGCGCCCTTCCCTGTCGTCGGCGCGCCCTCCGGCATGGCGCTCGGCGGGGGTTGCGAGGCGCTCCTGCATTGCGACACCATCCAGGCCCATGCCGAAACCTATATGGGTCTTGTTGAGCCCGCCGTCGGGCTTATCCCCGGCTGGGGCGGCTGCAAGGAGATGCTGACGCGCTGGTGGGTCAAGCCGCACCGTCCCGGCGGTCCGATGCCGCCGGTCGCCAAGGTCTTCGAGACGGTCAGCACGGCGACCGTCGCGAAATCGGCGGCGGAGGCGAAAGCGTACCTTTTCTTGCGGCCCGAGGATGGCATCACCATGAACCGCTATCGGCTGCTGGCCGACGCCAAGGCCAAGGCGCTCGCGTTGGTTGCCGGCTATCGGCCGCCACTGTCGGTTGCGCTTGCGCTGCCGGGGCCAAGTGCCCGGGCGGCGATGGAACTCGCCGTTCACGACTTTCGCCGGCGCGGGCTTGCGACCGCCTACGACACGGTGGTGGCCGGCGCTTTGGCCGGGGTCTTGAGCGGTGGCGCGACCGACGTTACGGAAACCCTAGGCGAGGACGACCTCTTGACGCTCGAACGCAGGGCCTTCACTCGCCTTGCCTGTCGCTCAGGCACCGTCGCGCGCATCGTGCACATGCTGAAGACCGGGAAACCGCTGCGCAACTGAACCAATCACCAAAAGGACGCCGCCATGGAAACCTTGCTGGTAGCATTCGGTATAACCCTGCTTTTAGGCTTTCTCTATGTCGGGAAAGGCTATTGGGCCTGGGTTTCCTTCGGCGCGGCGCTGTTGCTCGCCTGGTTTGCGGCAAGCCCGGAGCCCGCCACCCCTTTCGGCATCGTCGCGGGCCTTTTCTTCGCCGTCGCCTTTCTTTTCGGGCGTTCCGCGCTCCGCCGTCCGGTCGTTTCGTTGCCTGTCATGCGGTTCATGGGAAAGGTGCTGCCCAAGGTGGGGGATACGGAACGCATCGCGCTCGAAGCGGGAACCGTGTGGTGGGATGGCGAGATCTTTTCCGGCAACCCCGACTGGCAGAAGCTTATCCGTTTTCAGTCGCAACCGCTGACGGAGCGGGAGCGCGCTTTTCTCGACGGGCCGGTCGAAGAGCTTTGCGCCATGCTCGACGACTGGGAGATCGCTCAAGGGCGGGATGTCCCGCCGAAGGTTTGGGACTTCCTGAAGCAACACCGTTTTCTGGGCATGATCATCCCCGAGGCGTATGGCGGGCTCGGCTTCTCGGCCATTGCCCATTCCGCCGTCGTCACGAAGATTTCCAGCCGAAGCGGTGCCGCCGCCGTCGTCGTGATGGTGCCAAATTCCTTGGGCCCGGGTGAGCTTCTTCTCCATTACGGAACGGAAGAACAAAAGAACCATTACCTGCCGCGCCTGGCGCGGGGCGAGGAAATCCCCTGCTTCGCGTTAACCGAGCCGACGGCGGGAAGCGACGCCGCTTCCATGACCAGTTCCGGCACTGTCTGCCGCGGCACCTATGAGGGAAAGGAGGTGCTTGGCATCCGCTTGAACTGGCGAAAGCGCTATATCACGCTTGCTCCCATCGCCACGGTCGTCGGGCTTGCCTTCCGCTGTTACGACCCGGACGGCCTTCTCGGGAACGAAAAAGACCTCGGTATCACCTGCGCCCTCATCCCCAGAAGCTTGCCGGGGATCGAAATCGGCGCCCGCCACGATCCGATGGGGGTGCCGTTCCCGAATGGGCCGGTCTTCGGGAGGGACGCGTTTATCCCGCTCGACTTCGTGATTGGCGGCCGGGACGGCATAGGCCATGGCTGGCGGATGCTGATGGAAAGTTTGGCGGCGGGGCGTTCGGTTTCGCTCCCTTCGCTTTCGATCGGCGCGGCCCAGATGGCGACCCGTGTCGCCGGCGCCTACGGGACCGTCCGCGAACAGTTCAACCTGCCCATCGGCCGTCTCGAGGGTATCGAGGAACCGCTCGCCCGGATCGCCGGCTTTACGTACCTGATGGATGCTGCGCGAAAATTAACCTGCGGCGCCGTGGATGCCGGCGAGAAGCCGGCCGTCCTTTCCGCCATCGTTAAGGCATATCTCACCAATGGCATGCGGGGTGTGCTCAACGACGCGATGGATATTCGGGCCGGTGCGGAAATTTGCCGTGGGCCGAAGAACATTCTGGGACGCGCTTTTACGGCCGTTCCCATCGCGATCACGGTCGAAGGGGCGAACATCCTGACCCGCTCGCTTATCGTCTACGGCCAGGGTGCCGTGCGCGCCCACCCCTTCGTTCGCGAGGAGATGGAAGCCGTGGCGGGCCTAGACCTTGCTCGTTTCGACCGCGCCTTCTTCGGGCACGTCAATTTTGCGTTTCGGAATCTTGCTCGCGCCTTCTTGCTGGGCGTGACTGGCGCGCGCTTTATGGCGGCGCCGGTTTCCGGTCCCTCGGCCGATTACTACCGTACGCTGACTCGCCTAAGCGCCGCCTTCGCCCTGATTTCGGATGCCGCCCTTGCCATATTCGGTGGCGACCTCAAGCGTCGCGAGAAGGTCGGCGGCCGTCTGGCCGATGCGTTGGCCTGGCAGTACCTGGCCGCGGCTACCCTCAAGCGCTTCGAGGACGAAGGGCAGCCCACCCGCGACACGGCGGTCATGCGCTGGTCGGCAGAGCTCGCTCTCGCCAAGATCGAGACGGCGTTGTGCGAGGTTCTCGATAACCTTCCCAGCAAACCGATAGCCGTGTTCTTGAGGCTTGCAACCTTCCCGTGGGGGAGGACCCTGCGTCCGCCGCGGGATACTCTCGGCGGCGAGGTTGCGGCGGCCATTCTGGACGATGGCGAACTGCGCCGGCATTTGACATCCGATATCTACATACCCTCCAGCCAGGAGGAAGGGCTGGGTGCGCTAGAGGCAGCGCTCGTTAAAATCGTCGCGGCGCAGCCGGCCAGGGCGAAACTCAAACGGGCGTTCCGCGAAGGCCGCCTGCAAGGCGATTCCGCCGTCGATCGTGAAGCGGCCGTCACGGCCGGAATCCTCACCGAGACCGAACGGCGAGAGCTGGATAAGGCCGACGCGGCGCGTGAAGCGGTCATCCAGGTCGACGTGTTCGCGCCCGGCGACTACGCCTCGCTCAAGGGGTAGGGGAAGGCTTCCCCGTCTCAGGCCACTTTCGACCACGCCGCCTTCGCGAAGGCGGCATCGAGAGGCGTCTTCGCCATGTGGTTGGTGTAGTTGGAAAGCGTCTTCATGCCGACGCCAAGGATCACCTCCAGGATCGTGGCCTGCGTGTAACCGGCCGCGAGAAAAGATCGAACCTCTTCCTCCGACGGCCATCCGCGCGAGCGAACGACGGAAACGGTGAAGGCGCGCAACGCCTCCAGTTTTTTATCGGGTATGGCAACCCCATTCCGGAGCGCTTCGATAACTTTACTTGGCACTTCCTTCATCTCGGCGATGACGCTATGGGCGGAAACGCAGTAGATGCAGGCGTTTTCCAGGCTCACCGAGAGCAGAACAACCTGTTGTTCGGTGGGGCTCAACGACGTTTCCGAGAAAAGCGACCCAAGCGTTGTGTAAGCCTTCAATAGCGCCGGAGATTCCGCCATGATGCCAAGCAGATTCGGAACGAAACCATAGGCCTTCTTGGCCGTCTCCAAAACCTCCCGCGCTTTCGCGGGGGCCGTTTCCGGTGTGTGCACCTTGTAGGCCATCGTCCTCACTCCTTTGGGTTTATACGCGCCGGCCCTTTGCCGGGCTTCGATTGGATATTGGATGCCGGTCGGGAAGCAGCCGTTTCAGATAAACGAAATCCACGTTCGACGCCGCGGACAATTTGTGGGTTCATCCTGAGACGCAAACCGAGCATGGGTGTGAAAAAAACAACCAGCCTCCATCGCGCCGGAAACTTGATGGGGGTCTAGAGCGAAAAAGCAGGGCTTTCCATGGCCGCTTCCTCGGCGGCCATCTCGTTCGCCTCGCAAGAGGCGCAAAGGTTGACCAGTCTTCCCCCGCAGGGGCAGTCCTCGATGTCGGGGTCTGGGTGGTGGGCCAGGATGCGCGCGGTCGAGGCTGCGACCTCGATTCCGCTCTGAAGGCAGATCTCACAGAGATCCTTTTTCTCCGGTGACATGCGATCCTCCAATGTTGGTGTATCTTGTAAATACACGCTTATCAGAATAGCGTAAGAAAAGAAGACGGGGAAGGGCCGGGTTGATTGGTACGGATTTTCGCCAAATCCCGCCGCATTTAAAAAGCTTGGCTAGCAACTCGGTTCGGGTTGCCATCTTTTGCTAGAGTAGGCTTCGGGAGCCTCGGTTTCCTGGAGGCGGCGAATGAAAGCATGAGAAGTTTAATGATTTCCCGATTCAGATTTACGATTGTGGCGGCCATTTTCGCCATCCTGTGGTGGCTGGTGGCGAATTATTTTTAGAGTCCGTTTCAAGCGTTCTGGGAAGTAAGCTTGTGCCCAAGCGAAGGAAGAGATTTCTAAAAAAGGGAATTTTTTTGGTTTCCCTTTTTTTCGCGGTTACGGGCCTTGCCGCTGTCTATGCGGTGAAGAACGAAATCGCGGGCTGGAGCATTGTTCCGAACATATCCCCCCAATCGCTGGCGCGGGAACTCGCCATTCGGCAGAAAGACATCGTGCTTTTTGACGTCAGGACAGAGGCTGAATTTTTGGGAGGCCATCTAGCGAATGCAATTCGGGTTGATCCCGCCATCAAAGACGAGGCATTCCTGCGAAGGTATGGCGATCGACTTGCGGGAAAGACGGTGGTCTTTTATTGCAGAACAGGGGTGCGTAGCACGCGGCTTGCCTACCGCATCGAGGAAAATCTGAAGCGCATGCGCCTTGCGGAATTTTATAACCTTGCGGGAGGCGCCTACCGGTGGAAGGCCGAAGGGAATCCAATCGTGAAGGCAGATGTCGATGAATAAGGAAAATGCCATGAACGCCATAAACGCGAACACAATGACGTTGGATAAAGACCGCGAGGTCTTGAGGCGTTACGCCGCTGCCTCGAAAGCCCGTGAGGAGGCGCTTTGCTGTCCGACGCAATACGACACTGCTTACCTGAAGGTGCTGCCTCGGGAAATTCTCGAACGCGACTATGGCTGCGGCGATCCCACGCCTTACGTCCGCGAGGGCGAAACGGTCCTCGATCTCGGCAGCGGCAGCGGCAAGACCTGCTACATACTTTCCCAGGTCGTGGGACCGAAGGGTTGCGTGATCGGCGTCGACTTCAACCCGGACATGTTGGCCTTGGCGGAAGGGTACCGGGCGGGAATCGCCCGGCGGATCGGGTGGGACAACGTCACCTTCCGAAGGGCGCGGATTCAGGATCTGCGGACGGACATCCCCCGTCTTGAGGCAAGAATCGCCGAGCATCCGATCGCAACCTATGCGGATTACGATGCCTTCGAGGCCTTTCGTCACCAGGCGATGGAAACGCCGTTGGTTGCGGACGACAGCGTGGACGTCATCGTTTCGAACTGCGTCCTGAATCTCGTCCATCCTGACGAGAAGAAAGACCTCTTTCGGGAAATGTACCGGGTTCTGAAAGTGGGCGGCCGCGTTGCTATTTCCGATATCGTCTCCGACGAGGAAGTGCCCGCCCATCTGCGGGAGGATGCCGAACTTTGGTCCGGCTGCGTTTCGGGCGCCTTTCAGGAAAGCGCCTTCCTGCGCGCCTTCGAGGAGGCGGGTTTCCACGGGATCGCGATCGAAAAGCGCGACGCGCAACCGTGGCGGACGGTCGAAGGAATCGAATTCCGCGCCATGACCGTGACCGCCCACAAGGGGAAAGAGGGCGCCTGCTGGGAGCGCCATCAGGCGGTCATCTACAAGGGGCCGTGGCGGGAGGTTCGGGACGACGATGGACACGTCCTTCGCCGTGGCGTGTCGACCGCCGTTTGCGACAAGACTTACCGGATCTTCACGTCCGAGCCTTACCGGAACGAAATTTTTCCGGTGTCGCCGCGGGTGGATATCCCGCTTGAAAAAGCCACCCCTTTCGATTGCGCCCGCGCCGCTCCGCGTCATCCCCGGGAAACGAAGGGCATGGGCTACGCCGCCACGACGGACGCCGCACCGGTCTGTGGGCCGGGAGGAAATTGTTGCTGACGGCGTACCTTCGGCTTCAGGCCGGCTCGGCCAAAGCCTGAGCATGTGAGGTGATGGCGGCCAGGTCAGCCACCACGCCCTCGCACTGGCCGGCTTTCATCCGCTCGGCCAGCTTGGCTTGCGCCTTCGCCCAAAGAGGCAGCGCTTGCTTGATTCGCTTCATGCCCTTTGCCGTTACGGAAAGATGCTTCCGGCGCTCTTTCGATTTAGCCTTTACTTGGATCAAGCCTTCCCGTTCGAGGGGATGCAAGTTCCGGGAAAGGGTGGAAGGGTCCATGGCCATGTCCCGGGCAAGAGCGGAGATCGTCGGCCGGTCCGCGATCGCGATGCCAACCAGAATAGCCATTTGGTTGGCGGGCAGGTGGGCTGGCGCCAGCGCCTCGTCGTAGAACCGGGTCACCGCCCGCGCCGAACGGCGGAGATTGTGGCAGACGCAAGCGGCCCGCGTTTGAATGAGCTGCTCGCGATCCCTGTGATTGAGCTTTTCCATTCTCCGTTCCCCCGCCCATGAGTGGGTGAAAAATAAGGAAAGTCAATCGGTTCCGCAACGCCCTTACGTGACGCCACAGGCGGCGCGGGGGCATTTCTCACGAATCCGTGATGCGACGAAATTCGCCACGCAGGCATCTAAGGTAATAAGGCGGAACACGCTTGGCCAGGATGCAGGCTGGCGCTGGCTCCCATTCTTTTTCGGAAGAAACCCATTGGGATCAGGAGGATAGGATGCACGAAAGTTCCCAGAAGTCTTTGAAATCCATGTTGCTTTCCGGCACCGTTCTTCCTCTGTTGGTGGGGGCCGGCGTCCTCGCCACCGGGATAACGGCCGGCGGCCTTTCGGCCCGGGCGGCGGATCAGCTCGCGGGCTATTACGACAGCAAGAAAAAGAACCCCTGCGCGGCGAAGAACCCCTGCGCGGCGAAGAACCCCTGCGCGGCGAAAAGCTGCAATCCGTGTGGTCCGTGTGGGGCCGCTGCCGCGGGGCCGAAGCTTTCGGACAAGGAAGCCGCCGCCCATTACGAGAAGAACCGCAAGGCGACGGCACAGGCCTATCAAAAATCCGGCCTTTCCTATACGTCGGAATACCAGAATTGGAAGCGCTACAACACGGTTCCTTATATCTCCGCCACCCATGGCGAGCGCTATGTAAACAACTACGCGAATGAAAAGGCTGCCGCGTATGGCAAGTTCGAAAAGGCGGGCAAGCTTCCCAAAGGTTCGATCCTTGTGAAGGACAGTTTCATGAGTACGGGGATGAAAGGCTGCCATCCCTGCAACCCGTGTGCGGCGAAGAACCCTTGCGCAGCGAGAAATCCCTGTGCCGCCAAGAACCCTTGCGCGGCAAAAAGTTGCAACCCATGCAACCCGTGCGGTGCCGCCTCGCAGTCCCCGATCGGGCCGCTTTTCGTCATGGAAAAGATGGGGGCCGGCTTCAACGCCGAAACCGGCGATTGGCGTTATACGATGGTGTTGCCGAACGGCCAAATCTTTGGAACGACAAACGGCAAGAATTCCGACAAAGTTGAATTTTGCGCGGCCTGCCACGCGGCGGCGGAAGACTATGATTATCTATTCTTCCTCCCTGAAGAGTATCGAAAAAGGTAAGGGTCAAACCGAACCAGGGGTACGCCATGCGACGAAAAGGAGGGGTTCCGCGGTTAGTAGTGGGTGCTTGCCTTCTTGGCATATTGTTTGCCTGTGGGTTGGCGCAAGACGCCGTTGCTAGCGATGTGAGAAAGTGGCGGGCGGAATGGCCGCGCACGGATTTTGCGAAAACCGCGATCGATTTTGGGGAAATCGCTTCCGGCGGGCCTTCGAAGGACGGTATCCCGGCCATTGATAATCCAAAATTTGAGCCCATCGCCGCGATCAAGACGCTGGGTGAAGAGGAACCGGTAATCAGCGTAACGATCGGCGGTGAAACGCGTGCCTACCCTCTCCAAATCCTGATATGGCACGAAATCGTCAACGACCAGATTGGAACGGTGCCAATCACCGTCACTTACTGCCCGCTCTGCAACTCGGCGGTCGTCTTCGATCGGAGGTTGAAGGGCAAGACTCTTTCCTTCGGCACGACGGGCAAGCTCCGCCGGTCGGACCTCGTGATGTACGATCGCCAGACGGAAAGCTGGTGGCAGCAATTTACCGGCGAGGCGATTGTGGGCGAGCTTACCGGCGAAAAACTTGCTTTTCTTCCCTCCCGGATCGAATCCTTTGCGCGATTTCGCGAGCATGCTCCGAAGGGAAGCGTGCTGGTCCCGAATTCTCCCCGCATGCGGGCGTATGGCCGCAACCCTTACGCCGGGTACGACGGCAGCCAGTTTCCATTCCTCTACCGGGGCGATCTACCGGAAAAGGTGGCACCGTTGGAGCGTGTCGTTTCGGTCGGCAAGGAGGCGTGGAGTCTGAAACTGTTGCGGGAACGGCGAAAGGTCGTTGTCGGGGATTTGATCCTTACCTGGGAACCCGGTCAGAACTCGGCGCTGGACGCCGAGCGCATCCGTGACGGCCACGACGTCGGAAACGTCACCGTGCAGCGGAAAACCGCGACCGGCCTGGAGGATGTCGTTCACGACATCGGTTTTGCCTTTGCCTATCACGCATTCCATCCCGATGGCGTGATCCACGCCGATTGAACGGTGCGCGGCCTCTATACGGAGGTTCCTTGGGGGCCCGTCCCGGTAAGCCGTTCGCTGCGGGTTGAGGCCAAGGCTTATCGGGAAAGCCGCCCCGCCGAAACGGAAGCATGTCCAACGCCCCTCCCTGGCGCATCTAGCATTTTTCTGAACTCTTTGTATGCTAAAGGGTTCCAAGATTGATAAGGGGGGGACGGATGTTGGCAGAAACAAGAGCGATTTGGGGGGTGGCCGTCCTTGCCGCGGGGATCCTGCTCGGTGCGCCGGCTCGCGCCGAGGAAGTGCCCGATGGAACGATCGTCAGTGCCGAAAGTCTCGATTCCCTGCTCGATAAAACCTTCGAGGGGGCAACTATCCAAAGCCTTATTTCCGAGCACTTTCAGTGGCAGATCCGCGAGAAGGGTCTGACCATGAAGCTCGCGCATTCAAAGCCCCATCCAAAGGACCCAAAATGGGTGGCGGCCACAAATCTTAACCGTGGGAAGGTAACGTTAGACGTTGCAACCCGTCAGGTGGAAGGATGGGAAGCTGGCGTTCCTTTCCCCGACATCGATCTCAACGACCCGCAGGCCGGTCTCAAGATCATGTGGAACGTCTATTTGGGCAAGGCGCAGGGCGACAGCCAGGAATACCCGCACACGGTGGTTGCTCTCGTGAATGAAAAAACGGGGCTTGAGCGGCTCCAGAAGCAGTTCGTTAAACGCGTTTTCGTGCGGGGTGCGTTGCGCCGCGGCGAGGGGGTGGGAGAGGATAAACGAATCCTCGAAAAGACCCTGACCGTTCTGACCGCGCCTCAGGATCTCAAGGGGAACGGGTTGGTTCTTATCCGCTATGTGAACGGCGATCCGGACTGGCTATTGGCCTATGCCGTGGCTGCACGCAAGGTCCGACGCTTTTCCGGGGACTTCTGGATGGATCAGCTGGGGTCCACGGATCTTTTGACGGATGATCTGATGATCATTGGCGCGCACCCGACCTGGTACCCGGAATTCAAGGTGATCGCGAAAAAGAAAATGCTGGTGATCGCCAATACCTCCAAGCCTTTCTGGAAAAAAGACGCCCACACCCCGCGGGAACAATTATCCCTTTTCGATCTGGCTAATCCGCCTCATTGGAACCCGGTCGATACGTGGGAACCTCGCGACGTCTATGTTGTTGAGGCAAAAACACCGGAACGGCATCCCTATAGCCGGAAATTGCTTTATATCGATGCGGAATTCTTCACCCCATATCTGGGGGAGTTCTTTACACCGAAGGGCAATCTCTGGAAAACGGCGATCCAAGGCTATCACGTCTTTCCGACGGAGAACGACCCGAATGGCGTGGTTCTATGGCCAGGTTGGTCGGCGACCTTCGATTTCCTCATCGGGCATGCGACCATCTTGATGACGGACGACGGCCTGCGGTTTAACACCGACATTGATCCCGAGCAGATCAATTTAAACGCCGTAAAAAAAGCGAAGTGGTAAACAAAACAATGGCCGGGCAGCGCGTGTTGCGCTGCCCGGTTTTTCTTTAGGATTCTCCGGCAATTGCTTCCCTGCGCCGGCTATTTTGGGCGGTATTCTTCCGGGGTGTAGAAGATGTGATCGTCTTTCTCGGCCACTTCGTGGCAATTCATACAAAAATCTATGTTCTTTGCCCCCGGTCCTTTCGTCGTGCCAAACAAGGTTCCCCCTGGCCAGATCATCGTGAAGCGCCAATCGCCGCTTGCTTGGTTGAAACCTTTCTCCATTTTTTCCATGATGAAAAGCGGCCCTACGCAGGCGATAACGCCGGGGGGGGTCTTTTCACCAAACACGACGTCACCGGTCAGGCAGGCGTCCGACACCATGAAGCTGTCCCTCACCAGGATGGCGCCCTTCGGCAACGGTCCGCCCTTTTCGAACAGGCCATAGCCGCTCGCTTTCTCATTCCCATAGGTGTTCACATAGCGGGCACCGTGCGTTCCGGAAAGGAAGGGGGCGGAGTTGAACCGCTGCCAGCCCATGTAGGTGGCCGCAATGGGATTGCCGCCGGCCTGGTAGCTATCCACCATGGCTCGACGGAGCGCGTCGTATGTTTTCTCGGCTTCCTCCGGGGTCGCCGGCTCTTCCGCGCGCGGAGAGCCGGGAGTGGTTATGAGGAGCGTAAGTAAGAAGCCGGCATAAAATAGGAATTTTGACGACTTCAGAAAAACGGTACCCATCGGACGCCTCCTTCTATCTTCACCTTTGTCTTTTTTTGATGAAGATTCGAAAATCTAGAGATGGGTAGTATCTTGGATGAAACCGCCGCTTCCAGAGTTGATTTAAATCAACTCACGGCTAGCGGCGCCCTCTCAAGGATGGGGCAAAAAAAGGGGAGCGCCGAAGCGCTCCCCAATGCGTGATTCCGTGCGAACGTACAGACAGGACTAGAAATAAATCTTCTTCTTGTACTCATCGGGAATATTAACAAGGTAAGCAGACCTCACGCCTTTTTCTTTCGTGATATCCTGAGCCTTGCCCTTGTCGTCGATTCTCGTGAATTTCCAGTCGCCGGTCGCGGCGTTGAAGCCTTTCTCCATCTTCTCCATGATGATCAATTCGCCAGCTTTCCAATTAGCGGAGGAACCCGTGCGGTTCGCATCGCCATGGAAGCTATCCAGCACCAGAATCGTTCCAGCCGGCATTCGGTCGAAGTTACCCCACTCCTCCACCTTGTCGTTCGAATAGAGGTTGATGTAGTAATCGCCTACGAAGGCGTCGGTATGAAAGGGAACGACATTATAGCGTTTCCATTCGGTGTATTCGGAAACGACCTCGTTGCCGGAAGTTTCCCACTTCTCGATCATCTTGAAGAGAACAGCGTGGTAGAGCGCATTCGCTTCTTTCTTGGTGAGTTTGTTCTGCGCTTCGAGAGCGGCCTTTTCTTCCGCCGACATCAGGTCTTCGCGGCCCACGACTTGACCGCGCACGACCGGTGATTCAATGGCGTTGACGACCAGCGCGTCTCCTTCGCGGTGGACGACGATTTCCCAGTAAAGTCCGGTCGCGAAAAGCGACGTCACGGCAAGAACGAACAAATCATAGTTGAACGGCTGGCCGGGCCGCACGCGTTGCGCATGGTCTTCGCCAAGGATATAGCGTTTGGCGAAACCTTCCGCGAGAAGGTCAACGCCCTCGACCTGGACATCTTTAATGATCTCGCCGTCCTTGAAGGGCCAGCCCTTCGGCGCATAGAACGTGCCGGGGTTATCCACCGGGTCCGGGTAGAAGCGGTATTGATTGGGCTCTAGCTTTATGAAGTTCTGACGTGCGGGATTCCCGTCGAACGTCGAATTGACGACATTGTATTCATGTCCGCCCCGCATGAACGCCGGTGGCGCGTCCTTTCCTTCGGCAATTTGTTCGAAGGGAAAGAAGGGTACGTGAACGGTTTCCGCCCTGGCAGATGCGCTCATGGCGAATGCGGCGGTCATCATGACGCCGGTTCCAACCATCAATGGAAGGATCGCTCCGGACGACAGAAGGGACTTCACAAAACTTGAACGCATGGTGTGTTTCCTCACTGTCCTTAAATTTCGATTTGAATATTTTACGTTTTTTGTTGCTAGCGCCCCCTAGGCACCTTGAATTGCTTAACATATTTTCAACTGAACGGAAAATCCAGTTATTATCATCTGCCTTCTGCCGCCGACGCCTTTGGACTTAAGGCGCGCCAGTTTTTTTATAACATATTGATTTTAATGAAGAAATAATATTAACCTTTTCGTGCGCTTGGAGACCTAGGGCCCTCTTTTAGAATGCAACGGAACGCCCGACATCCGATTTCCCGACCCCGGCTTAAGGCCATGCAAGCGGCCGGGCGGGAAGTCCTCGAATACCACCGCCTTCTCGACAAGACGGACGACAATATCGTCGGCGAATTGCTTCGCGGCCAGGGCACTTTCTATCAATGGAACCACTACCCCGAGGGGGACGCCTTCGATGCGGAAACCCATTCCCAGTACTACTACCATGCGCACCGAGGGGATCGGGAGGAACACGGCCACTTTCACACTTTTCTACGGCCGCAAGGCATGCCGGCGGGCATCCGGCCGGCGCCTTTGTCCGATCTTGCACTGCCGGAGGGCGAGAACGCGGCCCTCAGTCACCTGGTTGCCATTGCCATGGACGACTATGGCTATCCGATCAGCCTTTTCACCACGAATCGCTGGGTGACGGGCGAGGTTTGGTACGCGGCGAAGGACGTTTGCCGGATGGTGAAAGTCTTCAAAATGGATCAGGCGCGCCCCTCCTTGCCGGTTAACCGCTGGATCACGGCCATGCTTCGATTCTTTGAGATGGAAATCTTCGATCTCGTTGCACGCCGAGACGTTTCCGTCCGCGCGTGGCAGGAAAAATATCCGGATCGAAACGTTTACGAGGATCGGGCGCTCGAGATCACTTCCGAGATGCCGATTTCCGTGGAGGACAGGCTCCGCCAAATCGAAGAGATGCTCCGATAGCCACTTTCTCTCCTTTTTAACGGGGGCTCTCACGAAAACGGCGCCGCGTCCTTTTCGGGCGCGGCGCCGTCAGGCAAGCATAGCGGGTAAGGCTACTTTGCCGCTTGTTTCAAATAGGCGATCAGATTCTCGCGGTCGTCTTCCTTCTTCAGGCCCGGGAAGGCCATCTTGTTGCCCGGAACGACTGCTTTCGAGTCGGCAAGATACTTCGAGAGGGTCTCCGCGTCCCAGGTGATATCGGCTTTTTGCATCGCGTCCGAATAGCTAAAGCCTTCCGCCATTCCCGATTTGCGGCCAAAAATGCCGGCCAAGGACGGGCCCACCTTGTGCTTGCCCGCTTCCAGCGTGTGACAGGCCATGCATTTTTTGAAAACCTTCTCGCCCTTTGCCGCATCGCCGTCGGCCAGGGCAGACCCGCTGGCGAGGACGCCGAGGAAGGCAACGGCAAGACCTAGAAACTTCGATACTTTCATCTATTTTCTCCAGAACGTTCGAGGCCCGTAAAACCGGCCGACAGTATCCAAAAGATATAAGCGCCTTGCAACCCATTCCCCGTCGCTTGTAGCCGGAATAGGCCATTTTTGGCCGCGCGCTAGCCGTCTAGCTGCCCATCCGGCGGTAGCGGAAGGGTGGGGGCTCGCGAAGGGTCTCGCTTGCCGCCAGCTCTTGCATGCGGTGGTGCTCCGGGGAAAGTTCGCAGACCGGGTCGGTGTTGGCGGCGTTGCCCGTCAGCAGCAGGGCTTGGCAGCGGCAACCGCCCCAGTCGACCTCGCGCCGGTCGCAGGACCGGCAGGGTTCCGGCATCCAGCCGGTGCCGCGGAAACGCCGGAAGGCTCCCGATTCTTCCCAGATGTCGGCAAGGCTCTTCTCCCGGACGCTCTCGAAACGAAGGTCCGGGATCGTCTCGGCGGCGTGGCAGGGGAGCGCCCTGCCCGAGGGGGTGACATTCAGGAATTGGTTGCCCCACCCGCCCATGCAGGCCTTCGGGTATTTTGCGTGATAGTCCGGCGGAACGTAATCGATGGCGAGCACGCCGGTCAGGCGTTCCTTGGCCTCGGCGGCGACGGCGTTTGCCGCTTCGAGCTGCTCGCGATCGGGCAGAAGTGCTGCTCGGTTGGCGATAGCCCAGCCATAGTATTGGGCATGGGCAATCTCCAGCCGGCCGGCGCCAAGCTCAAGAGCCAGGGCGATCACCTCGCTTAAGCGCTCCAGATTTTGGCGATGGAAGACGCAATTGATTGTAAGCGCAAGGCCCGCCTCGCGCACGCGACGGGCGGCCTTGAGCTTCTTTTCATGCGCACCGGGAGACCCCGCGACGCGATCGGCGGGCCCGGCGGTTGCGTCCTGAAGGCTTAGCTGCACGTGTTCGAGGCCGGCTTCGGCAAGGGCCGTCACCTTTGCTTCGTCCAGGAGGATGCCGGAAGTGATCAGATTCGTATAAAGTCCAAGCGCGCTTGCATGTCGAACAAGGTCCGAAAGGTCCTTGCGAAGAAGTGGCTCGCCCCCGGAAAAATGGACCTGATAGACGCCAAGCGAAGCCGCTTCTTCCAGCACGCGGCGCCATTCCTCCGTCGCAAGCTCGGTTTTGGCGTCCTCGAGGGCAACCGGGTTCGAGCAATAGGGGCACCGCAGCGGGCAGCGATGCGTAAGTTCCGCCAACAAGGCAAGCGGTGGCGAAGGTGGCTTCATGGGACGAGGATCCCTTCGTCTGCGAGGCCTTGCAGAAGCTCCAGAACGTCCTTTTCGATCGTCTTGCGCGAAGCTTGGTAGCGCTCGGCGAGTCCCTCGATCATCTCGCCCACCGAAACCTTTCCATCGCACAGCTTCAAGACTTCGATGGCGATCTCATCCGGCACGTAAAGCCGCTCGGGCGCCAGCACGACCCAGCGGTCGCGCTTTTCATCGAAACGAAGCCGGACGTGGGGGGTGAGCCGAGGCTTTGATTCGCCCTCCAGCAGGTGCCGCCCGTTCATGGGTTCTCCTGCGGCCGGAAGGCGCCGGGGGGCACCTTGCCGGGTTCGACATAGGCGTGATGCAGCGCGTCGAGCTGCGCCCATAGCATGTTGCACTTGAAGCGCAGCGCCTGCAAAACACCGGCTTGCGTTTCCGCCGTTCGCGCTTCCCGCTTGACGTAGTCGAGGGTGAAGTCGGCGTCCCGTGTCGCCTGGTCCAGACGCTTGCGGAAGTAGGCAAGCGTTGCCTCGCTGACGAAGTCATAATGTTCCAGCATCCCGGCGATACGCTCGCGGTGAATTTTCGGCGCGAAGAGTTCTGTAAGCGAAGAGGCGATTCCTTCCAGAAGCGGCCGTTCGCGAACGAAGTGGACGTACGCCTCGACGGCGAACTGCGTGGCCGGCAAGACCCCTTTCATGGCGACAACGTCCTCGCGGGCTAGGTCAAGCCCGTCCGTAAGTTTCAGCCAGCGCGCGATGCCGCCCTCGCGTTCCGGCGTGCCGTCGTGGTCCTCGATGCGTACGCGCCAGGTGCGCCGCAAGGCCGGGTCCGTCATCCGGGAAAGTAAGGTGGCGTCCTTGATCGGGATATGCGCCTGGTAGCAGTAGCGGTTGAGGGCCCAAGCCTGCACCTGGCCTTTCCGCAGTTTTCCGCCGTGGAGAAGGGCGTGGAAGGGATGCTTGTCATGGTAACGCTCCTCCCCGATCGCGCGAAGCGCCGCTTCCAGCGCCTCCGGTGTCAAAGGGGGGCCGCTCACAGCCGGATCTCCATCCCGTCTTGGGCCACTTCCCAGCCTTCCCCCGTTGCGATCGCGCGTTCGGGCGAATCCTCTATCAGCACGGGGTTCGTGTTGTTGATATGCACGAAGACCTTCCGTTTCACCCGTAGCGGTCGGAAGGCAGCAAGGGTTCCGTCTTCGCCCGAGATGCTCATATGACCCATCCGTTTGCCCGTCTTGGCGCCGACCCCGGTCGCGATCATTTCATCGTCTTGCCAAAGCGTTCCGTCGAAGCAGACGAGCGGCGCTTCGCGCAAGCGTTCCGCCAGCCCCTCCGGGAAGGCGGCGCAGGCGGGGATGTAATAAAAATAGCTGTCCTCGGCCGCGGATGCCACTCGCAGGGCGATCGTGTCTTCCGGCACGCTTCCGAAATTGGGTCCGGCTTTTGGGTTCTCCAGATAAAGTGCGACCTTGCCGGGGACGGTGAAGGCCTCGACCACGAGGCCGGAAGGCTCGCCCGCGGCATTCTCGAGCGGCATCGGCAAATCCAGGGTAAAGGTTTTCCGCTGGACGAACGCTGGGTTGAGCGCATGGAAAACGCGGTTCGCGGAAAGCGTCTCCTGCACGCGGTTCGTCGCGTAAAGGCTTAAAGGCTCGCTCTCGCGAAGGGTCAGAAGTCCTGCGATATGGTCAATGTCGGCGTTCGTCACGAGGACGCCGCCGATTGGGCTTCCCCGCTTTTTTTCGTCCGCCGGGTGCAGGGCAGGGTTGTCGGTTATCTGCTGGCGAAGGTCGGGCGAGGCGTTGAGAAGGAACCATGGGCCCTCATCCGCCCGCACCGCCAAGGAAGACTGCGTGCGCGCACGCACCCTTTGATCGCCTAGGCGCGCACGCCGGCAGATCGCGCAATTGCAGTTCCACTGAGGGACGCCGCCGCCGGCCGCCGATCCCAGGACGAGAATCTGCAACACCCGACGCCTCCTATTTTGGGTGGTTCCTTGTGGATCGTGTAAAACTTAAAGGGGTGAGATCAGCCTTCCGCGCAGGCGTACGCGTTGATCTCAAGGCCGATGCGGATCATTTGGATCCGAGGCTTTCTCCACCGCTTCCGCATATCCGTTTCCTTTGGCCGTGTTATCTTTTCGTTTCCGACAATTCCATGCAAAGTATGACCTTTCCACGCCGAGGGAGGCAAGGGCTTTGTCGAAGGCGAGAAAGGGCGTCGTAATGCCGCTATGGCAAACCATTTGGAAACCGGCCGCGGCCTTTCTTGCCAGCGCGTTCGCGTTGCTTGCCGCCCATGCCGCCGCCGCGGAAAAGGCTTCGCCGATCCGCCTTGCCGTGCTCGAATATGGCTCCCTTGCCTGGGAACTTGAGGTGATCGCGCACCACGGGCTTGACCGGAAGCACGGATTCGCGCTTGAGCGTGTGGGCCTTGCCGGCACCCAGGCCTTGCAGGTGGCGCTTCAGGCGGGCCGGGTGGACGTCGTCCTTTCCGACTGGCTATGGGTTTCCAGGGTTCGTCAGGGAGGGTCCGACGTCACCTTTGCACCTTATGGCGCCTGGGCGGGCGGGCTTGTCGTACCGGCGGACTCTTCAATTGGGTCTTTCGCCAGCCTTCGCGGTCGCCGCCTGGGCGTGGCGGGTGGGGCGATCGACAAGAACTGGCTTCTTTTGCAAGCCGTGGCCGCCAGGGAGGAAGGGATGCAACTTGCCGAGGCAGGGGACGTCGTCTTTGGTGCCCCGCCGCTTTTGCGATCGGAACTGGAAGCCGGCCGTGTGGACGCCGTGCTTACCTATTGGCAGGACGTGGCGATGCTGGAAGCGAGCGGATTTCGTAAACTTACCGACACCGAGGCGGTTGCGAAGCGCTTGGGCATTGATCGCCGTGTCCCCTTTCTGGGTTACGTCTTTTCGGAAAGCTGGGCGGAGCGAAATTTCGAGGCGGTGCGGGGTTTCCTCGCCGCCTCCCGCGAGGCGAAGGCGATCCTTCGTGAATCGGATTCGGAATGGGACCGGATCGCCCCGCTTACCCGGGCGACAAATGCGACCCAGCTTCATGCCGTGCGGGATGCGTATCGACGGGGCCTTCTCGAACACTGGGGAAGCGAGGAACGCCGATCCGCCCATGCTCTCTTCCAAATTCTTTCGGAAATCGGCGGGAAGGCGGTGACGGGAGGGTACGACGCCCTTGCCGCGGGAACGTTCTGGGAAGGGGACCGTTTTTGAACAGGACCCGGTGGAAGGAAATTGGCCTACGACTTGCTTCCTTTCTCCTCTTGCTTCTGGCCTGGGAGCTGGGCGCGATGGCGCTCGGCAGCCGCCTCCTGCCGCCGCCGGGTGCCGTTCTTTTCGTCCTGATCGAGGGCACGCAGAGCGGCGAAATTCCCCACCACATCGCCATTACACTTGCCCGCGTGGCGGCAAGCTTCGTGCTGGCCATGGCGATCGGGTCCGCTATCGGCATTGCAATGGGGCGTTCTCCTCTGCTTGACCGCCTGTTCGACAGTTGGCTCGTTATTTTCCTTAACGTGCCGGCGCTGATCGTCATTCTGTTGGCCTATGTTTGGTTCGGGCTGGTCGAGGCGTCGGCGATTCTGGCCGTGGCGGTGAACAAGATTCCGAACGTCGCGGTCACCTTGCGCGAGGGAGCCCGCGCCCTTGATCGCGACCTCCTCGAAATGGCGCGGAGTTTCCGTCTTGGTCCCTTCCGGATGCTTCGCCATGTCATCCTGCCGCAACTTTCACCCTATTTTCTGGCGTCCGCCCGATCGGGTTTGGCGTTGATCTGGAAGATTGTCCTCGTCGTCGAGCTGCTTGGGCGCAGCGACGGCGTCGGCTTCCAGCTGCACCTCTATTTTCAGTTGTTCGATGTCGCTTCGATCCTCGCCTACACGGTCGCTTTCATCGCCATCGTGCTGGTAATCGAAATGGTGGCGTTTCGCCCGCTTGATCGTCTGGCGTTCCGGTGGCGGCGATGAGCGGGATCGAGGTTGCTGTTCGTACGAAACGGTTTCCCGACCCCGACGGCAAGGGGATGCGCGAGATCCTGGGCGGTCTTCGCTTCGCCGCCGGCGAAGGGGAATTCTTGGCGATTCTTGGCCCCTCCGGCTGCGGCAAGACAACGCTTCTCAATCTGATCGCCGGCCTCGATCCGGCTTACGAGGGAAGCGTGCGGTTTTCCACCGCTTCCGGCAGGGCGTCCCCGGTCATTGGCTATGTCTTCCAGAGCCCGCGCCTGCTGCCGTGGCGGACGGCCCGCGAGAACGTGACGCTCGCGCTCGAACGGCCCGAAGCGAAGGCGGATCTTATCGACTCGCTGCTTGAGGACGCCGGCTTGACGGCGTTCCAGGATGCCTACCCGGAAAAACTTTCCCTCGGCCAATGTCGACGTGCGGCGATCGTGCGGGCCTTTGCCGTCGAGCCGGATTTGCTTTTGATGGACGAACCCTTCGTCTCTCTCGATGCGCCGACGGCCGGGCGGCTTCGCCGCCTTCTGCTGGAAATCTGGGGGGCAAGGCCAACCGCGGTGCTTTTTGTCACCCATGACACGGACGAAGCGATCGCGCTTGCCGATCGCGTGCTTGTCCTCTCTGGATCGCCGGCTGCCGTGCTGGCGGACGTTGCGATTACCGCGCCGCGATCCGAGCGCGCCGACCCCACCGTCCTTGCAACGTTCCGAAACCTGCTTCTCGAAGCCCGTAACGCGGGTTCCGAGGGCGGCGAAAGGGCTTAAATCCCCGTTTTCCTCTGCATCATGCCGCGCGCCGGGTTATAGCCGAGGACGGCAAGCGCCAGGAACGCGGCAAAGACGGCGGCGGTAACGCCAATTGCCGCCAGGTTGGCTTCACCGTAAAGGGCGAAGCGAATCATTTCGACGGCGTGGGTGAAGGGGTTGAAGCGACAGATCTCGTAAAGCAGGACGCTCGATTCGCGCATCTTCCAGAGTGGGTAAAGCGCGGACGACAAAAAGAACATCGGAAAGATAACGAAGTTCATGACACCCGCGAAGTTTTCGAGCTGGCGGATGGCGGAGGAAAACAACAAGCCAAGCGCGCCAAGCATGAGGCCCGACAGGACAAGGGCGGGCAATAGGGCAAGGTAGCCGAGGGCTTCCGCCTCGATCCCGAAGAACCAGGCGATGCCGAGGAAAGCATAGACCTGCAAAATAGATACGAAAGTCCCGGCCGCCAGCTTGCAGACCAGCAGGTACCAGCGGGGAAGCGGGCTGATGAGCAGCGTGCGCATGCTGCCCATTTCCCGGTCGTACACCATGGAAAGGGAGCTTTGCATCCCGTTGAAAAGCTGGATCATGCCGATGAGGCCGGGAACGATATAGACCTCGTAGGTGATATAGGTCTCATAGGGAGGGAGGATGGCGAGCCCAAGTACGGCCCGAAACCCCGCCGCGAAGACGAGAAGCCAGATAAGGGGCCTGACCAGCGCGGCGAAGAAGCGTTCACGCTGGTGTACGAAGCGCAGCGCCTCCCGGGTAAGGATGCCGAGGAAGCAGCGTAGGTAATGGCCACCGTTCATGCCGCCGTTTCCTTAGCTGTTAGTTTCGTGAACGCTTCCTCGATCGTACGACCACCCGCCGCTGCCGTTACTTCCGCGCCCGCGCCCTGCGCCCGGACCCGGCCTTCGTGCAGCAGAACGATCCGGTCGTTCGCCGCGATCTCGTCGATCAGGTGGGTTGCCCAGAGGACGGCGATGCCTTCTTTTTCGCTAAGCCGGTGCACGTGCTCGACGATGGCGCGGCGCGTCGGCACGTCAAGCCCGACCGTCGGTTCGTCCAGCAACAAAAGGCGCGGCTGATGAAGAAGGGCACGGGCGATCTCGACCCGTCGCCGGTGTCCGCCGTTCAGGGCGCGGACCTTTTCGTTCTGGCGGGCAGCCATGTCGAAGCGGCGAAGCTCGATTTCGATCCGCGCCAGCGCCTTCTTCTTTTGCATTCCGCGAAGGGCGGCATGGTAGAGAAGATTCTGGCGCACCGTCAGATCGAGGTCGAGCGTGGGTTGCTGAAAAACCACTCCCATGGCGGCAAGGGCCGGCAAGGGATCCTTGCGAAGGTTGAAGCCGTTCACCCAGATGGCGCCCTCTTGCGTGTCGTAAAGCCGCGTGATGAGGGAAAAAAGCGTCGTTTTCCCGGCGCCGTTCGGGCCCAAAAGCACGGTGAAGCTGCCCGGCGCGATGGCAAAATGGATTTTTTCGAGCGCCGGCCTTGCGCCGTAACGGAAGTCCACCCCTTCGACGTAAAGGGCGGCGTCTTTATTTGCGTTAAGGTCCGACATCGACCCCCCAAGGGAAACGGCCCGTTGGAACGGATTTGCGCACCTTCAGCGTTGCGACATCGATGAAGGAAACGTCGTTGCTGGCGCCGTTCGTCGTATAGAGCCACTTCTCGTCCGGCGAGAAGGCGAGATTCCAGACCCGGCTTCCGACCAGAAGATATTTCTCCACCTCGTAGGTTTTGCGGTTCACGACCGCGACGTGGTTCGCGGGGCCAAGGGCTATGAAAGACCTTTCCCCTTTCGCGCCATGGGCGATGCCGACCGGCTGGACTTTTGCGTTTTCGATTCCGGGAATCGCGAAGGTGATCCTTTGCGTAATCTTGCGGGAGGCGGCGTCAAGGACGCTCACGCTGCCGCCGATTTCGCTGGAAACCCAGACTTCCCTCGAATCCGGCGTGAAGGCCGCCCGCCGCGGGCGGCTGTCCACCGGCACGTTGCCGATAACGGTGTTTGTTTTCGCATCGATCCAGTGGGCCATGTTCGTTGTCTCGGACGTGGCGACCACCCACCGTCCGTCCGGGCTTGCGCCAACGCCTTCGGGCTCGACGCCGACCGGTATCTCGGCCACCGTCTTGCGCTTCTCCACATCGACGACGGTGACCAGGTTGTCGTCTTCGTTCGAGACATAGAGAAGCCGGCCGTTCGGATGCAGGGCAAAGGTTTCCGGGTTTTTTCCGGAAGGCAAGCTATGCGTGACTTTCCCGGTCTTCAAATCCAGGGCCTGGATCGCGTGGTCGTCGCTGGCGCAGATATACAGCGTCTTCTTGTCATGGCTGAGGACGATCCCGCGCGGGCGATGGCCGACGGTGACCGTTTGCTTCAACACACCTGTCTCGCCATCGAGGATGGCAATCGTGTCGTCCTTTTCGTTCGAAACGTAAACGGTAATGGCCGCAGCGGGTGAAACGAAAAGCGCGAAGGCAAGGTTCGCCACGATGGCCGGAAGGTGTTTCATGGCGATACGTTTCTCCTTTTCCTTTCAGTGGCCGGACAGGCGGCAGCCGCTTTCGGGCTCGTCATAGCCCAGCGTGTCCAGCGTCGTTTTGGGGTGCAGGAATCCTTCCTGGGGAGAGGCGGAAACAACGGCGTTCGGCGAGGCAAGCAGGATCGGCTGGCGAAGTTCGTGGTCCCACGGGCGAAAATTCAGTTTCCGGCCCTTGAACCCCTGCAGGGCAAAACCAGAACCCAGGAGATGGTCGCGGGTGACCTTCAACGATGCCGTCTGCTGCGTTTGAGTGGCCGCTTCGCCGATGGCCCGCACCGCAAGCCATGCGGCGTAGTCGAGAGGGCGCATAGCCCGCCCGGCGAGCGCCTGGAAACGCCGCTGCAGTTGCGCGGCACCCCACTGCTCATGGGCCCGATGCCAGGCAAGCGGTGTCAGGCCCTGGGTGCCGGCCACCGGCCGGGGCTCCCACGTCCGGTAGGCAAAGTGCTCGCCGAAATCGCCGCTTTCGTCGGCCACGATAAGCACATCGTACGCGGGGCCTTGGGTGAACACCGGCACTTCGGATTCCGCCGTGCGCCTGGCGTCGTGGGTATAGGCCCAGTTCTTTTCCTCGACGATGCGCCCGCCGAAACGGCCGGCGGCGCGCCGGACGGCGTCGGCGAAACGCCGGTCGCCTTCCTGGGGTCCGACGACGAGAAACCACCGCGGCCAGCGTTTGCGAACGAGGTATTGGGCAAGCGCATCGGCCAGCATCGCCCGGCTTGGCAGCGTGTGCATGACGTTGCTTCGGCACGCCGCGTTGCGCAGCCGATCGTCTGGCGCGCCGGCGTTGAAAAGAAGCGTTTCCCGCGCCTCGGGAAGGTCCGCGATCTTGAGCAGGGCATCGGCGGGAAGGCGGGTGACGACGTAGCGCGCGCCTTTTGCCACCAGGTCGCGGAAGGCAACCGTCGGATCGTCTTCGCGCGACAGGAGGCTTTCTTCGAGATGGAAGCTTTGCCCAAGAAATTGGCCGGTCGTGTTGTTATCCTGGATGGCAAGACGGGCGCCCTGAAGGCCGAGGTCCAGGGGCTCCGGTTCGAGATCGGAGAACGTCGCGCGCGGCGCTTCTGGCATACCCAGGAAGGCAATCCGCAGCGAAGCCGTTTCCGGCGCCTCGGCGCGCGTGGGGCCGAGGGCGACGAACAAGCTGAACAGCATCGCCGCAGCGAAGCCGGCGCGCCGACGGCAAACGAATAACGCAGTGATTTTTTTACCTTTTATCAGGAATTCCCCCGGACAATCGAATGGTTGGTAAAGAAGCCCCCGCCGTCAAGGCCTAACCCGTCGCCGATTCGATGTCGACAGGCGACTGCCCCGGTCCTTTGGAATGGCTAGGAAATAGGCTAGCCTGTTCGCCCGCAACTCACCACCGTTCTAGACGAATACATATGCCCGCAAAACAACCCCGATCCAAACCCGCAAGCCTGGTCGGCCAGATCGTCGGCGGTGCGGCGAAGGGAAAAAAGGGGGCTGCGCAGGCTTCCCTCGAACGGTTTATCCGCCTCTATTACTCGGACATATCCAGCAAATACCTGGCGGATTGTTCCGTTGAAGATCTCCGCGGAGCGGTGCTTTCGATTTGGGATTTTTGCCGGCAGCGCATACCCGGAAAAGAGAAAATCCGGATTTTCAATCCCCGGCCGGAGAAGGACGGCTGGCAGTCGTCGCACACCATTATAGAAATCATCAATGACGATATGCCCTTTCTCGTCGATTCGGTGACGGCTGAGCTGAATCGCCACGATCTGACGGTTCATCACATTATTCACCCCGTCTTTGACGTTGAGCGCACGAAAGACGGCCGGCTTCTCCATATCAACGCGCGTGAAGGCGGCAAGAATTCGGTGCTCCGCGAATCCTTCATGCATATCGAAATCGACCAGCAGACGTCGCCGGATTTCCTTAAGCATGTCCAGAAGTGTCTCCAGAACATTCTGGAAGACGCTCGCCTGACGGTGAAGGACTGGCTGCCGATGCGGAACAAGATGGGCGAGATCGCCGATCGTCTGAATAAAAAGCTGCCTCTTTTACCGGCGTCGGAGGTTTCCGAAGGCATCGCTTTCCTTCGCTGGCTTCTCGACAACCATTTCACTTTTCTTGGCTATCGCGAGTACCGCTTGGTGGAGGAGAAGGGGAAGGAATACCTTCGCCCCGTTCCAAAATCCGGTCTTGGCATTTTGCGCAAGATGACGCCGGAGGCCAAAGCCCACAGCCAGCAGCCCCTTTCGCCCAACGTGCGGCGCTTCGCTCATAAAAAGCTGTTGCTGACCATTACCAAGACGAATGCGCGCGCCACCGTCCACCGCCGGGCCCATATGGAATACATCGGCATCCGGGTTTTCGACGCGAAGGGCAACGTCATCGGCGAACAGCGCTTCCATGGCTTGTACACTTCGACCGCCTATAGCCGAAGCCCGAGGGAAATTCCGATCCTTCGCCACAAGGTCGCCGCGACCCTTGAGCGCGCCGGGTTCCTTCCCGGAAGCCACGACGGAAAGGCGCTTCTCCATATTCTGGAGACCTATCCGCGGGACGAATTGTTTCAGGTTTCGGAGCCCGAGCTTCATCGGATCAGTATGGGCATACTCGCGCTTCAGGAGCGCCGGCGCGTCGCCTTTTTCGCCCGCCGCGACGTGTTCGAACGATTCGTCTCTTGTCTCGTTTATCTTCCGCGGGACATCTATGACACGGAGATGCGCGAACGCATTCAGGAAGAACTTGAACGGGCGTATGGCGGGGAAATGACCGACTACTACACCCAGGTTGGCGATTCGGTGCTGGCGCGTCTCCTTTTCATCGTTCATGGAACGTCCGGCAAAATCAGGAAAGTTGACGAAGGCAAGGTTCAACAGCGTCTGGTGGAAGTGGTAAGGTCTTGGGAAGAAGACCTCCGGGAAGCGCTGATCCTAGGCAAAGGCGAAGAGCAAGGGCTGGCACTCTTTCGGGAATACGCGAAAGCCTTCCCTTCTTCCTATCGCGAATATTTCGACGCCGAAGCGGCCATTGGCGACCTTGCGAAGGTCTCCGACGTCCTGACAAGTAGAAAGCTTGGGCTAAATCTCTATCGGCTGCGTGACTCGGCCAGTAACGAACTGCGTTTCAAGATTTATAATTATAAAGACCCAGTGCCGCTTTCGGATGTGCTGCCGATGCTCGAGAACATGGGGCTTCGCGTCATCGGCGAAGTGCCGTTCAAGATCACACCAAAGGGGGCGGAAGGCGTCTTCATCCACGATTTTCGGGCGGTCGTACAGCGTGGCAATGAAGTCAAGCTGGAGGACGTGAAGGCGAATTTCGAGGAAGCGTTCCGGAATATCTGGAACGGTGATGTCGAAAACGATCTCTTCAACAGCCTCGTTGTTGCCGCGGGTCTGACGTCCAGGGAGATCGTGATTTTGCGGGCTTTCCGGAAATACCTTCGCCAGATCGGCATCCCGTTCAGCCAGGCCTATATGAGCGAGACTTTGGTCCGCAACGCGCCTATTTCCCGAATGATTGTCGAATTGTTCGCGACCCTTTTCGATCCGAAGAACCGTCACCGCGCAGAACTTCGCGCCGCCAAGCTTCGCAACGCAATCGAGGAGGCGCTGGAGAAGGTGCCAAATCTCGATCAAGATCGGATCCTTCGGCGCTACGGTAACCTCGTTGAAGCGACTCAGCGCACGAATTACTTTCAGCAGGACGCGGAAGCAAGGCCGAAGCCTTACCTTTCTTTCAAATTCGCGGCCCAGCTTATCGAGGGGCTTCCGCTGCCGCGGCCGATGTTCGAAATCTTCGTTTACTCGCCCCGAATGGAGGGCGTTCACCTGCGCGGCGGCCGGGTTGCCCGCGGCGGCATTCGCTGGTCGGACCGGCGCGAGGATTTCCGAACAGAGATTCTCGGCCTGATGAAGGCTCAAACAGTGAAAAACGCGGTCATCGTGCCGGTCGGCGCGAAGGGCGGGTTCGTCATTAAAAACCCACCGGCCGGGGGTGGGCGCGAGGCGCTCATGGCTGAGGTCGTCGCCTGCTACAAGACGCTCATCTGCGGCATGCTGGATTTGACCGACAACCTCGATGGCGACCAGCCGATCCGTCCACTCGACACCATCTGCCGGGACGATCCGGACCCCTATCTGGTGGTTGCCGCCGATAAGGGCACGGCGGCCTTTTCCGACATCGCGAATGCGCTTTCGAAGGCATACGGTTTCTGGCTGGGGGATGCCTTCGCCTCCGGCGGCTCGCACGGTTACGATCATAAAAAAATGGGCATCACGGCGCGGGGCGCATGGGAATCCGTCAAGCGTCATTTCCGGGAAACCGGCGTTGATATACACGCGACGGATTTCACGGTCGTTGGCGTCGGCGACATGTCCGGTGACGTCTTCGGAAACGGCATGCTGCTTTCCCAGCACGCCCGTCTGCTCGCCGCCTTCAACCATCAGCATATCTTCATCGATCCAGATCCGGACGCTTTGAAAAGCCTTGCCGAGCGCGAAAGGCTTTTCAAAATCCCGCGTTCGGCGTGGAGCGATTACAACCCCCGGCTGATTTCAAAGGGGGGTGGCGTCTTTGATCGTTCGGCGAAATCGATCAAACTTTCTCCTGAAATTCAGGCGCGATTCGGAATCACGGCAGCGACCGCTACGCCGAATGACTTGATTCGGTTCCTCCTGCGGGCGGACGTTGACCTTCTTTGGCTTGGGGGTATCGGAACCTATGTAAAGGCAACGGAGGAAACCGATGCCGCCGTCGGCGACCGGGCCAATGACGCGATCCGGGTGAACGGTAGGGATCTTCGCTGCAGGGTGGTGGGTGAAGGGGCAAATCTGGGCTTCACGCAACTCGGCCGTGTCGAGTATGCGTTGGTGGGCGGACGTTTGAATACGGATTCGATTGATAATTCCGGAGGCGTCAACTGTTCCGACCATGAGGTCAACATCAAGATTCTTCTCAATGAGATCGTTGCGAGCGGCAAACTTACGGAACATGAACGCAACCGCCTGCTGGCCCGAATGACAAGGGAGGTGGCGAATCTCGTTCTCAAGGACAGCTACCTGCATACCCAGGCCATCACATACGTGGCGTTGCACGCGGCCGACCTTCTTGACCGGCAGGCGGCCTTGATGCGGCTTCTGGAGCGGAAGGGGAAGCTTGACCGTACTATTGAATTTCTCCCAACCAACGAAACGATTGAAGAGCGACTCCTGGCCGGGCAGGGTCTCACGCGACCGGAAATCGCCATTCTCGCGTCCTATGCGAAAATCTGGGTGTACGGCGAACTGCTTGAGAGCGACCTTCCCGACGACCCCCTTCTTGTTGCCGACCTAAAACGCTACTTTCCGGCGCCATTGCAAAAAACCCACGGTGCCGCGATCGAGCGCCACCGCTTGCGGCGCGAAATCGTCGCGACCCAGATCGCGAATGGCTTCGTAAATCGTATGAGCGGCGCCATGATCGGCCAGATGGTCGAGAATACCGGCATGCCGCTTTCCGATATCGCGCGCGCCTATCTGATTACGCGCGAGGTTTTTAATCTGCTCGACATATGGGAGCGCATTCAGACTCTCGATAACAAAGTCGCGGCTGGCGTTCAAACGGAAATGTTCTGGGACATCGCCCGTCTGGTCGAGCGTGGCACGCTTTGGTGCCTGCGGAACGCGACTCGTCCATTGGATATAGCGACGCATCTTAAAAAGTTTGGCAACGGTGTGCATGCATTCCGAATCTCCCTCGGTAAAATTTTACCGGAGGAAGACAAAGCCGATGTCCGCCGCCACAAGGAGCGCTATGTCTCGGCGGGGGTGCCGGAAAAGCTGGCCGGGGAAGTGGCGGAAATGGACTTTCTTGTGCCCGCCTTCGACGTCGTTGCGGCGGCGCAGGATTCCGGGCGCAGCGTAGGGGAGATTGGCAAATTCTACTTCAAGCTCGGCGTCACCTTTGGGCTTGATTGGCTGCGCAGCGAGGGGCGGCGCATCCTCTCCAAAAGCCACTGGCAGAAAACGGCGATCGAAGCAATCGTGGACGATTTGTTCGGTCAGCAGGCGGCGCTCACGCGTCGGATCGTCCGGGTCGGGGAGGGGAAGCCGCTTTCGGACGACGTTTTCGATTCTTGGGTATTGGAAAACAAACTCTCCGTCGAGCGCACCCGCCAGCTCTTCAACGACATCCGTTCGGCCAGCGCGACGGGCAATTTCGACTTGGCGATGCTGACGGTCGCGAACCGCCAGGTGCGTTCCCTCATTCAGGAATAGGCAAAAACGGCAAGCCGCTTCCGCCTTCGTTCAGTGACGGAAGTGGCGCATACCGGTGAACACCATCGCAAGGCCTTTTTCGTCCGCCGCCGCGACGACTTCCGCATCCCGTATCGAGCCGCCCGGCTGGATGATGGCCCTTGCCCCGGCCGCCGCCGCCGCCAGCAGGCCATCCGCAAAGGGAAAGAAGGCGTCGGAGGCGACGACGGAGTCTTGCGCCAGACTCGCGCTTTGGCCGGCCTGCTTGGCCGCGTCGGCCGCCTTGTGAGCGGCGATGCGCGAAGAATCTACCCGGCTCATCTGGCCGGCGCCGATGCCAACGGTCGCCAGATCCTTCGCATAGACGATCGCGTTCGATTTGACATGCTTGGCTACGGTGAAGGCGAACAGGAGATCGGCGATCTCTTTTTCCGTAGGCTTGCGTTTTGTCACGACCTGAAGATCGCTCGCCTTTACCTGGCCGTTATCGCGGCTTTGCAGCAGGTACCCTCCGGAAAGGTCGCGGAAAACCATGCCCCCCTCGGACGGGTCCGGCATGCCGCCGGTCAAGAGAACACGAAGATTCTTTTTTGCGCCGAATATTTTCTTCGCTTCCTCGTCCAGGCCCGGTGCGATGACGACTTCGGCGAAAAGTTTGACAATTTCTTCCGCCGTCGCCGCGTCCAGATCCCGGTTCACGGCGATGACGCCGCCGAAGGCGCTCACCGGGTCGCAGCGCAAAGCTTTTTCCCAGGCGGCGCGCAAGCTTTCGGCTTCCGCGACACCGCAAGGGTTGGCGTGCTTGATGATGGCGATAGCGGGGGGGCCGAACTCGGCAACGAGTTCGAAGGCGGCGTCCGTGTCGTTCAGATTGTTGTAGCTGAGATCCTTCCCCTGGATCTGGGTTGCCGTTGCCACACCGGGACGGTGGCTGCCGTCCACATAGAAGGCCGCCTTCTGATGGGGGTTCTCGCCGTAGCGAAGGATTTCGCGACGCTCGCCGGCAAGGATGATCCGCCTGGGGAAGCTGTCCGACAGAACGCCGGCGAACCAGTTTCCGATCGCGGCGTCGTAAGCCGCGGTTCGTTGATAGGCGTTTGCGGCCAGGCGGCGGCGCAAGTCAAGCGTTGTCGAACCCTTCGTCTTCTCCATTGCTTCCATGACCGACGCGTAGTCCATCGTGTCCGCGACGACGGTGACGAAGGCATGGTTCTTCGAGGCCGCGCGCAGCAGCGCGGGTCCTCCGATGTCGATGTTCTCGATGCAGTCTTCGAAGGGCGCTCTTTTCGCGATGGTCGATTCAAACGGGTATAGGTTAACAACGAGAAGGTCGATTGGCGAAATGCCGTGACGCTCCAGCGCCTCCATATGGGTGGGATCGTCGCGCCGGGCGAGTAATCCGCCATGGATATGCGGGTGCAGCGTCTTGACCCGGCCATCGAGAATCTCCGGAAAACCCGTGTGATCGGAAACTTCGGTGACGGCGATGCCGGCGTCCCGCAGCGTTTTCGCCGAACCGCCGGTGGAAAGAATCTCCACCCCGAATTCCGCCAGAAAACGGGCGAATTTCTCGAGCCCCGTCTTGTCGGAAACGGAAATCAAGGCCCGACGAACGGGAACGAGGTCAGGATCCGGCATGCGTGCCCTCCACTCCAAGAAGGTTGAAAACGGGATGAGAAAACCGGGGGCGAGTGTGCATGACCGGCTTACCTACGGCAACCACGGGCTTAAGATCAAGATACGGATTCGCGCCGGTCGCTGCTCGCGGCCGCGGCCGCGCTCTTGAACTCGGGCACGAGCTTGGCGAGCAGCGCCTTCGCCTCGTCCGTCTTGCGAGCTTTGCACAGCTCCAAAAGCTCGTCGAAGGCGCGGGTGAGAATTGCATGGTTCGCCGTGCGCGGCGCGGCAAGCAGGATGCTCTTGTGCGCCGTCTTCATCAGCTCTTCCGAGGCGTGAAAAAGTTCCTCGCTCAGTTTTTCGCCCGGCCGGAGGCCTGTGAATTCGATCTGGATGTCTTTTCCCGGCTGTAAGCCGGCCAGGCGAATCATCTGTTTGGCCAGGTCCTGGATGCGGATAGGCTCGCCCATATCGAGAACGAAGATGCCCCCCCGTTCTTTTTCATGTTCATGGGTGCCCAGAACGGACGCCTGCAGGACCAGTTCGACCGCCTCGCGGACGGTCATGAAATAGCGGCTCACCTCGGGGTGCGTGACGGTCAACGGGCCACCCTGGCGAAGCTGTTTCTGGAAAAGCGGCACGACGGAACCGGTTGAGCCGAGCACGTTGCCAAAACGGACAGTCACGAAGCGGGTGCCGTTCCCGTTCGCCGTGGGGGCGAGGTCGAGCGACTGGCAATAGCTTTCCGCCAAACGCTTCGTTGCTCCCATCACGTTCGCCGGGTTCACCGCCTTGTCGGTGGAAATCATGACCATTGTCGCCACATTTGCCTTCTGGCAGGCGTTGGCGACGTTCCGGGTGCCGATGGCGTTCGTCAGCACGCCCTCGATCGGGTTTTGTTCCACCATCGGCACGTGCTTGAGAGCCGCGGCGTGGAAAACAAGATCCGGTTTCTCACGAGAGAAAACGACGGCAAGTCGTCCCGTATCCCGCACGTCGCCTAAAAGCGCGCTTCGTGAAAGCTCGGCATGACGTTGGTCAAGCTCCTCGTCAATTTGGTAGAGGTTGAATTCGGAATTGTCGAACAGCGCAAGATGCGCCGGCGCGTAATCGGAAATCTGGCGGACGAGCTCGGAGCCGATGGTGCCGCCGGCGCCGGTGACCAGAATCCGTCGGCCGATGATCAGCGCCCGCATGGCAGCCCGGTCCAGCACCGCCTGCGGCCGGCCGAGCAAATCCTCGAGCGCAATCGGCTGTACCTCAAGGCCTTCGGTTTCCCCGCTCCGGAAGTCCGTGATTTTCGGCAGGCGGGAAAGTGTGACGCCAAGCCCGTCGGCGATTTCAAGCAGCTTCCTTACCCGGGCGCCGTCCAGGTCCTGCCGGGTGAGAATCAGGCGCTGAGGGCGCTCGTCCCTTCGTTCCAGTTTTGCGACGATCTCGGGTAGGTTTTCCGGCGTGCCAAGAACCGGGATGCCGCGAATTTGACGCCCGACCCGATTTCCCTTCTCGTCGATGACGCCGACCACCCGATAGGCCGCTCCGGCTTCTTGGCTGGTTGCCCGGATGAACATCTCCGTCCCTTCGTCGGTGCCGATAAGCAGCACCGGTACTCGCCGTTGGGAGCCGCGCGTCAGCAGGTTGTCGAACCTGCGGTCCTTGAGGAGCCGGTACAGGAAGCGTGGCCCGCCCAGCAGCGCCATCAGCACAAACCAGTTGATGACCAGAAGCGACCGCGGCAGGCTTTCGAGACGAGAAACCATGAACATAAGCGGTGTAAAGACCAAGATCACGAGGGTCACGGCGCGTGTAATCGCGATGAGATCGTCGAGAGAGGCGTACCGCCAAATTCCGCGGTAAAGCCGCATCGAGAGAAAAACGCCCGCCGCAACGGCGGTGAAAATGAGCGTCGCCGGCACCAGGAAGCCCTGGGCGTATTCGAACATCTGATCGCCCAGCCGCAGGTAGAGCGATACCAGGAAAGCTGCCGCCGCCATGACGATGTCGTGGCCGAAGGCGATCCATGGGTGGCTAACGCGGCGGAAGAAATCGGCCATGATGCTCAATGCCTTGCAGGATATCCGCAGCAGTATAGCGGCGGCCGTGCGCGGACGCCTAGGGGCTTCCTGCCGCCCGCCCGCTTCTCTTGCGGGTGTGGTACCAGTCGGCGGTCTTTCGCAAGCCCGCGTCCAGCTTTTCCGGCGGCCGCCAGCCGAGAGCATCGCGAATATGGCTGCAATCCAAGGTCAGGGAACCGAGAAGCCGGTGCGCGATGGCTTCCTTGCCGGCAAGCCGGAGTACGTTCCGCAGAAGTGCCGGTGGAAATGGCGGCAGGTAGATTCGCTTGCCCATCGCGCGCGCGATCCGGCGAATAAGCTCGGGTGTCGAAACGTCCTCGCCGTCGCTGACGAGAAAAGTTTCACCGCTGGCCTTCGGGTGGGTCAGACAATGGCGGATGGCGTCCACCAGGTTATCGACGCCGATCAGACTCCGCCGGTTGTGGACGCTGCCGAAGGGAAGGGGGACGCCAATCTCGCAAAGACGGAGAAGGGTCAGAAAATTACCCCTTACGCAGGGCCCGTAGACCAAAGGCGGCCGCAGGACGACGGCTTCCGTGGCGCTGCCTTTCAGTGTCTTCCAGAGGGTTTGTTCCGCCTCCCATTTCGAGGCGGCGTAAGGGTCTTGCGGCGTCGGCGGGTCGGTCTCGCTATAGGGCTGCGGCCGATCCTCGCCATGCACCTTGACGCTGCTCAGGAAAATCAGCCGCTTCACGCCGGCGTCTCGCGCTTTTTCCGCGAGCAGGCGGGTTCCTTCGACGTTCACGCGCCGGTAGGCCGTCAGGGGGTCTTCGGCCTCCTCCTGCAAGATATGGACTCGCGCCGCGAGATGGACGATCGCATCTATCTTTTCCAGGGAAGGCACCCATGCGATTTCGGAGACGATGTCGGGGACTTCCTGAACGGCGATGTGCGTCGCGAAGGTCGCCGGGCGGCGGACAGCGGCCGTGACGGCGTGGCCGGCCGCGGCGAGCGCCGGACAGAGAGCTTGGCCGATGAAGCCATTCGCGCCGGTGATCAGGATTCGCATCAGCTTTTTTCCCGGAAAGGGTTCCGGAGAATCCCCAGCACCATGCCGACCAGAAGCAGGGACACGAACAGCGAAGACCAGGCGACCCCGGAGGCGGCGAGCAGGGCCAACCCGATCAGGCCCAGGTTTCCAGCCAGCACGATCCGGACGACGCTCCCATGGCTAAGTCCCCGGCGGGTCGCCAGCTGATAGAAATGGCTGGCGTGCGCCTCCCAGATACGTTCGCCTCTAAGCAGCCGCCGGACCAATGTCGTCGTTGAATCCATCAGGTAGTAAAGGGGCAGGATCACCGCCGCCGCCCAATGGCCGGCCGCCGCGAGAGAAAGCAAGAGCCAGCCGAGCAGGAAGCCGAGCGTAACGCTGCCGACGTCGCCAAGAAAAATCTTGGCCGGCGGCCAATTCCAGACCAGAAAACCAAGCGCTGCACCTGCCGCGGCGATCCCGTAATAGGCAAAGTCGGGGGCCAGGTTCGCAAGCGACGCCACCAGCGCGACGCCAAGTCCGAGGCTCGCCGTTTCGATGCCCGTCATGCCGTCGATCCCATCCATGAAATTGAAGAGGTTCAAGAACCAGATCCAGAGAAGCCCCGCCACGATACGGTCAACGAGCGGCGGCAGGACACCCTGAAAAATCCGAAATTCTTCGGGCAGCGTAATCAGCACGAAGGCGACGGCGGCCCCTTGAAACAGGAGACGGATCGCCGGCGAAAGCCCGCGGAGGTCGTCTACCCAGGAAATGGCGGCGAGAAGAAGGGCGGCGGCGAAAAGTAGCCACCCGCCAGCCACCGCGGACGGGAAAAAATACGCTCCCACACCCCAAACCGGCAGCAAGGCCGCCAGGACGCCGACACCGCCACCGGTGGGGGTCGGCCGGCTATGGCTGCTGCGCGGGTTTGGATGATCTAGGATGGCGTGTCGAAGAAAGAAATGGCGGGCGAGACCGGTGCCCAGCCAGGCGACCAGGAACGCCGCTCCCCCGGCAAGCAAAAAGAGGACCCATCCCATGACGCGGGTTATAACTCGCCGGATCGGCCCTCTGCAAAAGCAAGTTGCTGAAAAATTATTTTAGTGTTCGGCAAGGGGTGGGGCCTTGGCGGGTTTCTTTTTCCGCGATTCCAAGCAGAAGGACAGCCGTGAGGAAAAGCGTGGCCAGCCACCAGGTCTGCCATATGCCGTATCCAAACAAGGCAACCGTAACAGCGGATGCGAGACACCCTGTGAATACCGCATGCGGATAGGGCGCCATCCGTCTTCGCAAGATCATCACGAAAAGCCAGACGATAAAAAGGCCGCCGATCACGGCGCCTGGAAGGCCGATTTCCATCCACCATTGCAGGACGGCATTGTGGGGGTGGAGCGGCAGGCTCTCGCCGCCATCGCCAACCGCCCAGATCATGTGTCCCTTGTTCGGGATGTTGCGGGCCGTATCGAGCCCCCATCCCTGGAAAGGGCGTTCTTCGATGCGTTCGGCGACGAACTTCCAGATATAGATTCGATGAATGGCGGATCCGGGCAGGCTCGGCGCGGCCGCCCAGATCGCCCTCGGGTCCGGCAGGTGCTTTGGCAGGATCGGCGCCAGGACCACCCCCGCCATCGTCAGGCAAATCAGCGCGATGATCGCCCGCTTTGGGAAGTGGAACGCCAGGAAGAAGGCAATGGCGCCGAGAACAAGGGCGATTAGTGACGCGATACTTTCCATTTGGACCAGGACGAGAAACGCCGGGATAAGCACAGCGGCTATCCGCCATGGCTTTGGGTTTTGCCCGACCCACAAGAGAACCGGCCAGATAAGCAGCGTCGCGATTGTCGTCCATCGGTTGAAGAGATCAAGCGTCGGAGGACGCGAAGAGGTGTGGGTGTAAAACGGAAACCCGGCCCATATCTCGACGGCCATGAAAAGAGAGGCGACACCAAGCCCCGTCAGCAGGCCCATACCGATCCGGCGGCGGTCTGCCGGCCCAAGCGTGCGGACGCCGGCCAACAGCACAAGCCCGCACGCGGCGATGCCGACAAGGCTGAGGGCCTGACTCACGCTGCGCTCCGGCGCCACGGACCATAAGGCCGTCATGGCGCCCCAAAGGGCGAGAACGGCGAAGAAGGCGACCGCGATCCACGAAATTTTCAGCCTCTCTTCCTGTCGCCGGAAGGCAAGCCCGAGGACGAGGAGCGCCATCAGGATAAGAAGCGGCATCAGCATGCCGGAGAGATAGACCGCCAGCGTCGGCACGAGAAAGCCGCACGCCGCGAAAAGATGCCCGCGATGCAGTTTGGGAAGGCTCATGGAAAGGATACCCGTCGGGCAGGGTGGAGGAAGAAATAATCCCGCCACGGTTCATCCGCGATTGCGTCGACCGATGCGGGCTTCCCGTTCTTCAAGCAATACGCCGCGTAGCCGCGGGACCGGAAGAAATCGAAGACGTCGTCTTTCGAGGCTTGAAAGTTTTTTTCGAGCGCGTGGGGATGAATTTCTATGAGGGCGTTCGGCAGGTGACGGTCGATGGTTCGCACGCCGCCCATGAGAAGCCTGTATTCGGCCCCTTCCACGTCGCACCGCAGAAAATCGACCTTCTCGATGTCGTTCCGATCGCAAAAGGCGTCCAGCGTGACGGCGCGTGCGGGCTCGGTGACAACGCGATCCGCTTGGATATCCGGAAAAGAGGCGAGGCTTTCTTTCTCCGCGGACGTTACGTGACCAAAGGAATGGCCGAGGCGGCCGCTCGTCTTCACGGGAATGGCCAGATTAATCTCCCCCTCGAAATCCATGAGGGCAACGTTGAAGCATTGGACATTCCGAAGGCGATGAACAGCCATCGCTCGCCTTAGAATTTCGAAGCTGTAACTTGAAGGCTCGAAACAATAGACGCTGCCTCGCTTTGCCAGGTTGGCCATGACCAGCGTGTGCCTTCCATCGCTGGCACCGGCGTGCACGCAAACATCGTCCGGCCGGATGATATCCTTCAGGTACGCGACTTCGGGTTCGAACTTGTGACGGCGGATATTTCTGGAAACGACACGGGCCGTCGCCATCCAAGACCGTATCGAGCTGCTTAGCATCGTCCAGTGGTTCCTGTTTCGAAGTAAAGGATACCCGGTCCGATCAGGCCGGCTTCTGTGTGGGAAGACGCCGGAATGCCCACTTCACGCAGGCCGCACTTTCCGCCAGCATGCCGCTGACGACGATCTGTTCGCTGCGCTGCATCTTGCCCCGCTCCCCTAGATAGACGCTTTTTTCCAAGTGGATATCACCACCGATGGCGTGAAATTTCCAGCCTTCGCCTTTCGGAAGGCGAAGCAGAACGGTAAAGCCGTCCTGCGCAAGGGAGGCGGAAACCCCGGGGTGGAGATGAAAGCGGACGTCGAAACGGGATCCCCCTAAGCCCTCCAGCCGGTCCTCTCCGCGCAGGTCCTCGCCGTTCGCCGCGAGATAAAGCCGCCGGCGATGGATAAGGCCGAGAGGCGCGCGATAACCGTCGTGACCGCCTTCGACCCAGACATTGCCATCCCGTTCGTCCCGACGGCAGAGAACCTGGCTGGGCCGTCGTCTTACCTTGCCATCGGAAGCAATCTGGCTTGAGTTTTTATCATCCACCGTAACGGTCGAATGGGCGGCGGTGGATCGTATGATCTCGCGCCATTCCTCCTGGCCTCCGACATAGGCGCCGCAATTGACGACCAGACGTTCCTTGCCGCTGCTCATCTCGAAGGAAAGGGTGCCGGCATGGGGCTGTTGGTTGCCGGGCGGGACGGAGGCGGGCACGCCGGTATCGAAAAGCACGAGCGTCCGTCCGGCGCGCAAACGCTCAAATCCGCTATAGGGGGCGCTGCGCGGCGGGTTGCCAAGCACCTCCGCCCGAGTCAGCACCATGTCGATCAGCCAGCCTTCTTCTTCGCAGGCGCCGTTGAAAAGGGCCAGCCTGCCGTCGCCATGCCGGAAGAAACGCAGCAAAACGCCCAGGCGGTCCATCGCCGTCTGCAAGGCGTTGGGTACTTCCCGGTGCATGGCATGAAGAAGCAGGCGAATCTCCGCAAGGTCCCGGAGCATGGTGAGCTGAACCGCCGGGCTTCGCGATACATGTCCGCCGTCCGGGTGCACCTGGCGGGGCAATTCCCGTTCCAGCAAATGCAGCCCGGCTTGCAGGGCGCGCTCTTGCGTGGGCAAGGCCGCGCCGGCATAGATCAGCCCCTTGGCAACGGCGATGCGCGCCGGTCCGGGCAGGATGCCGGGCGCCGTTCGCAGAAGATGTCGGACCTGCCGTCCCAGGGCGGCAAGGAAGCTTTTCCGGAAGCGGTCTTCGGCGCTCGCGCATAAAAACTCGCCGTGGCTGACCCAGGAGGCAAGGCGAGTTCCAAGCACGTCCGCCCGCCAGCCGATCGGATGCCAGGCGCGGTTTGCCTCGACCCAGCCGACGACGAGTTCGCGGGCGCGCCTTCGCGCCGCGTCGCTTCCGATTGCGCGCAGGTCGCGGAGCCAGGCAAAACCATGCAGCTCGGCAAGCCAGCGCGGATCCGCCTCCACCTGCCACGGCGACGGATCGGCGCGGACCGTCACGCCCAGAAACGGGAAGGCGCGGTCGAGAATGGCCTCTCCCCGCTTGCGATCCCCCGGCCATGGATCCGCCGGGGTGGCTTCAAGCCGTCTCGGCGTTTTGCCGACGAGGAAGAAAGGGTAAAGCGGGTTGCCGTAAAGCGCAGCTTCGATGCGGGCGCGAAATTTCCACAAGGAACGCTCGACCGCCGCGCTAAACGCCGATCCTGCCGACCCCGTGTGCGTATACAGGTCGGACGGTTCGAAGCCGTTTCCTTCAGCCCCGTCGAGTGGCGACATCGGCTCCGTTTCGTAGGCGCAGGATGTTTTTGGCATAATAGTCCGGCCCGCCTTCAAAGGTGGCGGTGCCGGCGACCAGGATGTCGGCCCCTGCCGCAACGGCATCGGCCGCGGTTTTCGCGTTGATGCCGCCGTCAACCTCGAGATCGATGGTTCGGCCGCTGGCGTCGATCTTTTTCCGAAGGGCGTGGATTTTCGCCAATTGCGAGCGCAAGAAGCTTTGCCCCCCGAAGCCCGGATTCACGGTCATGACGAGGATAAGCTCGATGCCGTCGAAGACGTTTTCAATGGCCGCGATCGGCGTGCCTGGGTTCAGCGAAACGCCGGCCTTTTTGCCGTGCGATTTGATCAACTGAAGCGTGCGGTGCAGGTGCGGACCTGCCTCGGGGTGGACGGTGAGGATGTCTGCGCCCGCTTCCGCGAAGGGCGCGATGTAGGGGTCCACCGGGCTTACCATCAGGTGAACGTCGAAGGGAAGGGCGCTGTATGGCCGGAGTGCCGCCACCACCGCTGGCCCAATGGTGAGATTCGGGACGAAATGGCCGTCCATGATGTCGATGTGGATGTAGTCGGCGCCGGCCTTCTCGATTGCCCGGATTTCCTCGCCTAGCTTCGCGAAGTCGGCGGAAAGGATAGAAGGCGCGATCCGCGTCGGCTGCTGCATGGGGCTTTCCTAACAGCTTCCCGAGAGGCCCGCAAGGCGGCGCATGTCCGCGCAACGGCAAGCGATTCGGGGTCTTCGATACGGCGTCACCCTCAGCAGAGCTTTCGCAAGCGCGCGGCAAAGAAACCGTCGAGCCCGCCAAGCGATTCGAGATGCAGGGGAAGCGTGCGAAGCTCGCCCTGCCGCGTGAGAAGCGCCTCGACCCCGCCGACCTCGGCCGGCGCGATGGGAAAGCGTTCAAGCGGGGCGCCCTTGGCGAGCAGCGCCTCGATCCGTTCTTTGCCTTCTTCCGGTTCCAGCGAGCAGACCGAATAGACGAGGACGCCGCCAGGCGCCGTCATCGCCACCGCCGCGTTCAGCAGGGCGTCCTGCAAGGCCGTCAGTTTCCGCAGATCGGCCGGCGTCTTCTGCCAGAGGATATCCGGGTGGCGACGGATGGTGCCGGTCGCGCTGCAGGGCGCGTCCAGAAGGACAAAAGGGACAGGCGTCTCCGGCCGCCATTGCGTGGCGTCCGCCTCGACAACTTCCGCTTCGAGGCGAAGCCGGGAGAGATTCTGACGCAGCCGTAAAAGCCGGGCGTGCGAGCGGTCAATCGCCCGCACGCGCCCTCCGCGATCGGCAAGCTGGGCCGTCTTGCCGCCCGGCGCGGCGCAAAGGTCGAGCACGCAAGTCCCGCCGACGTCGCCGAGGAACATCGCGGGAAGTGCGGCGGCGGCGTCCTGCACCCACCACGCCCCTTCCCCATAGCCGGGCAGTTCGTCCACGCGGCCGCTGCCAGGCAGACGGAAGCTTCCCCATGGCAGCCGTGTGGCGCCCAGCTTTTCGGCCAAGCCTTCCTTTCCTTTGCGGAAGGTGAGGTCGAGGGGGGCCTCCCGAAGATGCGCCGCGGCGATTTTTCGGCAGGTCGCCTCGCCGTAAGCCCGTGTCCACGACTGCCAGAGCCAGTCCGGCGTGTTCAGGCGCTCCGTATCGAACGATCCGAGCAGGGTCTTTCCCTCGGCGGCGAGGCGGCGCAGCACGGCGTTGGCAAGTCCCTTGTAAGCGGCAAGCACCGTGCCGTCGAGAAGCTCGACGCTGCTGTGGACGGCGGCGTGGGGCGGGGTGTTAAGAAAGCAAAGCTGCGCGATCCCGATCCGCAGCAGGTGCCGCACCGTCGCCGCCTTCGCGGGCAGGGGTTTTTCGAGAACGTGATCGATCAGGGCGTCGATCTCCCCCAGGCGGCGCAGGGTTGTTGCGACGAGGTTGCGGACGAAGGCGCGGTCTCTTGACTCGAAACGTTCGATCTCGCCGTCCTTCGCAAAAGCCTCCTCGAAGGAGGCCTTGCCTGAAAGGGTCGCCGCAAGAAATTTCAGGGCGGCTTGACGCGGGCTTGAAAAAGGGTTCATGGAAAAAGAGGGCAATGTTAAACTTTCAACTTCCTTCTCTTCCCACGAGGTTTCGGATGGCCGCAAGCTCCGATAAGCCGCGCTCCTCGCCGTTCCCTTCTCCGGCCGGTGCCGGACGTGTCAAAAAAGCCGGGCCGGTCAAGAAAGCGAAGGGCAAGTTCGCCCCGCCGCTGCAGGAGATCGGCGGGCCGAAAGGACCGGAGCCGACCCGGTATGGGGACTGGGAACAGAAGGGCCGCTGCTCGGATTTTTAGGCCATAATTCCTTAATTATGAATTAAAACCTAAAAACTCTTGCCTTGAGGCGGGAGACGCGCCACACTTTGGAAAAAGCGGCGCGCTAGAAGGCGCTTTCATGCCATCGCGTGCCGGGCGGTGACGGGCTTTGTGGAATACTTCCACCGCCCAAGGTCCCGCGAGACGGACGGCAGAGATGGTTGGCTACTTCCGGCGATTCTTGATGTTTTTTCCATTCTTCCCGCTGGCCTGCGGTCTGACGGCGGGCGCGCTTGCCGGCGAGACGTTGCCCGGGCCGGTGTTGGCGGAAGTGCTGCGCGTGGTGGATGGCGACACGCTTGTCGTGCGGGCGCAGGTCTGGCTCGGCCACCGGGTGGAAACGCTCGTTCGTGTTTCCGGTGTTGACGCGCCGGAACGGAAAGCGCGCTGCGCGGAAGAGCGCGTCCTTGCCGATCGGGCGCGCGTCTTCGTGGAAGAGAAGGCGGCCGAAGGCCATATCTGGCTTTCCGACATTCGCTTCGGAAAATACGCCGGCCGCGTCCTGGCGCGGGTTAGGCTGGCGACCGGCGCGGACTTGAGCGAGGCGCTGCTGGCGGCCGGGCTTGCGCGGACCTACGCGGGTGGCAAGCGCCAGTCTTGGTGCAAAATGCTTGTCGAAGGAAGCCGCTAGCGGTTCATGCGATTCTCGACCAGCTCGTTCACGACGTCGGGATCGGCAAGTGTCGAGGTATCACCCAAGTCTTTGTATTCGTTTCCGGCGATCTTGCGCAGGATCCGGCGCATGATTTTTCCGGAACGCGTTTTCGGCAGGCCTGGCGCCCATTGGATCAAATCCGGCACCGCGATCGGGCCGATTTCCTTCCGCACCCACTGGGCGAGTTCCTTCCTTAAGCCTTCGGATGGCTTTTCGTCCGCCATCAGGGTGACGTAGGCGTAGATGCCCTGGCCCTTGATGGCGTGCGGATAGCCGACGACGGCTGCCTCGGACACTTTCGGGTGGGCGACCAGTGCGCTCTCGACTTCGGCCGTCCCCATCCGGTGGCCGGACACGTTGATCACGTCGTCGACCCGGCCGCTGATCCAGTAATAGCCGTCCTCGTCCCGGCGGCAGCCGTCGCCGGTGAAATAATAGCCCGGATAGGTTGCGAAATAGGTCTCAACGAAACGCTTGTGATCGCCATAGACGGTCCGCATCTGGCCGGGCCAGGAATCGGCGATGCAAAGCCCCCCTTCACAGGCGCCTTGCAGCGGGGTTCCCTTCGCGTCGACGATTTCCAGCTTCACGCCGAAGAAGGGGTGCGCGGCGGACCCCGGCTTCAGCGCCGTTGCCCCCGGCAGCGGCGTGATCAGGATGCCGCCCGTTTCGGTCTGCCACCAGGTGTCCACGATCGGGCAACGTTCCTCGCCGACGACGCGGTGGTACCAGAGCCAGGCTTCCGGATTGATCGGCTCGCCGACCGAGCCAAGGAGGCGCAGCGACTTCCGGCTTGTTTTCTTCACCGGGTCGTCGCCTTCGTGCATGAGGGCGCGGATCGCCGTCGGCGCCGTGTAAAAAATATTGACGCCGTGCTTGTCCACGACCCGCCAGAAGCGGGAATAGTCCGGGTAGTTCGGAACGCCCTCGAACATCAAGGTCGTCGCCCCGTTCGCCAGCGGGCCGTAGACAATATAGCTGTGCCCGGTGACCCAGCCGACATCCGCCGTGCACCAGTAAACGTCGCCCTCGTGGTAATCGAAGACGTATTGGTGCGTCATCGCGGCAAAGACAAGGTAGCCGCCGCTCGTATGCAGGACGCCCTTCGGTTTGCCGGTCGAGCCCGAGGTGTAGAGGATGAAGAGCGGGTCCTCGGCGCCCATTTCCTCCGGCGGGCAGTCGGCCGAAGCGGCCGCTACCGCCTCTTCGTAAGCCACGTCGCGGCCTTTCACCCAGTTGACGTCGGCGCCGGTCCGCCGGACGACGAGGACGGTGTGAACGCCCGAATAGTTCTTGAGCGCCTCGTCCGTGTTCGCCTTGAGGGGGATTTTTTTTCCGCCGCGAATGCCTTCGTCCGCCGTGACCACGACCGTGCTTTGGCAATCCGCGACGCGGCCATGCAGCGACGCGGGGGAAAAACCGCCGAATACGACGGAGTGGATTGCCCCGATCCGCGCGCAGGCGAGCATCGCGTAGGTCGCTTCGGGGATCATCGGCAAGTAGATGGTCACCCGGTCGCCTTTCTTGACGCCGCGGTCTTTCAAGGCGTTTGCCAGTCGCGAAACCTGCGCGTGAAGCTCGCGATAGGTGATCTTCTTGTCCTCCTTCGGGTCATCCCCTTCCCAGAGGATCGCGACCTGATCGGCGCGCTCGGGAAGGTGGCGGTCGATGCAGTTGGCAGAGACATTCAGCGTCCCGTCATAGAACCAGCGGATGCGCGCATCGCCCGTGAAGGAAGTGTCCTTGATCTTCGTGTAGGGCTTGATCCAGTCGATCCGCTTGCCTTCCTTCCGCCAGAACCCTTCGGGGTCTTCGATCGAGCGCCGGTACATTTCCGCATAGGTTTTTTCATCCGCCCAGGCGGCCTTTGCCACCGCCTCGGGCACCGGGATCACGAGATGTTCGGACATGCGATGGCTTCCTTTCGGATTTTTTCTTTTGCTTCCCGCCAGTTTAGGACATTGGCGAGGCCAGACAAGGCCGGGGCGCCCTCTCTAGCTATCCAGGTAAATTCTTTCGTTTTTCACGCGAAGCACCACCGGTTCGAGCGCCTTTCCCTTGCAAGGCCCCGCCACGCAAAAGCCGTCGTCTGGCCGGAACCGGGCGGCGTGGGTGGCGCATTGCAGATGCGTCTTCTCAAAGTCGAAAAACTGGTTTGGCGTCCAGTCGAGCGGTGTTCCCTGATGGGGGCAGCGGTTCCAATAGCCGTACACTTTGCGTCCCAAGCGAACGACGAAAATCGCCCGCGGGTAAGGCGCTTGCGGCATCGGAAAGCCGCGGGCCGTGCCTTCCGGAATGTCGGCAAGGCGGCAGAGGAATCGCGGCGCCTTTCTGGCGGCGATCATTGCTATGGCCCGGTCTCGCCCATCTTGCAGATCCGCACCCATGCGTCCCGGTCAACCGGCAGGACGGAAAGCCTGGATTGGCGAACCAGAGCAAGATGATGAAGCGCGGGTTCCCGCTTGATCTCGGCCAGCGTCACCGGTCGCTTCAAAGGGCGGACGGCCTTCACGGCGACCATGCCGAAGCGTGCGGAAAGGTCCGTTGGGTCCAGGTAATATTCCCGGACGACTTCCACGATGCCGACGACCCGCTTTTCGTTGACGGAATGGTAGAAGAAAGCGCGGTCCCCTTTCTTCATGGCCTTCAGGTTGTTGCTTGCCTGATGGTTGCGAACGCCGTCCCAGGGCTCGGTGCCTTTCCGCACCTGGTCTTCCCACGACCAGGTGCCGGGCTCCGATTTCATAAGCCAGTATTTCATCGGATGTCTGCGTAGCCTCCCTTCGGCAGGACGATTTTATAAAGCGCGACCGTTACGGTTTTTGGAATTCCATCGGGTCGTACGCCGGCAGGGTTAGACGTCCCTCGCTTCTTCCGGTAATTCTTCTCCGATCGGTCGGGCAAGCAGGCCTTCGATGGCTTCTTCGATCCTTGCGCCGCGATGCAGCACGTCGCGAACCGCCATCACGATCGGGATTTCGAGGCCAAGGCGAGAAGCCAGTTCCGACACGGCATGTGCCGTGAACACCCCTTCCGCAACCGACTTGCGGCCCGCCGTCGCTTCCGCAAGCGTCTTGCCTTCGCCAAGGGCGATGCCGAGGGAGAGATTCCGCGACTGGCGGCTGCTGCAGGTAAGCGTCAAGTCGCCAAGGCCGGACAGCCCCATGAAAGTTCTGAACTGGCCGCCCAGGACGACGCCAAGGCGTGCGATCTCGGCCAGCCCCCGCGTGATCAAGGCGGCTCGGGCGTTGCTGCCGAGGCCGCGGCCCTCGACGATCCCGCAGGCGATTGCAAGCACGTTCTTTACCGCGCCCCCGACCTGAACCCCGATGATGTCGTCGGAAAGGTAGAGACGAAAACGCGGGCTTCCGATCAGGACCTGCAGGTGCTCGCCGAGCGTCTCGTCTTCGCAGGCCAGGGTTGCCGCCGTCGGCAGGCCGCGCGCCACCTCGTCCGCGAAGGTCGGCCCCGACAACACGGCAAGCGGGGTCTGCGGCAGTGTCTCGCGAACGACCTCGCTCATCAGACTGCCGCTCGCCTGCTCGATTCCCTTCGCGCAGAGGACGACCGGCGTTCCCTTCTTCAAATGCGAGGCAAGATTCTCGCAGGCCTTTCGCACGTGCTGCGCCGGCGTGACGAGGAGAAGGGTGTCCGCCTTGGCGACGTCCTCGAAGGCGTTCGTCAGGCGAATCGAAGGGTCGAGCCTGACCCCCGGCAGGAAGGGCGTGTTTTCGCCGGTTTTTCGGATAGCCTCGACGACCTCCGGCTCGCGCGCATAGAGGACGGTCTCGCCCCCTTGCCGGCGGACGGCGCTCGCCAGCGCCGTTCCCCAAGCCCCCGCACCGACAACCCCGATCCGTGCCATGGCGTTTACTCTAGCACGAAAGGGGCCGGATCAAGACGGGGTCTCCGGGTGCCGGGCAGCAGCCGGGTCCAGCGGCCAGCGGGGTTTTGGAGCGAAATCGAAGGCGTCTGTCAGCCCCAGACGAAGCCGCTCGATACCGGCCCAGGCGATCATCGCGCCGTTGTCCGTGCAAAGTTCCGGCGGCGGCACGTGCAGCCGCATGCCTTCGCTTTCGACGAGTTGCCGCAACCTCGTCTTCAGATAAGCGTTCGCGGCAACCCCGCCGGCGACGACGAACGCCTTGCCGTCGGGATGGCGCGCATGAAAAAGGCGGATCGCGTTTTTTGAGCGGTCGGCCAGCACGTCTCCGACGGCGGCCTGGAAGCTGGCGGCCATGTCCGCGACGAGGCCGGCATCTCCCTTCAGGCCGGCGACGGTTTGGCGGACCGCCGTCTTCAGGCCGGAAAGGGAAAGGTCGCAACCTTCCCGCCGTATCATCGGGCGGGGAAGTTCGAAGCGCTTTGCATTTCCATGCCTTGCCGCCTTCTCGATTTGCGGTCCGCCGGGATAGGGCAGGCCCAGAAGCTTCGCCACCTTGTCGAAGGCTTCCCCGACGGCGTCGTCCAGCGTCGTGCCAAGCCGAACATAACGGCCCACTCCCTCGACGACGACGAACTGCGAATGCCCGCCGGACACCAGAAGCAGGAGATAGGGAAAATCGAGTTTTTCGAGCAGACGGAAGGAAAGCGCGTGCCCCTCCAAGTGGTTGATGGCGAGGAAGGGTAGCCCTTGGAACGCGGCGATCGCCTTCGCCGTCATGACGCCGACGATAAGCCCGCCGATCAACCCCGGCCCGGCCGTCGCCGCCACCCCGTCGAGGGCGTCGAAGCCAAGCCCGGCCCGCTTCATCACCCCGGCCACGATTTCATTCAGGCGTTCGAGATGGGCGCGGGCGGCGATTTCCGGCACGATTCCGCCATAGGGCTCATGGGCCGCGATCTGGGAAAAAAGGCCTTCCGCCAAGATTTTCCCGCGGTCATTGACCAGCGCGGCGGCGGTTTCGTCGCAACTGCTCTCCAACCCAAGCACAACCATCGGTTTTTCCATTCCGCTCGGCTTTTCAAGGTTCCTTGTGGAAGGGTTTTTCCTTTCCGTAATAACCACTTTACCTTGCGGGTCGGCAAGCACTACACACAGGAAATGACGGCGGGGAAAGCCATTCGCATAGGCACGAGAGGCAGCAAGCTGGCGCGCTTTCAGGCGGAGGAAGTGCGAAACCGCCTGGTCGCCGCCCACCCCGCGCTTGGCCTGCCGCAGGCGATCGAGATTCACATCATTCGAACGACCGGCGACAAGGTGCTGGACCGCCCGCTCAGTGAGTTGGGGGGCAAGGGCCTTTTCACGAAGGAAATCGAAGAGGCCTTGCTGCGCGGCGACCTCGACCTTGCCGTCCACTCGATGAAGGACGTGCCGACCTGGCTGCCCGACGGGCTTTGCATCGCGGGTTGTCTTCCCCGGGAGGATCCGCGGGACGGCTTCGTCTCGCGGAATTATGCCGGCTTCGCCGATCTGCCGAAAGGGGCGTCGCTCGCGACGTCCTCGTTGCGCAGGCAAGCGCAGGCGAAACACCTTCGGCCCGACTTGCGAATCGTGCCCATGCGCGGGAACGTGGGAACCCGGCTTCGCAAGCTTTCGGAAGGCGAGGCGGACGCCATTCTGCTTGCCGTAGCCGGGTTGAAGCGACTTAACCTTTCCGACCACATCACGGCGACGCTCGAACCGGACGCTTTTCTGCCCGCCGCCGCCCAAGGCGCGATCGGGGTCGAATGCCGGGTCGGAGATTCGGCCTTGCGAGACTTTCTCGAACCTATCTTCGACCCCCTCACCAACCGTTGCGTCGCGGCCGAGCGGGCGGCCCTTGCCGTCCTGGATGGTTCCTGCCGCACGCCAATCGCCGCCCTGGCCGAGGCCGTTGACCGGGGCACGCTTCTTCTCCGCGCCATGGTGGCGCTGCCCGACGGCTCGCTTCGCTACGACGCGGAACGCCGGGGAAGCACCGACGACGCCGAAACAATCGGCCGCGAGGTGGGAGGGGAATTGAGGAAAAAGGCGGGGCCCGAATTCTTCGCGAGCCTCGGTTGACGAAGATGTACGTTCTGTTGACGCGCCCGAGGGAAGATTCGGCGGCTTTGGCGGTTCTTCTTCAGGCGCGCGGCATCACGAGTCTGATTGAGCCTATGCTCGATATCCAACAGATTCCCGGCGTTCCGCTTGCGACGGAAGGCGTGCAGGCTTTCTTGCTGACGAGCGCGAACGGTGCGCGGGCGCTCGCTCAAGCAACGGCCAAACGGGATCTTCCGGTTTACGCGGTCGGTGAGGCGACGGCAAAGCTTGCGCGCGCCCTTGGCTTTCGGATGGTTCAAAGTGCGAAGGGCGATGTGGCAAGCCTGGCCAACCTGGTGGCCGAGTGCGCGGACCCAAAGGCGGGCGTGCTTCTGCACGCCGCCGGCAAAAACGTCGCCGGCGATCTGGCCGGCGCGCTTGCCAAGCGCGGGTTGACGGTGCGGTGCGAGGCGTTTTACGAGGCGCGGCCGGCCCAGGGGCTTTCGCCAAGGCTGGCCGGCGCGCTCGAAAAAGAGGCGATCGACGCGGTCCTTTTTTTCTCTCCCCGGACGGCAGGCGTCTTTGTTAGGCTGGTGAACGAGGCGGGACTTGCCGCTTCCTGCGAGCGGGTTCTGGCGTTTTGCTTGAGCCCCGCGGTGGCCGAGGCGGCCAAGGCCATTCACTGGCGAGGACTTCGCGTGGCACCGTCCCCGAACGTCGAATCCCTTCTCCGCGAGCTCGAAGACGCCTCGGCCGTCGGCCGCGGCGACAACCCCGAAGGATAGATTCCCATGAGCGACCAGGAAGAACCAAAGACGGAAACCGAGCAAGCCCCTCCAACCCGGAAAGCGCGTCGTCTCTGGTTGCCTCTCGCCCTTCTTATCCTGCTCCTGCTGGCGGGTGGTCTCGCCGCCCTTTATGCCTTTCCCTTGCCCAAGGAGTGGACGGGCTGGCTCGCGTTTCCCGAAACGCAGCCTGAAACGCAGAAGGAAACGCAGAAGGAAACGGACGTCCTTTCCGCACGCGTAGCCGCCCTTGAAGAGGCCTTCGAAATCCTGCCGCAAACCTCCCAAGGCACGACCGCGCAACTGAACGCGATCGAAACCGATCTGGCTTCCCTCGATGGCCGGCTTGCCGCTCTCGAGAGCCAGATTTTCGAAGGTGCTGGCGGTGGCGAGGCGGCCTCGCAGGCGGAAATCGAAGCGCTTCGAACCGCCGTCGAAGGCCTTGCCGCTCAACTTGCCGATCTTGTCCGCGTGACGAAAGCCGACCCGGTCGATCCTGTCGCCAACCGCCGCTTCCTGGCTGTCGAAGGCCTGTGCGAGGGCCTTTGGGAATATGGCCCGTTCCGCGAGCGGTTGATGGACCTGCTGGCGGTGGCGGGCGAGGACCCGATCATGAAGGAGGCCGTTGCTCCCATCGCGGCCTACGCGGATCGGGGCATTGCGACCTTGCCGATGCTGCGGGCACGCTACGATGCGATGGCGTCGGCGGCCTTGAAAGCTGACCGGTTGAAGCCCGATGCGAACTGGACGGAAAAGCTGCTCGCCAACCTCTCCTCCGTGTTGACCATCCGGCGGACCGGGGATTTTGAGGGCGATGGCCTCGAAGCGGTGCTGGCCCGGGCGGAACTGGCGCTTGAGGCCGGCGATCTTGAACGTGGTGTCGCGCTGCTCAGGGGAATCGAAGGCCCGGCCGGGGGGGCGATGGAATCATGGCTCCGCGACGCCGAGGCGCGTCTTGCGGCGGAAGCCGCGATCCGGCGTCTCCGGCAACTTGCCTTCCCAGGCGGAGCGAAGCCGTCGGCGGCGCAGCCATGATCCGCACTTTCGTTTTTTTTCTGATCCTCGCCGTTTTGGTCATCGTCACGGCGTGGGTGGCCGGGCATCCCGGCACCGTGCTGATTACCTTCGGCGACTACCGCGTTCGCTCCTCGGCGGGCTTCCTGCTCGTTGCGGTGGCGGTGGGCGCGGTTGCCGCGATCTTGCTTGACCGGGTGTGGCGGCTCCTTGCCACAGCCCCGCGCCGGATCGCCGCGGCCTTTCGGGAGAAACGGCGGCGGCGGGGCGAGCGCGCGTTGACCCAGGGCCTGGTGGCCGTGGCGGCGGGCGATGCGGAAGAGGCGAGCCGCTTGGCCAAGCGGGCGGAAGGGCTCCTGCGCGATCCGCCGCTCGTTCTGCTGCTTGCCGCCCAGGCCGCCCAGCTCCGGGGGGATGAACGGGCGGCGGCCGGCTATTTCGAATCGATGCTCGATCAACCGGAGATGGCCTTTCTCGGCATCCGCGGTCTTTTCGTGCAAGCCCTTCGCGAAGGCAACGATAAAGAGGCGTTGAGGCTCGCCGATCGCGCCTACGCGCTGCATCCGAAAACGCCTTGGGTCGTTCAGGCGCTTTTCAGCCTTCTCCGGCGCGCCGGAGACTGGCGGGAAGCCGAGGCGACGCTGACGCTGGCGATAAAACGCAGGGTCATCCCGGCGGCGGAAGGAAACCGGCAGATCGCAGCGCTGAAGCTTCAGCAGAGCGCATTGGCGGAGGACGAGGGGCGGGCAAACGACGCGCGCGATTATGCGAAGGCGGCCTGGAAAAGTGCGCCGGACTTTGCGCCGGCGGCGATACGTTACGCACGCCTTTCCATGAAGGACGGGAAAGCCCGCCGGGCCAGAAAGGCGATTGAAAAGGCGTGGTCGAAAACGCCGCACCCCAATCTTGCCATGGCTTATCTGGAAATCTTCCCGCCCTCGGACGCGCTTCGGCGGTTTCGCCAAATCGAGAAACTGGCCGTCCGTCGCCCGGATCACCCGGAAAGCCATCTTACCATCGCGGAAGCCGCCCTTGCGGCGCATATCTGGGGTGTGGCTCGGGATCATTTGGCGAAGGTGGTTGCTGCGGCGCCATCGGCGCGCGCCTTCCGTTGCATGGCGGAACTCGAAGAAGCCGAAACCGGCAACGCGGCGGCGGCCGAACCCTGGCGGCGGCGCGTCCTCGAAGCGCCGTCAGACGCCGCGTGGGTTTGCGGGAATTGCGGCACGGTCGCCGAATCGTGGTCGCCGGTCTGCGCGAATTGCGGCACCTTCGACGGCTTCGCCTGGGCCTTGCCCGGCGCGGTTTTGGGCAAGGGAAGACCCGAACTCCGCCGCGACGGCGCCGCTCAGACCATCTGGTTTCCCCAAGGCAACGGTGCGGCGCGCCCGTTGACGTGAAGGGTCTCCGGTCGTACTTTGCCAGCGCCCTGCGCCGCCTTAGCTCAGTTGGTAGAGCACCGCATTCGTAATGCGGGGGTCGCGTGTTCGAGTCACGCAGGCGGCACCATTCTCTTCTCTATCTTTTCTTTCCAGGCACTTTTCGAGCCGATTTGGCCACGGTAGAATACGCTTCCTCCTGTGTGTGGCGTCATCCCGTTCGGGCGGGCGGATGCCGGCGACGGGGGGTGTTTTTGGTTTGATATCAGGAGTGCATAGCTTGTGTCTGTTGGAACGGTGAAGTGGTTTAACTCGGTCAAGGGGTATGGGTTTATTCAGCCGGAGGACGGCTCGAAGGATGTGTTCGTGCATATCTCGGCCGTGCAGCGTGCCGGCTTGAACACGTTGACCGAAGGACAGCGCGTTGAGTATGAGCTTTCGCCCGGCAAGAACGGTCGCTTCTCAGCCGAGAATTTGGTTGTCGGCGAATAGCTGGGCCACGCGCTTTTAACCGCCCCCAACCCTTCTCTCGAAGGCCCCCACCGTCAAATTCCTTGACAGGCCGGGGGAGCGCCCCTATTTTTCCATGTTAAGAATGATTTGCAATCTCACTTTTAGGGGCAACCCCCATCAAGGGCCCGGGTGAAACAAACGATGAAACAAAAACTTGCGCAAAAAATCGGGTTCGCGCTCGCCGGGCTTCTTCTCGCCCTGGGCTTTCTGGCTGCGCCTGGCCGGGCGGAGGAGACCTACACGATCACCATCCAAAACCACCAATTTTCGCCCGCCGATCTTGAAGTGCCGGCCGGCAAGAAGATCAAGCTGCTCGTGAAGAATCTCGATCCGACCCCGGAAGAGTTCGAAAGCTACGCTCTAAACCGCGAGAAGATCATCCTCGGCGGCAAGGAGGGGGTCGTCTATATCGGCCCGCTCGATCCCGGAATCTACGAATATTTCGGCGAGTTCCACCCTAAAACGGCGAAGGGCCGCATCCTCGCAAAATAGGAATCGAAAGCGTCATGCTGGCAAGCGCACTCATTCTGTTCCGTGAAATTTTTGAAGCGGCGCTGATCGTTGGCATCGTGATGGCCGGGACGAAGGGTGTCGCCGGACGTGGTCGGTGGGTCCTCTACGGTATCCTGAGCGGGCTCGCGGGCTCTTCGCTGGTTGCCGCCTTCGCCCAGACGATCGGCGGCGTGGCGGCAGGAATGGGGCAGGAATTTTTCAACGCCGGCGTGCTGTTTCTGGCCGTTTTCATGCTTGGCTGGCACAACGTCTGGATGAGCCGCCACGGCCGCGAGATCGCAAGGCAGATGACCGCGGTGGGCCATGCGGTCAGTCTGGGCGCGCGCCCGCTTTACGTGCTTGCCGTCGTCGTCGGCCTCGCCACCTTGCGGGAGGGCTCCGAAGTCGTTCTTTTCCTTTACGGCATCGCGCTAAGCGGCAGCGCGGCGGCCGACATGCTGGTAGGAAGCCTGGGCGGTATTGCCGGCGGGTTTGCCATCGGGTTTGCCCTTTATTTCGGCTTGCTGCGTATCCCGACGAAGCACCTTTTCACCGTCACCAGCTGGATGATCCTGTTCCTGGCGGCGGGTCTTGCTTCCCAAGGCGCGCATTACCTCGTGCAGGCCGGTGCGCTTCCCGCCCTCGGGCAGGCGGTTTGGGACACCTCCCATCTCCTTTCCGAGCGCAGCGTGATCGGCCAGCTGCTGCATACGCTGATCGGCTATAGCGCGCGGCCTGATGGCGTTCAACTCGTCTTCTACGGGGCGACCCTGCTCGGCATCGGTCTCCTGATGCGGCTATATGGGGGGCCGGCCGCACCGCTGGCGAAGACGGGTGCCCACAAGCTTGTGGCGTTACTGGCGGCTCCGCTCCTGGCGTGGGGGGTGACCTCGAGCGCCGCCCGCGCCGCGGAAAAATCTTGCTGGCTGAGCTACGAAGAATTCGAGAAGCAGATACCCCACATGGACCTTCAGCGTTGCCCTGAGGACCATCCCGAGAACGGTTTTTGCCGCCTCGTGATCGCCGGGGACAAGGCGCACGTCTATTATTTTTCCTTTGAGGGGAATATCTGCCTCTACGACCAGCGAACCTATGCGCTGACGGACTTTCTCAAGCGTTTCGGCCCGACCTATTCAACCGACTGAACGTTGACGAAAACCGCGCCCTGAGCATTGAGAAAAACCGCGCCGACCTCGTCAAGCTCGGCAAGCAATCTTTCTCCATCCGCCTGCGGCAGGATGGCCAACGCGGTCGAAAGGGCATCCGCCGTTGTTGCCTCCGGCGCCAGCACGGTCACGCTTCGGTGGTGGTTGGCGCTTCGTCCGGTGAATGGGTCAAACAAATGATGATGGCGAACGGTGGGTTCAAAGGGCATGCCATAGCTGCCGGAAGTGGCAATGGCACCCTCCCGCAGGGGCAGCGTCCGGATCGCTCGCCAGGGTCGGTCCGGGTTGGCGATGCCGATCCGCCATGGCCTGCCATCGGGCCGTGCAGCTATTGCCCGGAACTCACCCAATTCGACGAGGACATGCCGCATGCCTTGGGTCTTCAGGAATTCCGCCACCCGGTCCGTGATGTACCCTTGGGCAATCCCGTTAAGTGTTAAAGCCATGCCGGCTTTTTTCAGAAAGATTTCTTCGCGCGTTATGCAAACGCCCTCGATATCCGCCAGTCCCCGAGCATGGGCGATAGCCGAAGGCGCTGGCCCGGTCGGGTCGGCGGTCGGCATTGCGAAATGACGTGCGTAAAGCTCCCATAGCGGTTGGACGCCGATATTAAAAGCGCCTGCCGTCCGTTGATGCCATTCCTTGGCGGTGATCAGCAGTCGGCGAAAATCTTCGGGCGGTGCCGCAAGCCTGCCGGTGCGATTCAGTCGGCAAAGCACAGAGTCTGGGCGGTAGAGGCTAAACAGCGATTCGAGGCGTTCAATTTCCCGCACACAACCGTCCAGTAACGTGCGCGCATAGGTGGCATCCGGGTGGTAGAGAAGGATAGTCCCTTCCGCGCCGAGGGCCTTTCCCTCCCAGCGATGCAAGGGCGGGGATGCAACGGCCGGCTTGCCGAATGCCGCTCGGGGAAGCGTGGCTATCCCGATCGAACCAGCAACGATACGCAAGGCCCGTCGGCGGGAGCAAACGAACCCGGGCGCAGGAGAATCCGATGGCTTCGTCATCGGCCGCGTTTCGTAAAGCTCATATAGAGGCCCGTCACGACGAGAACGAGAAGCAAGACCGCAATGCCATCCATAAAGTAGGGGCCCCAACTCCCAAACAGATGGCCGCTGTGCAGGTCAAGAAGAACGCGCTCCCAACTGAGGATGTGCCCCCTCTCGATTTTTCCCACTTCCTCGAGCAGGTGTTTCGGTGCGGCAGCCGGCTTCGACCAGGCGGCGGTTGCTTGAGACGGTTTCCACTCCAGCAGATCCTTATCCGCAAGAAATTTCCCCGCCGGGGTTTCGGCGACAATCAGTCCCTCCGCGCTTACGCCGAATCTTTCGATGCGGCCGGGAGCGATGTCGAGAACGCTGCGTTCGAGGAGTTTGCCGTCTGGCGTCAAGAAAAGGATTTCGTTCTTGGTTGCGATGGCGAGCATGCCGTCGGCTTCGGCGATGCTGGTGGGCTTTTCGCTTGTCGCGGCGACAGGCTTGCCGTCGAGGTAAAGCCAGGCCGTCGTGCCGGTAAGCCAGCGCCCGCCGGCGAGGGCGAAGCTCACGCTGTCCACCTGCGGTTCAATCCCGTACCAGTCGAGCAGCCATTCGTTTGCGAGGTGTTGCCGGCCCAGTTTCAGCGTTTCGGCATGGTTGAGCGCAACTCCCGTCACGGCGAGAAATACAAAAAAGATTGCCGCCAGAATTCCGATATGACGATGCCATTTATAGGCCGGCTTTTTCCGGGCTTCCCGCACGATTCGCTTGATCATGGCGCGCCAGTCGCTTCGCCGTGAAAATAAAGGGCAAGACGGGCCAGGCGCGTCAACGCCCGTACGGAAAGCGTTGCACCGGAGATGCCGTCGATATGGCGGTCGAGTTCCAGGTCACTCGTCAACGTTGCGCCGTCAAACTGGTTGGTGAAGAACGGGTAGCGCACTTCCCAGCCGCGGCTTTCCCGATAGACGAGAACGCGAATCCGTTTGATCGCCCGTTTTTCCACAAGTAAGCCGGTGGTGATTGGGTGTTCCTTCCCAATTTCATCAAGGATCCAGGCGGTTTGATCGCCATTCCGCCAATAGCGCTGGCGGAGGGCGCCAAAAGCATGACCCAGGATACGGCGCGCGGTTTCCTCGCGTTCTTTTGTGATCCATAGGACTTCCGCCTTCGGTGGGGCTTCCGGAAAGGCTTCAGTGAGGAAAGCCTCCGGTTCTAGGTAAACATCTGCGGCGGCAGCCGGGTACCCCAGAGCGCAGGCGCTTATGACAGCGGCCACCAGGGCACCCGGCCAGGCAATGGGCCTTAAGCGAATGGAGATAAGCGGAGGGATCATCAGAACTGATAACCAAGCCCCAGATTCACTCGGTCGTCCTCCGTCTGGCCGGCGGGTGAATCCTGAACCTGGAAATCCATCTTGATGACGACATTTTCATGGGGCCAATAGTTTAGACCAACGTCGATCTGCTGGAATTTTGTATCCAGGCTGCTGCCGGCATTGTTATCCCATTCGTTATAACGCGCAAAGATTCCAACCTCACCGATTCGCATGCGAAAACGGTAAGAAGGTTCTATATACCAGCCTTGCTGCACGTCCCGGCCCAGAACCTCCGGTTCGGGACCGTTGAGGTCCCACCGGGCGTATAGGGCGCGCAAGCCCCATGGCCCTTGGCGAAGGTTCGTATGCGCTTCGAAAAGTGTCGCGTCGGTATCGGAAACGTCTTGGGTGACGTCCATTTGATACTGTCCCGTAACACCAATTTCAACTCCCGGCAAACCGGTCCAACGGAGCCGTCCCGTAACGGCGCCGTCTTTGGCGGGTGCCTCCGAAACTTTCTGGCGCCCGTTCCGAATCTTGAAAGCGTTGGCGCCGGTGGTTGGCGTCGCAAGGCCAGAATGGAAGAGAACGTCGTAGCCGATTCCTTCCTGGATTTCACCGTTGAGTCCGGCGCCCGCTTCCCACCATGTCGTCGGCAGGATATTCGTTTCGATCGGGTTGCGTTCAACCCCGAAAAAAGTTGTTGGTTCGTGCGTTTCGTTAAGGATGCCGACCGGAATCAATTGAAGCCCAAGGTTCGCACGGTGACGGTCACTAAGGTCGAACTGTAGATAGGCCTGTTCGAGTTCGACCTCGCCATTCTGGCCTTCCCCGGCGACGCCGTGCTCAATTTCCATTTCCGAGAAGAAGCGAATGCGATCCGTAAAGTCGTGGTTCAAGAACATAACGAAACGATGTAAGTCGATTTCGTCTTTTTTGCCCCCGTTGTAATGCAGTTCGCCGTAGGCGCCGACTCGCGTGCGTTGCCACCAGCCCGGCGTGTCGCTGCGCGTTTCGCGTACTTTTTCGACCATGGCGCCGGTTGCTTCGACGCGCTCCTCGGTCGCCTCTATCTTCTTTTCGGTGGTTTCGACCTTCCGCGTCGTTTGGTCGAGCCGCTCCTGGAGTACTCGTATTTGCTCCCGTTGTTCCTGGAGAATTTGCCACATTTCTTTCTGGCTGGGCGGTTCCTGGGCCAAAGTTGGCGTCGCAAGGGTGGCGAGCGCCAGCCCTACGGAAGGGAGCAAAGCGCGATGATTTTTAGGCATGGGCTTCCTATGATTTATATTGATAATTCAAGAAGTTAATAAAAGATAAGCGGCAAAGCTTTTTATGATAGTGATTATCAATCTCATAGTGCGGAGGCAAAAGCAAGGTGAAAATAACAATCATTCTCAAATCTTTGGAGCCATCCCCCTTCGACAAAGGAACGATTTGCCATTGGGCCGTATCTCCTGAAGGTTGGTAGGCTAGGTGCGGTCCATTGGAGGCGAGGACGAACGTGCGAACGGCTTCGATTTTTTTGGCGGCGGTTTTTCTTTTGGGGGGCCTTTCCCCGAAAGCGCACGCGACGCACAAGGTCTATTCCCCCCACGTTGAAGAAGGCGAGGCGGAAATCGAATACCGTGGCCATGTGGATGCCGACGACGATTCCTTGAAGAACAAGAAAAACAAGCACAAGCTCGACCTCGGCTACGGCTTCACGGATTTCTGGTGGGGGGAAGTCGTCTTCGAATACGAGAAGGCACCGGGAGAGAATTTTAATTTCGAGGCGGTCGAATTCGAAAGCGTCTTTCACCTGACGCCTCAAGGCGCCTACTTCCTCGATCTCGGCCTCTACGCCGAATACTCCCTGGCGGACGATCCGGGCAAGGCGGACAAGATAAAATTCGGGCCGATCTTCCTGAAGGAATTTGGCCGGACAGAGGTTACCTTCAACACCCTTTTCCGGAAGGAAATCGGCGCCAATCAGGAGAAGGAGTTCGAGTTCGAATACGCCGCCCAGGCGAAATACCGCTTCATGCCGATGTTCGAGATCGGGTTGGAGGCGTTCGGAAAACCCGGCGAAATAAACGGCTTCCTGGCGACCTCCGAGCAGGAACACCAAGTGGGGCCGGTCATGTACGGGAAATTTCCCGTGACCGAGACGTCCGCTTTCAAATACGAGACGGGCGTACTCTTCGGCCTTACCAGCGGTTCGCCGGACGCCACCTTCAAATGGCTCCTGGAATACGAGTTCCGTTTCTGATCCACACGCCGCGGACACCCCGCGCACCATGCGCCTTGGAGGCAGCCGACGCTTGGTTGCCAATCCTTCCAGCCGCCTATACAAAAGGCGCGTATTTTCGCGAGTGTTCTGGATTGAGCAGTGGGTCGATGCGCCGATTCGCAGGTTTTCTTTGCGCTCAGATCTTGCTGTGGCCAGCGCTGGCGGTGGGCGGGGAGAAGGCGGCGCAAGACGCAACCGGCCTTCGGGTCGTCATCTTTCCAACCTCGCCGGTGCCCGGCGTGGGCCTCCCCAAGGAAAAAATCCCCGCCAACGTGCGGGTGGTCGCCATGGACGACCCCGATCCCGCCCAAATCCCGTCGGTAAGCGAGCAGCTCTCGAAACAGATCGGTAGCGTCACCCTCAACGAAGCGCAAGGCAACCCCTTGCAGCCGAACTTGAATTTCCGCGGCTTTACGGCATCCCCCTTGCTTGGTCTGCCGCAGGGCCTCGCCATTTACCAAAACGGCGTTCGCATCAACGAGCCGTTCGGCGATGTCGTGCAGTGGGACCTGGTGCCCGAATTCGCGATCGATTCCATCCACGTTATCCCGGGCTCCAGCCCGGTCTTCGGCTTGAACGCCCTGGGTGGCGCCATCGTGCTGCAGATGAAGAACGGCTTTCGTCACCCGGGGTTTAGGACAGAACTTTCCGGCGGTTCGTTCGGCCGCGTCCACGGGACCGCGGAATATGGGGAGCATTGGCAGAACACCGCCCTTTACTTCGGCATGACCGGCTTCGACGAAGACGGGTGGCGGGACAATTCGCCTTCCGATCTTGCCCAGTTCTATGGTGACTTCGCCTTTCGCGGGGTCAATCTCGAGGGCAATCTGAGCCTTCTGTATGCCGACACCGACCTTAACGGAAATGGCGCCGCGCCGCGCGAGCTTCTCGATGTCGACCGGGCCGCCGTCTTCACGCATCCAGACAACACGCGAAACGAACTTTTCTTTTTGCAGGGCCAGATTCACCGGGGGCTTACGGAACAGCTTTCCGCGCAGTCGAATTTTTATTTTCGGTTGGCGCGACGGAATACGCTGAACGGTGACGCGGCTGAGTTCGGGGCGTGTGCGGCCGACCCCGACGGCGACGCGGAAGAGGAGCTCTGCCTCGACGATGGCGCGGGCGCGCCACTCGTCAACCTGAAACAGGGAGGGTTCATCGAAGAAGACGAAGCGAATGGCGGCGATGGCGTTTTCAATCGCTCCGTGACCTCTTCCACGGGCTACGGGACGTCCTTGCAGGGCAACCTTCGCAGCAGTCTTTTTGGCCTCGACAACACATTCACGCTTGGCACGGGCGTGGATTTTGCAACAGTCGATTTCGGCAACAACACCGAGATCGGTGGGCTGACGCCGGACCGGACGATTGCGGGAAGCGACGTCTTTGTCGGGGTCTTGGGTGCGGCGCCGAACGACGCGTTCAACACGAGCCTCCGTTCCCATACGGAATATTGCGGCCTTTATTTCAACGAGACGCTGTCTCTGACCCCTCGTCTTACGGTGACGGCGGCGGGCCGGTACAATTACGCCCGTCTTCGTATCGAGGATAAGTTTGGGGGGGATCTGGCCGGCGTCCATACGTTCGGACGATTCAACCCGGCGGTCGGGGTGAACATCGCGGTCAGCGATTCGATCGGGGCCTACGCGTCCTATGGCGAATCCAACCGGGCGCCCACCGCAATCGAGCTTTCCTGCGCCGACCCGGCCAAGCCTTGCCGCGTTCCCAACGCCTTCGTGTCGGACCCGCCGCTTGCGGACGTTGTGGCGCGAACGGTCGAGGCCGGATTCCGGGGCCGCCTGAACGGGTTGCCCGGGAACGCCCCGGTCAACTGGTCGGTCGCGGGGTTCGCGGCGCGGAATTTCGACGACATCGTTTTCGTGAGCGCCGGCCCCACTCTCGGCAGCGGATTCTTTCAAAACGCAGGTATCACCCAACGGGTGGGCATCGAACTCGACCTGAATGGCCGTTATGGAGATTTCGATTGGTATGCGAGCTACGCCTATGTCGAGGCTACCTTCGAATCCCATCTTCAGATGGCCAGCCCGAACAACCCGGCCGCCGTGAACGACGAGGTAACGGTCCGTCCCGGCGATCGGATTCCGGGGATCCCGCTTCACTCCGCCAAGCTGGGTCTGGCCTATCGCGTCACCCCGGCGTGGACATTGACGTTCGAGTCTGTCCTGGCCTCCAATCAATTCTTGCGGGGCGATGAAGGGAACGACCAGCCGACGATCGACGGCTACGGCATCCTCAACGTGCGCAGCGAATACCGCTTGCGGGATTCGCTCGTCGCGTATCTTCGGATCGGCAACCTGTTTAATGCCGACTACGAAACCTTCGGTGTCTTCGGTGAAGCGAACGAGGTCTTCTTGAGCGAACTTGGCCGTCCCGGCGCGGACAACCGTTTCTTGGGCCCCGGCGCGCCCGCTGCCGTGTGGGCGGGTCTTCGCTACACCTTTTGACTTCTATCGCAGCCAGTCGGGGATCGGTTCGCGGGCGAGTATCGCCTCGACGGTCGGCCGCGTCCGCACGATGGCGAAACGGTCGCCGGTTACCAGCACTTCGGGCACCAGGGGTCGCGTGTTGTATTCGGACGCCATCACCGCGCCATAGGCGCCGGCGGTTCGAATGGCGAGCAGGTCCCCCGCCGCGATCGGGGGCAGCGGCCGTTCGCTTGCGAAACGGTCACCACTTTCGCAAACCGGGCCGACGATATCCACCGGCGCTTCCTTGCTTCCCGTCGCCGGTTCCACCACGGGTTCGATGCGATGGAAGGCGTCGTAAAGGGCGGACCTCAACAGGTCGTTCATGGCCGCGTCCACGATCACGAAATGCCGGCCCGTGCTTTCTTTCAGGTAGAGGGCCTTGGTGACGAGGATGCCGGCGTTGCCGGCGATCAGTCGGCCGGGTTCGAGGATTACCTTGCAACCAAGCGGTTGCGTCGTCTCGCGGACGATCGCGGCGTACGCCATCGGATCGGGCGGGTTTTCCCGGTTGTAGGGAACGCCAAGCCCGCCGCCAAGGTCGCACCGTTCGATCGGGTGGCCTTTGGCGCGCAAGGTGCCTACGAGGCCGGCCACTTTCGCGAAGGCAGCCTGGAACGGGGCAAGGTCGAGAAGCTGCGAACCTATGTGGACGGCGATACCCACGATCTCGATGCCGGGCAAGGCCGCCGCCTGGTCATAAACCCCCTCAACCCGTTCCCACGCAATGCCGAACTTGTCCGTGCGACGCCCGGTTGCGATCTTTGCATGGGAACCGGAATCAATGTCGGGGTTGATGCGGATGGCCACCGGCGCCCGTTCCCCGCGCTCGGCGGCAACGGCGCTCAAAGCTTCGAGTTCCGCCTCCGATTCGACGTTGAATTGCAGAATCTTTGCATCCAGGGCAAGGGCCATTTCCTCGCGCGTCTTGCCGACGCCGGAAAAGACGATTCGCCTTCCCGGAATCTTCGCCGCCAGCGCCCGGCGAAGCTCGCCGCCGGAAACAACGTCGGCGCCGGCGCCCAGATCGGCCAGCGTGCGAAGGACAGCTTGATTCGAATTTGCCTTCACGGCATAGCAGATCATAGCGTCGCACCCGGCGAACGCTTCGGCGAAAACCCGGTAGTGACGGGTAAGCGTCGCCGTCGAATAACAATAGAATGGCGTGCCGACCGCCTCGGCGATGCGAGGAATCGGGACCTCCTCGGCGGCGAGGATCCCGTCACGATAGCAAAAATGATTCATCGCGGGTATTGCCTTGGGTAGGTGTCTTCCGTATCCCGGGGCGGCTCGAGCCCCCCTTTCTTGCCGCACGCCGTCAGCGTCCCGGCCAGACAAAAGGCCAGCAGCAGCCAAAGAAGCGCCCGCCTCATAGGAAGCGGCTCCGCGCCTGGCGCACGGCTTCCCGTACCCTTGCCGGCGCCGTGCCGCCGGCGCTCGTCCGGCTTTCGACGGAACGCGTAACGCCAAGCACATCGAAAACGGCGTTCGTGATCCGAGCCTCGATGCGTTGCATTTCCTTGAGGGGAAGTTCTTCCAGGCCAACGCCCTTCTTCTCGGCAAGTTTCACGATTTCGCCGGTGATTCGGTGCGCATCCCGGAAGGCAAGCCCGCTCGTCCGGACCAGCCAGTCGGAAAGGTCCGTCGCCGTCGTGTAGCCTGCCCCCGCCACCGCGAGCATGCGTTCGCGGTCAACCGCGAGGTCGCGGACCATACCGGTCATCACGGCGAGGCAGAGAAGGAGGGTGTCCGTCGTATCGAACACGGGCTCCTTATCCTCCTGCATGTCCTTGCTGTAGGTAAGCGGCAACCCTTTCATCACAACGAGTAGGGTGGTCAGTGCGCCGAGTACGCGCCCCGCCTTGCCGCGGACCAGCTCGGCGGCGTCCGGGTTCCGTTTTTGCGGCATGATCGAACTGCCGGTCGAGAAAGCGTCCGACAGGCGTATGAAACCGAACGGCGTGCTCGACCAAAGAATGATCTCTTCGGCCAACCGCGAAAGATGCGTCGCGGTAATTGCCGCCGCGCTCAGATATTCCAGCGCGAAGTCCCGGTCGCTTACGGCATCCATCGAATTCGCCATCGGCCGGTCGAAACCAAGCGTGGCGGCCGTCATTTCCCGGTCTATGGGAAAGGACGTTCCGGCCAGCGCCGCCGCCCCGAGCGGACTTTCGTTGAGCCGCCGCCGGCAGTCTTCGAGCCTGCTCCGATCGCGGCCGAACATCTCGACATAGGCCAGCAGATGATGCCCGAGGGAGACCGGTTGTGCCGCCTGCAGATGGGTGAACCCGGGCAGCAGGGTCTCCGCGTGCTCTTCCGCGCGGTCGAGCAGAGCCGCCTGCAATTCCCGAAGCGCGATGGTCGCGATATCGACGGCCTCTCGCACCCAAAGCCGGAAGTCCGTCGCCACTTGATCGTTCCGCGACCTGGCCGTATGCAGCTTGCCGGCGGTCTCGCCGATGAGTTTCCGAAGCCGCGCTTCGATATGCATGTGAATGTCTTCAAGCTCTGCCTTGAACTCGAACTCGCCTTTTTGGATTTCGGCATCGATTCGCTCAAGTCCCTTGAGGATCGCCTCGCCATCCGGATGGGCGAGGATGCCGGTTGCCACCAGCATGGCGCAATGCGCCTTCGAACCGGCTATATCCTGCGCATAAAGCCGCTTGTCAAAACCGATCGAGGCATTGATTGTTTCGAGGGTAATGTCCGGAGCCTGGTCGAAGCGGCCCTGCCGAAGGGGCGGGGCGCTGTCCGTAACGGGGGGGGATTTTGTCTTCATGTCGAACTGCCGGTTGCCATGTCCAGCCGATTGCGTTTGATCCTTGTTCTCGGGGCGGTTGCCATTGGCGCCGGGCTGGCGGCGTGGTGGTGGCAATTTGCCCGCCCGCCGGCCGACTTTCCTCCGCCAGCGGCCCTGCACTTTACGCCGCTTTCCAAGCCCCGGCCAGTGCCGGATGCGGTCTTCTACGACGAAGAATATCGGGAACGGCGCTTTGCCGATTGGCGAGGGAAGGGCATCGTTCTCAATCTCTGGGCGACGTGGTGCGGGCCTTGCGTGCGCGAGCTGCCGACCCTGGATCGCCTGGCGGGGCTGCTTGCCGGCGAGGACATCGTCGTTCTTGCGCTTGCGCTCGATCGTGGCGGTCTTGCGGTCGTGAAGCCCTTCTACGAAGAGCTCGGCATCAACCGCTTGGCGATTTATCTCGACCCAAAAGGCAGGGTGGCGAAGGCGTTTGGCCTTGTGGGGGTGCCGGTGACCGCCTTCATCGATCACGAAGGCCGGGTGCTTGGCAGCCACGCCGGCCTCGCCGACTGGGATACGCCGGAAGCGCTCGCCCTCGTCCGCTCCTATCTTGGAAAACCCGTCGCCGGGGACTAGCGGGTCGGTACCGGTTGTTCGCCCGTATAGTCATAGAACCCGCGCTTTGTCTTTCGGCCCAGCCAGCCGGCCTCGACGTATTTAACCAGAAGCGGGCAGGGGCGGTACTTCGTGTCGGCCAGGCCTTCGTTCAAGACCTGCATGATGGCGAGACAAACGTCGAGGCCGATGAAATCGGCAAGCTCCAGCGGTCCCATCGGGTGGTTGGCGCCCAAGCGAATGGCGCGATCGATTTCCTCAACCGAGCCCACCCCTTCGTATAGCGTATAGACCGCCTCGTTGATCATGGGGAGCAAGATGCGGTTCACGATGAAGGCGGGAAAATCCTCGGCCACGGATGCTTTTTTTCCGATCCTTTCCGTAAGCTCGCGAACCGCATGAAAGGTCTCTTCATTGGTCGCGATGCCGCGGATCAATTCGACCAGTTCCATCACCGGAACCGGGTTCATGAAATGCATGCCCATGAATTTTTCCGGCCGATCCGTGACGGAGGCGAGTTTCGTCACCGAGATGGAGGACGTGTTCGTGGCGATAATGGCGTCCGGCTTCAGATGTGGAACAAGTTCCAGCAGAATCTTCTTTTTGACATCCTCGTTCTCGGTGGCAGCCTCGATCACAAGGTCGCATTCCTTGAAAGAGGCATAATCCGTTGTCGATTTAATCCGACCTAGCGCCGCCTTTTGATCCGCCTCCGTGATCTTTCCTTTGCTGACTTGGCGGTTCATATTGTACTGGATCGTTTCGATCGCCTTCTTCAGCCGCTCTTCGCTGACATCCTTTAGCACAACGTCTATACCGGCAAGTGCGAGCACGTGGGTGATGCCGCTTCCCATTTGCCCCGCGCCGATGACACCAGCTTTTTCGATCATGAGTTGTTTTTCCGACTGAGTTGCAGGCTTGGTTATAGCAGTTTGTCGAGTTCTTCCATCAGCGCCGGCAAGGCCTTGAACAAATCCTCGACAAGCCCGTAATCGGCTACCTGAAAAATCGGGGCCTCCTCGTCCTTGTTGATGGCGACGATCACCTTGCTGTCTTTCATCCCCGCCAGATGCTGGATGGCTCCGGAGATGCCGACCGCAATATAAAGTTCGGGCGCAACGATTTTGCCGGTCTGGCCAACCTGATAATCGTTGGGCACAAAACCGGCGTCTACGGCTGCCCGCGAGGCGCCGACGGCGGCACCCAAACGGTCGGCAATGGCTTCCAGCAGCTTGAAATTTTCACCGCTTTGCATGCCGCGTCCACCGGAAACGATGACCCGGGCGCTGGTGAGCTCCGGCCGCTCGGATTTGCTCAATGCTTGCCCGATAAAGCTCGAAAGACCGCTTTCCTCGGCTGCCTCGACGTATTCGATGGCGGCCGCGCCACCTTCCGCCGCCGCGGCCTTGAAGGCGGTCGTACGCACGGTGATGACCTTGATCGGGTCCGAGGACTGGACGGTCGCCAGCGCGTTGCCGGCGTAGATAGGATGCACGAAGGTGTCCGGCGAGACGATCTGCACGACGTCGGAGACTTGTGCGACGTCGAGAAGGGCCGCGATGCGCGGAAGGCAGTTCTTTCCAAACGTCGTCGAGGGGGCAAGCAGGTGGCTGTATGTCTTGGCCAGCCTCACGACAAGCGCTGCCAGATTTTCCGGAAGGCCATGGTTGTAGTGCGCGCCCTTGGCGACAAGCACCTTCCGGACGCTTTCGATCTTGGCGGCGGCCTCCGCGTCGCCGTCGCCTGCCAGCAGAAGATGAACGTCTTCTCCCAGCTCGCGGGCCGCCGTGACCGTACGATGGGTGGCGGGATTGATCGCGGAGGCGTCGTGTTCGGCGATGATCAGAACGCTCATCCGAGCACCCCGGCCTCGTTCTTCAGCTTGTCCACAAGCTCGGCGACGCTTGTCACCTTGACGCCGGCCTCGCGTTTCGACGGCTCCCTGACTTCCAGAAGCTTAAGCCTGGGGCGCACATCGATGCCAAGCGCTTCCGCCTTCAGGACGTCGAGTTTTTTCTGCTTTGCCTTCATGATGTTGGGCAACGAGGCATAGCGGGGTTCGTTCAGGCGAAGGTCGGTCGTAACGACAGCCGGAAGCTTCAGGGAAAGCGTCTCGAGGCCTCCGTCAATCTCCCGGACAACTTCGGCCTTGCCGTCGGCGATCGTGATTTTTGAGGCGAAGGTGCCTTGCGGCCAGCCCAGCAGGGCGGCCAGCATCTGGCCGGTTTGGTTGCTGTCATCGTCGATGGCTTGTTTGCCGGCAAGCACGAGACCGCCACCTTCCTTCTCGACGACCGCCTTCAGGATCTTCGCAACGGCAAGCGGCTCTGGTTCAAGGTCCGTCTCGACGAGGATGGCGCGGTCCGCCCCCATGGCAAGCGCCGTGCGCAGGGTTTCTTGGCATTTGGCCCCCCCGATCGAGGTCACGATGACCTCGGTGGCGGCTCCCTTTTCCTTCAGGCGTACCGCCTCTTCGACGGCAATCTCGTCGAAAGGGTTCATGGACATCTTCACGTTTGCGGTTTCAACGCCGGTATGGTCGGCCTTCACTCGCACGCGAACGTTGAAATCGATGACCCGTTTGACAGCGACGAGTACTTTCATCGGTGAACCGTATCTTGCAATCGTTTGGCGGTTGGCTGGTCTTGGGATTTAAGAAACCGGTGCCGGCAACGCGGCCCGATCCGGGCATTTCGCAGTCGCACAATACGGGTGTGCGGGGGAGGTGTCAATTCCGGGGGAGATGGGAGTTTCAGGAGGTTCAGAAAGAGATTAACGGTTGACGCCGGGGCGCCACAGTACGTCCTTTTTGCCGGCGTCGTTCAAGTGTCGGGCCAGCACGAACAGAAGGTCGGAGAGACGGTTCACGTAGCGGATGGCGAGGGGATTGACGGATTCCTTGCCGGCAAGTTCCGTCATCTTCCGTTCGGCGCGGCGAACGACGGTGCGGGCAAGGTGGAGATGGGCGGCGGCCGGTGTGCCGCCCGGCAACACGAAGGAATTGAGAGGTTCCAGTTCGGCGTTGATGGTGTCGATCTCTTTTTCCAGGCGCGTGACCTGGGCATCGACGATGCGAAGGGCGTCCTTGCCGCTCTCTGGCGTGCAAAGATCGGCGCCAAGGTCGAAAAGATCGTCCTGGATACGGCGGAGGATGGCGTCCGTCTCCCCGCTTGTATGGAGGCGCGCGATGCCGATGGTGGCGTTGGCTTCATCGACCGTCCCATAGGCGGCGACGCGCAGGTCGTGCTTTGGAACGCGTTTGCCTCCGCCAAGCGAGGTTTTTCCCTTGTCGCCGCCGCGCGTGTAGATTTTCGTAAGCCGCACCATGCGCGCTCAACCTCGCGTCGAGAAGTAGAACATGAGCCCCAGCAGGGCAATGGCAACTCCCTGCAGGATGACGCGCCACCGCATGAGCTTGTTCGAGTATTTTGCGTTGAACGCGCCGCCGCGAAACATGGCGACAACGCCGGTCGCCAGCACGGCGAGGGTGGCAAGCAACGCAAGGCCGACAAAGTAGGGAAGAATATGGGCCAGTGTCTCCATACCGCAAAGATTAGCGCGACGCAGGGCTAAGACCCAGCGAAAAGAACCCGCTTTGCCCGGCCCATCGGCCGCAAACCTTTCTACGCCTCTTCCGCCGGGAAAAACCCGGCGACGGCTTCCGGCGTTTTCAGCGCCGCAAGCTCTGCCTCGACAAGAAAAGGTTCGGCGTCCGCGCTGACGGCGCAGATTGCCCGCCCGTCCGAAGGGTGCTCGGTTGGCTCCGTGTAGCGGTAGGTTTTTGTTGCAACGGCCTTCGCCGTCGGCTCGCCGTTTGCGTCACAAAGCCCGAGAGCCTGCCCCATCTTTTCTGCAAAGGCTTTTGCCGTCGCCGCGCTTGGAAATTCCATATATTTTGTCATGTAAGCGTGATCCCGTATTTCGCCGCCAAATGATTCCGTAAAGTCATCCGTTCAGCCGCGCTTGGAACGGAGGAATAAATCGCCACCTCCGCGACTTTGCCATCCAGGTCGCGGCCACCGGACCAATCCCTGCCGATTCGCAGGACATTCGCGCTGTCGTTCAAGGCGGCGCCAACCGGGGTTGCAACCTCCGCCAGTGAAATCAGCGCCCCATTTACCCGGATTGCCGGGTCGTTCGCTACGCTGCCGGAGTCATAGCTAACCTCCAGCAAATTAGCCTGACCGGCGACGATCGGCCTTCGTGGCGTCGTGGTTTCCCACTGGCCGCCAGTCGTGCTGAATGTCTGAAAGAAGGTAAGCATCCCCGCCCCAGACAACGCGTTGCTGAGATAAATATCCCAGCCATCGTTTGTGGAATTGTTCTTCGTAAGCAGGCGCTCCCAATCGTCCGGGCTCTTGATCTGGTCCGGGTTGAAGACCACGGCCAAATACCCGCCGCCGGCCCACAGGTTGTTGACCGTAGCGGCGGCGGCCACGTTCAGACCGTCCAGGTTGTCCCCGGCGAAGTCGGCTCCGGGCAAGCCGCCAACCGCATTCGCCAAATAGGCCGGTTGCTGGGTCGCCGTCCCTTGGATGGCATGGTTGCCGTTTCCGGAAACATCGTTCCACTGGGAGATATTGCCGGCGTTTAGGGTTAGGGCCGAGCGGTTTCCCGCCAGCCACAGCTTCAGGCCCGGAAGGCCCAAGGGGGAAAAGGCCGCCTTTGGCTTGAGGAGCGCCCCCACTTGACCGTGCATTACTCCAGCTCCGAGATGTAGAGGGTGACGTCCGCGCTTGCGCGGATCGCGGCGATATGGGTGTCCCGCCCGGCCTTTCCTTGGCCGAGGGACAAGTAAAGATAGGTGCCGCCCGGCAGGTAATGGTCCGTCGCGACCGCGACGACGGTTGCGCCGCCGCTGCGCATGAAGCAGGGGCCCGTCGCATAAACGGCGATCGCGCGGGTGTTCGCATCGAAGGCGGTCGTGTTGCGAGCGCTCGTCGCCGTCACGCTGATAGCGTGGGCTTTTCCGGCCTTGAGACGGAGAATCTGGATCGGGATGTTGTCGTCGTCACGGGGGAGAAGGGTCGTCATGGGGGCTCCTGCGTTGGGAGGAAGGGAATGCGGCAAAAAAAAACGCCCGTCGGCCTTGCCGCGGGCGCATGTCTTCCGAAGATGAGTAGGATTTTATTCCCTTATCGGTCCCTTTGTCAAGGACCGCGTCGGCGCCGTTAGTTACGTTTTGCCAGAAGCCCGCGGGTGATCACCTGGGCCTGGATTTCTCCGGCACCTTCGAAGATGTTGAGAATCCTGGCATCGCACAGGACCCGGCTGATCGGGTATTCCTCTGCATAGCCGTTGCCGCCGTGAATCTGAAGCGCGTTGTCGGCGGCGGCCCAGGCGACCCGGGCCGCCAGCAGTTTTGCCATGCCCGCCTCGACGTCGCAGCGCCGCTCGGCGTCCTTCTCGCGGGCCGCGAAATAGGCAAGCTGGCGGGCCAGCATGATCTCGGTCGCCATCCAGGCGATCTTGCCGGCGACCCTTGGAAATTCATAGATCGGTCGACCGAACTGGACGCGATCGAGCGCATAGCGCAGGCCAAGCTCCATCGCGTTCTGGGCCACCCCCACCGCGCGGGCCGCCGTCTGCACGCGCGCGCTCTCGAAGGTCGCCATCAGCTGCTTGAAGCCTTCGCCCTCTTTCCCGCCGAGCAGGTCCTCCGCCGGCACATCGAAATCGTCGAAGCCGATTTCGTATTCCTTCATTCCCCGGTAGCCGAGCACCTTGATCTCGCTGCCCGTCATGCCCTTTGCCGGGAAGTGGTCGCCGTCCTTGCCGCGCGGCTTTTCCGCAAGCAGCATGCTCAAGCCCAGATACCCTTTCTCCTCGGAATTCGTGCGGACGAGCAGCGTCATGAGATCGGCCCGCGCGGCATGGGTGATCCAGGTCTTGTTTCCGGTGACGCGGTAGGCCGTCTTGCCGTCCGCACCCGTTACCCGCACGGCGCGCGTGCGCAGGCTGGCCAGATCCGAGCCCACGTTCGGTTCCGTGAAGACGGCGGTGGGCAAAATCTCTCCGCTTGCGATGCCTGGCAGATAGCGCTCTTTTTGGGCGGGCGTGCCGTGGTTGCGGATAAGCTCGGCGGCGATCTCCGAGCGCGTGCCGAGCGAGCCGACCCCGATATAGGCGCGACTCAATTCCTCGGTGACGACGCACATCGCCGTCTTGCCCAAAGCCAGTCCGCCATACTCTTCCGGGATGGTTAAGCCGAAAACGCCAAGCTCGGCCATGTGCTGGATGACGCTAAGGGGGATCAGTTCGTCCTTGAGGTGCCATTGATGGGCATAAGGGGTTACCTGTTCATCGGAGAACCGTCGAAACTGTTCACGGATGAGCTCCAGCGTTTCGTCGGCTAGGCCAAGGGCGCCGAAATTTCCGGTCTCAAGGCTTTCCTTCAGAAGCTCCGCCAGCCGCAGTCGGGCCGCATCGCCCCTTCCGCGAAAGGCCAAATTTTTCACCGCCTCGTCCGCGACGAAGGCCGCGAGGTCTTTCTCCGTGATGCCAAGGTCGCCGGGACGAACGATTTCAATCTGACTCATGGCGATTCCGCCGGCGATCTGGGCCAAATATTCGCCGAAGGCGATTTCGAGAATCAGGGATTCGCGTTCGCCGAATTCACCCGCTTCCGTCAGGCGCTTCGCCCAGCCAAGCAACTGGCGAAGCCCCTCCACATAGGTCGCAAGCCAAGCAAAGCCGTGGGCGGCAAATTGATGGCGGTCCAGCAGCGCGCCTTTCAGCTGGCCGTCCTCGGTAAGGCGGTTGGCAACGGCTTCCCTGGCCGCTTCGACCAGCTTTTCGGCCGCGGCAAGGGCCTTGGCGGCGCGCCCGACAAGGTCGGGCAGGGGGGGCGTTTGCTTGACGGCCATGTCGTTCATGCTTGGGTCCGGCCTTGCCCTTCTGCAAAGCGTGCGCCGTCCGTCTTGGGCGCAAACGGATGGCCGTCTCGAAAAAAAGGCCGGCGATCAGGCTTCCAGAACATCCTCGAAAGTGCGCAGGCCCGGTCGTTTTGCTTGAACCAGAACGGCCATATTGCCCGGCTTATGCTGATTTTTCCACATTTTGGTATGGGCGCGCGCGATGTCTTCCCAAGCGAGGACCTCCGACATGCAAGGGTCGATCCGCCGTTCGATGACGAGACGGTTAGCTTGGCTTGCCTGTTTTAGATGGGCGAAGTGGCTGCCTTGGATTCGCTTCTGGCGCATCCACACGAAGCGTGCGTCAAACGTGATGTTGTAGCCCGTCGTCCCGGCGCAAAAGACGACCATGCCGCCGCGCTTCACGACGAAACAGGATACGGGGAAGGTTTGCTCGCCGGGGTGCTCGAAGACGAAGTCAACGTCCACGCCCTTGCCGGTGAATTCCCAGATGGCGCGTCCGAACTCGCGGCATGTCTTGATGTATTCCGAATATGCCCGCGCATCCTTGACGTCAGGAAGCGGTCCCCAACAATTGAATGCCTTGCGGTTGATGACGCCTTTCGCGCCGAGGGACTTCACGAAGTCGATCTTTGACTCGTCCGAAACGATGCCGATGGCGTTGGCACCCGTCGTCGCGATCAACTGGATCGCCATCGAGCCAAGCCCGCCGGACGCGCCCCACACCAGCACGTTGTGGCCGGGTTTTAGAATGTGCGGCCGGTGCCCGAACAGCATGCGATAGGCCGTGGCAAGCGTCAGCGTGTAACAGCCGCCTTCTTCCCACGTCAGATGCCGTGGGCGCGGCATCAACTGACGCGCCTGCACGCGCGCAAACTGCGCAAAAGAACCGTCTGGCGTCTCGTAGCCCCAGATTCTCTGGGAGGGAGAAAGCATCGGGTCGCCGCCGTTGCATTCCTCGTCGTCGCCGTCGTCCTGGTTGCAGTGAATGACAACCTCGTCGCCCACTTTCCAGTTTTTTACTTTGTTTCCGACGGCCCAGACGATGCCGGAAGCGTCCGAGCCCGCAACGTGAAAATCCGCCTTGTGAATGTCGAATGGGGAAACCGGGATGCCGAGAGCTGCCCAGATGCCGTTAAAGTTCACGCCGGCCGCCATGACCTGGACGAGCACTTCATGGGAATCGATGACCGGCGTCGGCAGCACCTCGATCTGCATCGCCTTTTCCGGCTCGCCGTGGCGTTCCCGCCGGATGGCCCAGCCGTACATATTCTTCGGAACATGACCGAGCGGCGGAATCTCGCCGATCTCATAAAGGTCCTTCTTCGCGGCGCGCGCGTTTAATTCGATTACCTTGGCGGATTCGGTCATCGTCGTTCAGGCTCCCTCCTTCTGACGCTTGGCCTTCTGAATAGACGCTACCTCTAACGCCCGCCGTAAAATTTTGCAATGCAAAATATATTAGTTTATTTCACGAGTTGTATAGTTTACGAAACATTCAATCTTCTTTCCGGGAAATCTTGGAAGATTAACAATCGTTTTGAGGGAACGTCGAAAACCTCCTAGCATCGAGAGCCATGGGAAAAAAATCACCAAAACCGGCTAGGAAGAAATCCCCGAACGGCCAGCCGGCCGGCCGGGAAGCGCCGTGGCTCCTCCGGACCTATTCCGGCCACAGTTCGGCCTCGGCTTCGAACGCGCTTTACCGGACGAATCTCGCCCGCGGCCAGACGGGTCTTTCAATCGCTTTCGATCTGCCGACCCAGACCGGCTACGATTCGGATCACGAGCTTGCCCGCGGCGAGGTTGGCAAGGTCGGCGTTCCGGTTTCCCATCTGGGCGACATGACGACCCTCTTCGAGGGCATCCCGCTTGATCGCATGAACACGTCGATGACGATCAACGCCACGGCCCCATGGCTTCTGGCGCTTTACGTGGCGGCGGCTGAAAAGCAGGGGCTGGCGCGTGGCACCTTAAGCGGCACCGTACAGAACGACCTCATCAAAGAATACCTCTCGCGCGGCACGTATATCTTTCCACCCGGCCCCAGCATGAAGCTTACGGCCGATGTGATCAGTTTCACTTATCGGGAAATCCCAAAGTGGAATCCGGTCAACGTCTGCTCTTATCATTTGCAAGAAGCAGGGGCGACGCCCGTGCAGGAGCTGGCCTTCGCGCTGGCGACGGCCGGCGCGATTCTGGATTCGGTACGCGATTCCGGCCAGGTGCCAACGGCGGATTTTCCCCAGGTCGTCGGCCGCATCAGCTTCTTTGTCAATGCCGGCATCCGTTTCATTACCGAGCTTTGCAAGATGCGCGCCTTTGTCGCCCTTTGGGACGAAATCACGCGTGAGCACTATGGCGTGGAAGATCCAAAGTTTCGGCGCTTTCGCTATGGCGTGCAGGTCAATTCCTTGGGCCTCACCGAACAGCAGCCGGAAAACAACGTCTATCGGATACTTCTCGAAATGCTCGCCGTCGTGCTTTCGAAGGATGCGCGCGCGCGCGCCGTGCAATTGCCGGCCTGGAACGAAGCGCTTGGCTTGCCGCGGCCATGGGATCAGCAATGGAGTCTCCGTCTCCAGCAAGTCGTCGCGTACGAGACGGACCTTCTCGAATACGAAGACATTTTCCGTGGTTCGGCCGTGATCGAGGCGAAGGTTGAGGAATTGAAGAACGCCGCGGTTGAGGAGCTCCGCAAGATCGAAGAACTCGGCGGGGTCCTGCCTTGTATCGAGTCCGGCTACATGAAGCGGCGGATGGTCGAATCGAACAGCCGGCGGATCGCCGCTGTCGAGTCGGGAGAGCGCGTCGTCGTTGGGGTCAACCGCTACGAGGAAACGGCGCCCTCCCCACTGACGGCCGACCAGGACGGCGGCTATCTCAGGCCCGATCCCAGGGCCGAGGAAGCCCAGATCGCCCGCCTGCGGTCGTGGCGGAAGAATCGCGAAGAAGTGTGCGTTGCCAAGGCGTTGGCGGCGTTGCAGGCGGCGGCGGCGGCGGGACAAAACATCATGGAGCCCTCGATTGCCTGTGCCCATGCCGGGGTTACGACGGGCGAGTGGGCCGGCGCGCTGCGCGGGATTTTCGGGGAATACCGGGCGCCGACCGGCGTTCAGGGGGCCGTTGGCCACGCCCGCAAACCGGAGGACTTTCAGGCCGTGCGTCTTCGGGTCGAGGCGCTCTCGAAGAAGTTCGGCCAGCGCGTCAAGCTCCTGATTGGCAAGCCCGGCCTCGACGGTCACTCGAACGGGGCGGAGCAGCTCGCCCTGCGTGCGCGGGACGCCGGCATGGAGGTGATTTACGAAGGCATCCGACTGACACCTTCCCAGATCGTCGCCGCCGCCATCGAAGAAGGTGTGCACGTCATCGGGCTTTCCATTCTTTCCGGATCCCACCTGGGCCTGGTGCAGGCGATGCTGGAGCAGATGCGGGCAAGCGGCATCGGGGATATTCCCGTCGTCGTCGGCGGAATCCTTCCGCCGGAGGACGAGAAACGTTTGAAGGATATGGGGGTCGCCCGCACCTACACGCCGAAGGATTACGACTTTTCAGTGATCTTGGGCGACATCGTTGATCTCGCGGACAAGCGCCTGCAGGCGGTTTAAGCGCCGTTTGCCTGCCCCAAAGCCCAGCCCGTCAGGTAAACGACCCGAAACGTCGCTGGCAGCTGCCCGCCTTCCCCCCGGCTGCGATCCTCATAGGCTTTCGCCATGCGGAGAACCGTACCCTTCGGGGTGAAATTCCGCCGCCGCGCGTGCAAACTGTTCGTTTCGCCCGTCCGGCGGAGATCCTCGAGCAGCTTAAGCGCGTTTGCATAAATCACCGTGATCCTGTCGCAATCGGCGACGGGTTCGACAAAACCCGCCCGTTGCAGCAACTGCCCGGCGTCCCGGATGTCGATGAAGGGCGAGATCCGGGGGCTGGCGCCGCCCCCCCCTTGCGCCTCGGCGACAAGAAACGCCTGGTAGAGTTCCCGCAAGGTTTCGCCGCCAAACATGGCGCCGAGAAAAAGGCCGCCTGGCTTCAGACAGCGGCGAATCTGGAGAAGCGCACCCGGCAGGTCGTTCACCCAATGCAGACTGAGGCAACTCAGCACAAGGTCGAAACGCCGTTCGCCGAACGGCAGGAATTCCTCATCGGCTCTGACGAAGAGAACGTTGCCAGATTTTGCGGCGGCGCGCGCCGTCATGGCGGGCGAAAGGTCGGAAGCCACGACCTCGCGAACGCCGCGCCGTTTTCGGACCTCGCGGGCGAGATAGCCGGTGTGGCACCCGAGATCGAGGACCTGCGGGAACTCAAGCAGGACGTCGTCGAGCCGATCGAGAAGGCGTTCCGCTACTTCGCGAAAGAGGAAGTCGTGTTCATCGAACGTTTCGGCCGCGCGATCCCGATGCCGACGAACAAGGCTGCGGTCAAAAAGAGTTACGCCGTCGGGCATGGCAACCTTATGGCACATCCTGTTCCTCTCACAAAACGGATCCCCCGCACTTCAGGCAATTGACAATCCCTCTCCTTCGCGCCCAGATTTTCCTCCGATGCAGCAGATCGAACAACCGGCCTATGGTCAGCGCCTTTCGGCGCGCGCTCTCGATCTTTTCCTGCCACCCCGATGCCTCGCTTGCGGCATGGTGGTGGACCGAGAGGGCGCTCTTTGCGCGACATGCTGGCAGGCAATCGATTTTCTCTCGCCGCCCTGTTGTGCGGCGTGCGGACACCCTTTCGAGTTCGACGCCGGCGAAGGGTCGCTCTGCGCCGCCTGTCTTGAGCGGCGTCCGCCCTATGGTCGGGCGCGCGCCGTCATGCGCTACGCGCCGCGGGCGCGGGATCTAGTTCTCGGTTTCAAGCACGGCGATAAGACCTACGCGGCCCCCGTCTTCGCGCGCTGGCTTTATCGGGCGGGTCAAGAGTTGCTCCAGGAAGCCGATTTGCTGGTGCCGGTGCCGCTTCACTGGACGCGCCTTTTCCAGCGCCGTTTCAATCAGGCGGGGTTGCTGGCTCAGGCCCTAAGCCGTCTCGGCGGCGTGCCGGTTGCCGTGGATCTTCTGGTGCGGCGGCGGCGCACGCCTTCCCAGGGCAACCGGAACCCAACCGAGCGTCGCCGTAACGTCCAGGGTGCCTTTGCCCTTCGCCGTGGCCGCCAACCTCGGATTACGGGGAAGCGCATTCTTCTCATCGACGACGTGATGACGACCGGCGCCACGATCGAAGCGTGTGCGGAAACCCTGTTGGAGGGCGGCGCTGCGGCCGTCGATGCGCTTACGCTTGCCCGCGTGGTTCGCTAAGCTTTACATGCCGGGGGAAGTGCGCTCATGACCAAGACGTTCATTGCCGCTTGCATCCAGATGAACTCGGAACGCGAGATGGCGCCGAACTTAAGCGTCGCGTCCGATCTGGTTCGGGCGGCGCGGAAGGCCGGCGCGGATTTCATTCTGCTTCCGGAAAACGTCGCCATGATGGAGCCGCAGCGACGCAACGTCCTGGCTAAGGCGAAGCCCGAAGCGGAACATCCGGCCTTGGCGCATTTTTGCAGTCTGGCCAGCGAGACGAAGGCCTGGCTTGTGGTGGGGTCGCTCGCCATCCGCTTGAACGAGACCTGCGTCGCGAATCGGTCCTTTCTCCTGGATGACGCGGGCGGCATCGTCGCTCGCTACGACAAGATCCATATGTTCGACGTCGATCTAGAGGGCGATAAATCCTATAAGGAATCAAAGACATATCGTGCCGGCGAGGCGGCGGTGCTGGCCGTCTCCCCCTGGGGACCGGTCGGTCTCACGGTTTGCTATGACCTTCGCTTTCCCGCTCTCTATCGCGCCCTTGCCAAGGCCGGCGCCCACTACCTGACCGTTCCTTCCGCTTTTACGCGGAAGACCGGCGAGGCGCATTGGCATGTCCTGCTGCGCGCCCGCGCCATCGAAACCGGGGCCTTCGTGTTCGCGCCCGCCCAGTGCGGAACCCATGCGGGTAACCGCCAGACCTTTGGCCATTCCCTGATCGTCGACCCATGGGGGGAGGTGCTTGCCGATGGGGGTGAAAAGGTTGGCTTCGTCCTGGCCGAGATCGCGCCCGGGAAGGTCGAGGCGGCACGGCGACAGATCCCGGCCCTTGCGCACGACCGGGCCTTCACGCTTAAGGCGTTGCCCTAGGTTTTCGGAAGCAGAACCGGATCTAAGCCCAGTGTTCGGGGTTTTTGCTGGCGGAAACCCGTTGCAGGACCGCTGGGTTCGGCGGGCCGCGTTCGATCTCTTCGTAGGAAAGAATGTAGAGCGGCTCGACAAGACGCCTCAGAAGCTCGCCGCTCTTTAGAAGATAATCCGGGTTTTTCGGATGGCCGAACCGCTCGTTCCCTTCTGCAAAGGTCTCGTAGATCAGGGTTCCGTTGTCCTCCAGCGCCTCGATCAGCTGCGGGAACAAAGGGCGATGGAGATAATTCGTCACGACGATGCCGGCGAAACGGCGGCCTGCCAGGGGCCAGCGTCCGCCCTCGAGGTCGGCGGCGACGGTTTCAAGCTTTGGATGGTGGCGCAGATCCCCCAGCCGGTCGAGGTCCCGGTCGACGGCGACGACGCGATAGCCCCGGTCCAGAAAAAGCCTTGTGTGGCGCCCCCCTCCGCAGGCCACGTCCAGGATTTCGCCGTCCTTGCGGATGCGGTTTGCGAACCGAACGACCCAGGGTGAAGGATCGGGCAAGTCGTGGTCAGGCATCATGGGGGAATGCGCCGGCAAGGGAAAAACCAGTCAACGGGCGGAGCCCTTCGTCACGAAAGCCAGATAGTTGACGTCCGGGCGGTTCGTCAAGTGCCACGTGTCGCGCAACGTGTCGTAGGCTATCCCGCGCAAGTCCTGAAGGGCGAATCCGTGAGGCCGCAGATAGGCGGCCACTTCGGATGGCCGCAGGAATTTCTGCCAGCGATGGGTCCCGCGGGGAAGCCAGCCGAGCACGTATTCGGCGCCGACGATTGCCAGAAGGTAGGCCTTGATCGTCCGGTTCAAGGTGGCGACGACCATGGCGCCATCGTCCTTCACCAGCGCCGCAGAGCTTCCCAGAAAGGCCGCCGCGTCGGTAACGTGTTCGACGACCTCCATATTGAGGACGGCGTCGAACCGCTGGTTCCCGGCTTCCATGGCTTCGACCGTTGCAACTCGGTAATCGATGTCAAGCCCCATCGCTTCGGCGTGGGCGCGCGCGACTTTGACGTTGCGTTCCCCGACGTCGATGCCGGTCACCCGCGCCCCCAGCCGGGCCAGCGGTTCGCTCAACAATCCGCCGCCGCTGCCGATGTCGAGAACGGCAAGCCCTTCGAGGGGCTTCGGCCGCAGGGGATCGCGCCCAAAATGGGCGGCCAGGTGATCGCGGATGAAGGCCACCCGCACGGGGTTGATCTGGTGCAGGGGGCGGAACTTTCCCTTCGGATCCCACCAACTATCCGCCATCGCCTCGAAGGCCGCGACCTCCCGGGCGTCGACGCTGCCCGAAGCCTGTGTTTGGATCGTATTGCTCACCCGTTCTCCATGCCTTTCCCCGGGGCTCCCGACCGAGACGCTGCCCCGGCTCGGGCAGGCTTGTGCCGGTAATTCCTTAAGGGTATGAATAGCCACCGATTTCGGCAACTTACTGGATCGGGAAGGCTCCCGAAAGACCGGAAAATCCATCGAAACGGGCCCTATGGCGTGTGTCGTTCAAAAATTTGGCGGAACCTCTGTTGCGGATATGGAATGTATCCGCAACGCGGCTCGACGTACCGTTGCCGAAGTGAAGGCGGGAAATAAGGTCGCGGTCGTCGTCTCGGCCATGGGCCATGCGACGGACCAATTGGTCGCCTGGGCGGAGGAAATCTCCGGCCGTACCGATTCGGCGGAATACGACAGCGTCATTTCAACGGGTGAGCAGGTGAGCGCGGGCCTTTTTGCGCTTGCCGTCGAGGCGCAAGGCATTCCCGCGCGCTCATGGACGGGCTGGCAAGTGCCGGTGGTGACGGATGGCGCCCATGCCAAGGCGAAGATTCAACAGCTCGACGCGACGAAGCTTCTGGCAGACCTCAACCGTGGCACGGTCGCCGTTGTAACCGGCTTCCAGGGTATCGGGCCGGATGGGCGCGTCACTACCTTGGGCCGGGGTGGATCGGATACCTCCGCCGTCGCGCTGGCGGCCGCCCTGCAGGCAGACCGCTGCGATATTTTTACCGACGTGGAGGGTGTTTTTACGACCGACCCCCGCATCGTTGCTAAGGCGCGGAAGCTGGATAAAATCACCTATGAAGAAATGCTGGAACTCGCCTCGCAAGGGGCCAAGGTTTTGCAAACACGCTCCGTCGCGCTGGCGATGAAGCACAGGGTTCGTCTTCAGGTATTGTCCAGTTTTTCGGACAAGCCGGGTACGCTGGTCGTCGGTGAGGAGGAAATCGTGGAACATGAGACGGTGAGCGGGATTGCCTATAGCCGGGACGAGGCGAAAATCACGCTGGTAAAAGTGCCGGACCGGCCAGGCGTTGCCGCGGGCATTTTTGGGCCGTTGGCGGAGGCAAACGTTAACGTGGACATGATCGTCCAGAACGTTTCCGAGGACGGGAGCGCAACGGATCTGACCTTTACGGTGACCCGCGGGGATTTTCAGCGCGCCATTGAGATTATCGAGGCCAAGAGGCAAGAGCTAAACTACCAATCTCTCGTTCCAGACCCGAACGTTGCGAAGATTTCAGTTATTGGCGTCGGCATGCGAAGCCACGCCGGAGTTGCCCAGCGCATGTTTCAAACCCTTGCCGACAAGGGCATCAACATCCAGGTCATCTCCACTTCTGAAATCAAGGTCAGCGTCCTGATCGCGGAAGAATATACCGAGTTGGCGCTCCGGGCGCTGCATTCGGCCTACGGCCTGGACGTTTCGTAGTTCAATGGGCGGGAATGGTTCCTACCTCGAACGCTTGCAGCGCCGAGGTTGCGAATTCTTGGGCGTTGATCACGCCATCTTGGGCGGTGCCATGACGTGGGTGTCGGAACGCCGCCTGGTTGCGGCGCTATCGAACGCGGGTGGCTTCGGTGTCCTGGCTTCTGGCGCGATGTCTCCCGGTCAGTTGTCGGAGGAAATTAAGGCGACGTACGCGCTGACCGCGCGTCCCTTCGGCGTCAACCTGATCACGATGCACCCCGAGCTTATGGCGCTGATCGAGGTGTGCCTCGATCTTAAGGTGACGCACATCGTGCTGGCCGGGGGTATTCCGCCGGTCAGCGCGATCGATCGGGTCAAGGCCGCGAACAGGAAGGTCCTTTGTTTTGCGCCGAACCTGAACCTTGCGCGCAAATTGATCCGGCGAGGGGCGGACGCGCTCGTCATCGAGGGTATGGAAGCCGGTGGGCATATCGGGCCGGTTGCGACGAGCGTGCTCGCCCAGGAAATTCTGCCCCATGTCCGCGAGGTGCCGGTCTTCGCCGCCGGTGGAATTGGCCGAGGGGAGGCCATTCTTGCTTACCTAGAAATGGGAGCCGCCGGGTGCCAGTTGGGAACGCGCTTCGTCTGCGCGACGGAATCGATCGCGCACCCCAACTTCAAACGGGCGTTCATTAAGGCAAGCGCCCGGGACGCTGTGCCTTCCGTCCAGCTGGATCCGCAATTTTCCGTCATCCCGGTCCGGGCCTTGCCCAATCGGGCAACCCAGCGCTTCCTGGAGACGCAGCGCGATGTCATCGAAAAGTTTCGTCGCGGGGATCTCAGCCAAAAGGAAGCCCAGCTTGTGATCGAACACTTTTGGGCGGGCGCGCTTCGCCGGGCCGTCATTGAGGGTGACGTCGAGAATGGATCAATAATGGCAGGGCAAAGCGTTGGTATGGTAACGCAGGAGCAACCCGCCCGGGATATCATCCAGGAACTGTTGGAGCAAGCGCGCGCCCCTGCGGAGGCACGATGCCGAACCTGAGTTAAATGTCATGACGATGAAGGTCGACGAAGGCGCGCCCCGCCGTCTGTTACGACGGCTGCGGGACGTCATGGCCTCCTCCGGGAAAGCGCAGCAGCGTCTCGACAAAGTCGTCAACATCATTTCCGCCGACATCGTGGCCGAAGTGTGTTCGGTCTACTTGCTCCGCGCCGGCGAGGTGCTGGAACTTTTTGCAAGCAAGGGCTTGAAACGGGAAGCGGTCCACGTGACCCGCTTGCGCGTGGGCGAGGGGCTCGTCGGCCAAGTCGCGGCAACGGCTAAGCCGTTGAATCTGGCGGATGCACAAACCCACCCGCACTTTGCCTATCGCCCCGAAACGGGGGAGGAAATCTATCACTCCTTTCTGGGGGTGCCGATCCTGCATGACGGGCGCGTGGTCGGCGTTCTCGTCGTGCAGAATAAAACCCGCCGCCTCTACTCCGAAATCGAAATCGAGTTGCTGCAAACGATCGCCATGGTTCTGGCGGAACTTGTCGCCGGCGGCGAACTCGTTTCAAGGGAGGAACTGTTCCAAGTCGAAGGTAACGTCGTCCTGCCTATTCGGCTCGGGGGCGTTATGTTGAGTCCGGGCCTGGCAATGGGGCAGGCGGTTTTGCATCGGCCGCGCATTGAACTCCACGAACTCGTGGCCGAGGACCCGGAGCGCGAGCGCGTCCGCTTCGAAGAGGCCCTCGACAAGTTTCATAGCACTCTGGACGAGTTGATAACCGCCGCCGACATCGTGATCGGAGGCAAGCATAAAGATATCCTTGAAAGTTATCGGATGTTCGCAAGGGACCGGGGCTGGCTTGGTCGGATCAACGAAGCGATCGTCAGCGGCTTGACGGCGGCGGCGGCCGTCCAAAAGGTGCAGGAAGAAACCCGGGTGCGGATGGAGGCGATCGTCGACCCCATCATCCGCGAGAACCTTTATGACTTGGATGACCTCGCCAATCGCTTGATCCAGTACCTGACCGGTCACGACAACAAAATGCCTTCGGCCGATTTGCCGGCCGATGTCGTTCTCATCGCCCGCAACATGGGGCCGGCCGAGCTCTTGGACTACGACTCGAAGAAACTCAGGGCGCTCGTCCTCGAGGAAGGCTCGCCCACAAGCCACGTGGCCATCATCGCGCGGACGCTGGATATCCCGGTGCTGGCGCGCGTGAAGGGGGTGTTGGAGAAAATCGACCATTTGGAGCCGGTCATCGTCGATTGCGACAACACCCAGGTCTTCATCCGGCCGGGGGAAGACGTCCAACAAACCTTCGCCGAAAGCCTGCGCGCACTGGCTGAGCGTCGGGCGCTTTACGCGGCGATCCGGCATAAACCGACGGTAACGACCGATGGCGTTCCCGTTTCACTTAATCTGAACGCGGGGCTGCTTATAGATCTTCGGCACCTGGAGGAAAGCGGCGCGGACGGTATTGGCCTTTATCGAACAGAAATCCTCTTCATGGTGCGTCCTTCCTTTCCGGGGGTCGAGGAGCAGACGGAAATTTATAGCCGTATCCTAGACCAGGCGGGGGACAAGCCGGTCACCTTCCGCACGCTCGACATCGGCGGCGATAAACAGCTCCCCTACTTTTCCGTCGGCAGCGATTCCGAGGAAAACCCGGCCATGGGGTGGCGGGCGCTTCGCATCGCTCTCGACCGGCCCCAGCTTTTGCGCCAGCAGGCGCGGGCGCTTCTTCGCGCAGCCGCTGGCCGTCGGTTGCGCATCATGTTTCCGATGGTGGCGGAAGTTATGGAATACGTTGCGGCCCGTAAGCTTCTGGAGATGGAAGTATCACGCGAGAGACAGCGCGGCGAGAAACTGCCGGATACGATCGAAGTCGGCGTTATGCTCGAGGTGCCCGCGCTGTTCTGGCAATTGCCGACGCTTCTTCCCCAGATCGATTTTCTTTCCGTTGGAAGCAACGACCTTTTTCAATTCTTTTTTGCAAGCGATCGGGGAAGCCCCCGCCTTGCCAACCGTTACGACTCGCTTTCACCGGCCGTTCTCCGGTTCCTTCATACGCTGGTTCAGCAATGCCAGGCGGCGAACATGCCGGTGGCGCTTTGCGGCGAGATGGCGGGCCACCCGCTCGACGCCATGGCGCTGCTTGGGCTGGGTTTTCGCAACCTTTCGATGTCTTCCGGCGCCATCGGGCCGGTCAAAACGGCAGCTTTGAGCCTCCATCTGGCGAATTTTTCCGGCTACTTGGAAACGCTTTACAACCTGCCCGATCACAGCGTGCGGGACAAATTGCGTGCCTATGCCCTGGATCGTGGAGTTGCCGTTTGAGGCGCCATACCTTGCCTTGACCGTCCTCGGCGAACCTTTCTATGCTGCGGCGGCAGCAAAACCCCCGGCGATATGGTAAATAGAGCCTGATCCTTAGGGCTAGCCGCGTGCTCGCCGTTAGGCAAGATCGATCCTTAGGAAAAGAAAATAGCATGCAAGAGTCGGATCCCACGTCTTTCGACAGGATGAGCGAGGACGTTCAGCGCAGCAAACGTCTGTTCGGCAATCAGCCGGGCGGCGAGCGGGGCGTCGCCAAGGCGCTGCGCGATGCGCGTGAGAAAAAACAGGAACAGATTGCCGATATTTCTAACCGGCTGCGGATTCGTGCCGTCTATCTTCAGGCGATTGAGGAAGGCCGCTATCGAGACCTTCCGGGAGATACGTACGCCATGGGATTCGTGCGGTCTTACGCAAATTATCTGGGTCTGGACGGCGAGGAAATCGTCCGTCGATTCAAGAGCGAGGCCGCCGTTTCCGGGCAGGCGACATCCCTCATCTTTCCCATTCCGGCCCGCGAGGGGCGAGCCCCGAGGGGTGTTATCCTTCTGCTGTCCGTCCTGTTGGCGCTCACTGTCTATGGCGTGTGGTACGCCATGTCCTATCGGACGCCTCCGCCCGAACGGACCGCGCCGGTAGAAGAAGCGGCTCCGGCCCCGTTGGCGGTGGAGACCGAAGCAGAAGCAGAAGCAGAAGCAGAAGCGGACGCGGACGCGGACGCAGGGCCTTCGGCGACGGCGGAAGCGGAAGTGGCAATGGACGCAGGGCCTTCGGCGACGGCGGCATCCGAAGAAAGTACGAAGGCGGCCGAAACGCCGACGTCCATCCTCGCAGGGCCGCCGGTGGCAAGCCCGCCCCCTTCCCCGGCGGCGGCGGACAAAGTGCAACCTGCGGCGGCGCAGGCGGACAAAGTGCAACCTGCGGCGCAGACCGCCACGGTGGCTTTCGGCACGATCGAACTTCGGGCCGTTCACGACGTCTGGATCGAAATCCGCACCAGGGAAGATCGTTCGATCCTGGCCAAGATTTTACACGCGAACGAAAGCTATAGGCCGCCAAGGCTGGAAGGGCTGACGCTGGCGGTGGGCGACGCCCGCGGCGTCGATATCCTGATAGACGGCAAGGGGATCGCCCCCTTGGGTCCGAGTGGGGCCATCCTGCGCAAGGTGCTGCTGGACCCGGTGCGTCTCAAGGCCGGGAACGCCGTCCTCGATTGAAGCGCGCCGCCCGGCGGCCTTCATTTGGCGGGCGTTTTACGCTATATACGTTCTACCCACCCTATAATCGCATGGGGGGCTACGTAGGGTTGCCGCAGATAAAATTACCCGTCCGGCCGTGCCGGCTTGTCCATTAACAGAGCGATACAGTTCCCATGTCCGTTCGTCCTTATCGGGAAATTCACCGCCGGCCCTGCCGTCAGATACAGGTGGGCAAGATCAAGGTTGGCGGGGATGCGCCGATCACCGTTCAGTCGATGACAAACACGCTGACCTCGGACGCCAAGGCGACGGTCAACCAGATTCGTGCGCTCGAAATCGCCGGCGCCGATCTCGTGCGGGTTTCCTGTCCGGACAAAGAATCAACAGAAGCGCTCAAGAAAATCGTGCCGGAAGTGACGGTACCGATCATTGCGGACATCCATTTCCATTACAAGCGTGCCATCGAAGCGGCGGAAGCGGGGGCGGCATGCCTCCGAATCAATCCCGGCAATATCGGAGAGGCAAGCCGCGTGCGCGACGTCGTGAAGGCGGCGAAGGACTACGGTTGCGCGATGCGCATCGGTGTGAACGCCGGAAGCCTCGAGCGGGACCTGCTCGAGCGCTATGGCGAGCCTTGTCCGGAGGCGATGATCGAAAGCGCGCTGGATCATGCCAAGATTCTCGAAGACAACGATTTTTTCGAGTTCAAGATCAGTGTCAAAGCCTCCGACGTCTTTCTCGCCGTCGCCGCTTATCAGGGGCTGGCGGAGGCCTGCGATTACCCCCTCCATCTCGGTATTACGGAAGCGGGCGGGCTTCGGACGGGAAACATCAAGTCCTCGATCGGTATCGGCATGCTTCTTTGGTCGGGTATTGGCGACACAATCCGGGTTTCGCTTTCGGCGGATCCGGTGGAAGAGGTCAAGACGGCCTACGAAATTCTGAAGGCGCTTCAACTGCGGCGCCACGGCGTGACGGTGGTGGCCTGCCCCTCCTGCGCCCGCCAGCAGTTCCAGGTGATCAAGACGGTCGAGGTTCTGGAAGAACGCCTCGCCCACATTACGACCCCGCTTACGGTTTCCGTGATCGGCTGTGTCGTGAACGGACCGGGTGAAGCGCGGGAAACGGACATTGGGTTGACGGGTGGGGGCGGCGGCAAGCATCTTGTCTATTTGAATGGCATTGCCGACCACAAGATTGACGATTTGCAAATCGTTGATCACATCGTCGGGCTGGTGGAAAAGAAGGTCGCCGAAATCGAGGCGGAAGAATCAGCCAAGACTTCGGCTCAGCCCACCGAACCCATCGCAGCCGCTTCCTGAATCCGGCGGGAGGTTTTCGTGTCGTCCCTGCAGCCAGTCCGCGGCACGCATGACATCCTGCCCGATGAGATTCGTCGTCATCGCCATATCTGCGAGACCGGTAGACGCGTCGCCGAGCTTTACGGCTATCGGGAAATCGCAACGCCGATTTTCGAATTTTCCGAGGTTTTCACGCGGACGCTGGGGGATGCCTCGGATATCGTCACGAAGGAGATGTACGCCTTCGCAGACCGGGGCGGCGATGAAATCACGCTTCGCCCGGAAGGGACGGCGGGCGTCGCCCGCGCGCTTGTCTCGGGAGGTCTGCATCAGCACCTGCCGCTCAAATTCTTCTACCAGGGGCCTATGTTTCGTTACGAGCGGCCGCAGAAGGGGCGCCTTCGGCAGTTTCATCAGATCGGGGTCGAACTTCTCGGCGTTGAGGAGCCGCTCGGCGACGTGGAGATTATCGCGCTTGGCGCCCAAGTTCTTTCGGAACTTGGCCTGCTTCGGATGGCGACGTTGGAGCTTAACTCGATCGGAGATGCCGAAAGCCGGGCCGCCTATCGCCAGACGCTCGTCGGCTACCTGCAAGACCGCCGCCTGGAACTTTCCAAGGACAGCCAAACCCGCCTCGATCGCAACCCGTTGCGCGTTCTTGATTCGAAGGACGCGAACGACCGTAAGATCCTTAAAGATGCGCCGCTACTTCCGGAATATTTGAACGCGAAGTCAGCCGAAATGTTTGCCGCCGTGCGCGCCGGGCTCGACGATCTCAAGATTGCCTATACGCTGAACCCGCGCCTCGTCCGGGGGCTCGATTACTACTGCCACACCGCCTTCGAGTTCACGTCGGAGGCGCTGGGCGCCCAGTCGGCGGTTCTGGCGGGCGGCCGCTACGATGGTTTGGTCGCCGCCATGGGCGGCCCGGCCACGCCCGGCATTGGCTGGGCGGCCGGTGTGGATCGGATGGCGATGATGCTTGAAACGGTGCCACCGACGCCACGCCCTATCGCCATCGTGCCAGTCAGCGGCAACGTCGAAAAAGCCGCCCTACATCTTACCCAAGAGCTTAGGGCGGCGGGTTTCATCGTCGAACTCGGTTACCGGGGGAACCTGTCGAAGCGCCTGAAGCGTGCCGACAAACTCTCCGCGAGGGCGGCAATCTTGCTGGGCGAGGAGGAAATTGCGAAGGGCTCGGTAACGCTTCGCAACCTTGATTCGGGCAAACAGGAAGTCGTTTCCCTCGAGGCGCTGCAAGACCGTCTCGCCGTTTTCCGCTAGCCGGTCACGCCGGGTATCCAAGTTGGCAAGCCGACCACAGCTTGTTATCGGTTTTGATCTTTCCACATATAACGGTATCTGCGGTTGCCCAGGGAGAATAAGGGCGTGAGTTTCGAACAGAATATCGATCGCATCGTTCAACGGCACGAAGATCTCGCCTCGGCGCTGGCGGGTGAGGTGCGGCCGGCTTCGCGTGAATACGCCCAGATGTCGAAAGAGTACGCCGACCTTACGTCGGTCGTGGAAGCCATCCGCGCCCTTCGCAAGGCCCAAAAGGAGCTGGCGGAGCTTACCGCTCTTCGCGACGACAAGAACGCGGAGCCGGAAATGCGGGCCCTGGCGGAGGAGGAGGCGAAAATCCTGGAACGCGACATTCCCGACCTCGAGCGGCACCTGCGCGTCCGCCTTCTGCCAAAGGACGCGGCGGACACGAAGAACGCCATTCTCGAAGTGCGGGCCGGGACCGGCGGGGAGGAAGCGGCGCTCTTTGCGGCGACGCTTTTCCGGATGTACTTGCGTTACGCCGAACGCCGGGGCTGGAAGGTCGAGCTTCTGGGCATCACCGAAACCGGGATCGGCGGTTACAAAGAAGCCTCCGCCCTCGTTTCGGGACGTGGCGTTTTCGCGCGGCTTAAATTCGAATCCGGCGTCCACCGGGTGCAACGTATCCCTGAAACCGAATCCGGAGGCCGCATCCATACCTCAGCGGCGACGGTTGCCGTGCTGCCCGAGGCGGAGGAAGTGGATATCGAAGTAAATGAGAAGGATATTCGAATCGATATCTTTCGTTCGAGCGGTCCCGGCGGCCAGTCCGTGAACACGACGGACAGCGCCGTTCGCATCACCCACCTGCCGACCGGTATCGTCGTTCAGCAGCAGGATGAAAAATCCCAGCACAAGAATCGCGCGAAAGCCATGAAGGTGCTGCGCGCCCGCCTCTACGATCGCAAGCGGCAAGAAGTAGAGGCTGAACGTGCCGCTACCCGGCGCGGACAGATTGGCTCGGGTGACCGTTCCGAACGAATCCGCACCTACAATTTTCCACAAGGGCGTGTCACGGACCACCGGATCGGACTTACGCTTCATAAGCTCGACAAGGTGCTGGAGGGTGAGGCGCTGGATGAAATCATCGAGGCGCTGATCGCCGAAGACGAATCGAATCAGCTGGCGGAACTGTCATGAACGTTTCCCATCTGCCGCCCGTGCTCCCGGCCGGTCAGGCAATCCGCACCGCTGCCGCCATGCTTCGGCGCGCCGGCATCGGCGATTCGGCCCCCCTTGAGGCCCGATTATTGGTTGCCTATGCCCTTGGCGTTTCACGGGAAAGCCTTCTAGGCCATCCTGAGCGCGCCCTCCCGTCTTCCGCCGCGGACCGGCTTGCCGGCTTGCTCCGGCGGCGGGCGAGTCGCGAGCCTCTTTCGCACCTGTTGGGGGTGCGGGAATTCTGGAGTCTGCCCTTCCAGGTGACGCCCGCGACCCTCGATCCCCGCCCCGACAGCGAAACCCTGATCCGGGCGGCGCTCGATCGCGTGGCGAACCGGGAAGCGCCGTTGCGTATCCTCGATCTTGGGACGGGAAGCGGCTGCCTTCTTCTATCGCTTCTTTCCGAATTGCCGAACGCGACGGGACTTGGGGTGGACCTTCAGGAAGCCGCTCTGGCGATCGCGCGAAGAAACGCGGAGGCGCTTGGGTATGACGATCGCGCGCGTTTTCTCGTGTCCGATTGGGGGAGGGGGATCGATGCGCGATTCGATCTTATTCTTTCGAATCCCCCTTATATTCCGGATGCCGATATTGACTGCCTGCAACCGGAAATTGCCCGATATGAATCGCGGATTGCGCTTCAAGGAGGTGCCGATGGCCTCGTTCGCTACCGGGAAATGGCCCCGCATCTTCGCCGGCTGCTTTGTCCGGAAGGTGCCGTTTTTCTGGAAATCGGCGACGGGCAGGCGGCAGCGGTTGTTCGCATTCTGGCCGAGCATGGTTTCGAGGTGAGGAGGCTTTGCAAGGATCTTGCCGGCCTTCCGCGGTGCATCGTGGCTCAATTCCAAAGGTAGGGGGCGAAAAAGAAGTTGGAAATCTCCGGCATCCCGATTAGGCTTAGCCCCGACAGCCACGATCCGATTCTTGGCTAGCGGCGAGATAGATCGCCCCTCAGCTTTTTGTAATTATGGTGCTGCCGCCGCCCGATTTCCGGTGACAGTACTGTGCGGAGTGCTGCTGTTGCTTCCGTGGTAACAAGGGTTGACGAAAGGACGATGAAACGCGATTTGGGTTCACGTAAAAATCGCGGCCGTGGAAACGGCGGCGGTCGTGGGAATGGCGGCGGAAATCGGCATAAGTCGCTCGAAAGCGGCGGGCCAAGTGTAAAAGTACGCGGAAACGCCTCCCAGGTTCTTGAAAAATATCTCTCCCTTGCCCGAGACGCTGCCTCATCCAGCGATCGGGTCGCGGCAGAGAATTATTATCAGCACGCCGAACATTACTACCGTCTCCTGCACGCCGATCAGGACCGGCACGAGGCGTCGCAGTCCGCCAAGCCAGGCAATGGCCAGGCGGCGGGCGAGGGGCAGAAATCTCCGCAAGCAAACCCCGCCGCCGGGGAGACCTGATACCCCCGCTTTCTACGACTGCGGGCCGTTTTCTTTTAGCCAACGCCAATCCCATACTTGAAAAATGGGGATCGGAATCCATATAGAATTCCGGGTGCCGGAACGGGCCTGGGGATTCAACCTGCCGGAGTGAAGGGGGTCGAATGGATTTTGAGAAATATACCGAACGTTCGCGTGGGTTCATCCAGGCGGCGCAAGGTCTGGCCCTTCGTGCCAGCCACCAGTTTTTAAAACCCGAACATGTGCTGAAGGTTCTGCTCGACGACGCGGAAGGTTTGGCCGCTTCGCTCATTTCGACGGCCGGCGGCAAAGCGGCCCAGGCCAAGGATGCCGTCGAGGCAGTGCTTGCAAAATTTCCGAAGGTTGAAGGCGGTGGCGCCGGTCAAGTCCACCTGGCGCCGGAAACGGCGCGTCTTTTCGACCAGGCGGAGCAAATCGCCTCGAAAGCCGGGGACAGCTTCGTTACGGCCGAACGGCTCCTGTTGGCAATGGTGTTGGCCGTGGGCACGCCCGTGGCGAAGATTCTTCAGGAAGCCGGCGTTACGCCCCAAGGCCTGAACCGCGCGATCGAAGATCTGCGCAAGGGCCGCAAGGCGGATTCAGCGACCGCCGAGGAAGGCTACGACGCGCTTAAAAAATATGCGCGCGATCTCACCGCCGCCGCCCGCGATGGCAAGCTCGATCCCGTCATCGGGCGGGACGAGGAAATCCGCCGCACGATCCAGGTGCTGTCGCGCCGGACGAAGAACAACCCCGTTCTCATCGGCGAGCCCGGTGTTGGCAAGACGGCGATCGTCGAAGGTCTCGCCTTGCGGATCGTCAACGGTGACGTGCCGGAGGGCCTGAAACGCAAGAAGCTGATGGCGCTTGATCTCGGGGCACTGGTTGCCGGGGCGAAATTCCGTGGCGAATTCGAGGAGAGACTGAAGGCGGTCCTGGCGGAAGTTACCGGCGCCGAAGGCGAGATCGTTCTTTTCATCGACGAGCTGCACAACCTGGTCGGCGCCGGCCGGGCGGAAGGCTCCATGGATGCCTCGAATCTCCTGAAACCAGCGCTGGCGCGGGGCGAATTGCACTGTGTCGGCGCCACAACCCTCGATGAATACCGCAAGCATATCGAGAAAGACGCCGCCCTTGCCAGGCGGTTCCAGCCCGTTCTCATTGCTGAGCCTTCCCTCGAGGATACGATCTCTATTCTTCGCGGCTTGAAGGAAAAATACGAACTGCACCATGGGGTGCGCATTACGGACCCGGCAATCGTGGCGGCTGCCACGCTTTCGAACCGTTACATCACGGACCGTTTTCTCCCGGACAAGGCGATCGACCTGGTTGACGAGGCCGCCTCGCGGCTACGCATGGTCGTGGATTCGAAACCGGAAAAGATTGACGAACTTGATCGACGAATTATCCAGCTCAAGATCGAACGGTCGGCGCTGCAGAAGGAGACCGATCCGGCTTCGCAAGACCGTTTGAAGAAGCTGGAAAAGGAATTGATTGGATTTGAGAGGCGCTCGCAAGAACTGACGAAAATCTGGCAAGCCGAGAAGGAGCAGATTCTCAGCGCCCATAAGCTGAAAGAACGGCTCGATCAAGCGCGAAACGAACTCGATGTCGCCCAGCGTGGCGGCGATCTCAACCGGGCGGGCGAGCTCATGTATGGGGTTATCCCGGAGTTGGAGCGCAAGCTGCAGAAAGGGGAAGCGGAAGAAACCCACCGTATGTTGAACGAGGAGGTGACGGAAGCGGACATCGCAAGCGTCGTCGCTCGCTGGACGGGGATCCCGCTCGAAAAAATGCTCGAGGGCGAGAAGGAGAAGACGCTTCGCATGGAGGAAAGCCTCCATGCCCGCGTGGTTGGCCAGGACGAGGCGGTCGTTGCCGTCAGCAACGCCGTTCGCCGGGCGCGCGCCGGACTTCAGGATCCGAATCGGCCGCTGGGCTCCTTTCTCTTTCTCGGGCCCACCGGAGTCGGCAAGACGGAGCTTTCAAAAGCGCTCGCCGCCTTCCTCTTCGATGACGAAACGGCGATCACCCGCCTTGATATGTCGGAGTATATGGAAAAACATTCCGTCGCCCGCATGATCGGTGCGCCGCCCGGCTATGTCGGCTACGAGGAAGGCGGCGCGCTAACCGAGACCGTGCGGCGGCGGCCTTACCAGGTCATCCTGTTCGACGAGGTTGAGAAGGCGCACCCGGACGTCTTCAACATTCTTCTGCAGGTGCTGGACGATGGCCGGCTTACGGACGGCCAGGGGCGTGTCGTCGACTTCCGGAACGCGCTGATCATCCTGACGTCCAATCTGGGCGGCGATATCCTGGCCGGTCAGCGGGAAGGCGAAGACGCAAACGCCGTGCGCAACCAGATTATGGAAATTGTTCGGGCGGCCTTCCGGCCGGAATTTCTGAACCGGCTGGACGAGATTCTTCTTTTCCATCATCTGAAACGGGAACACATGGCGGAAATCGTCGAGATTCAACTGCGCCGACTTCGTGCTCGGCTGGAGGCGCGCAAAATTCGCCTCGATCTTGATAAGGAAGCGCTCGCCTGGCTAGCCGAAGCCGGCTACGATTCCGTTTATGGGGCCCGCCCCTTGAAACGGATCATCCAGCGCCATCTCGAGAATCCGCTTTCGGTGCAGCTTCTGGAAGGCAGCCTTAAGGAAGGGGACGTCGTTCGCGTCTCGAAGGGCAAGGAAGGGCTCGTTCTCAAAGCCGCCAAGGCGAAGGCGGCCTAAGAAGAGCCCCGCTTATTTGTCGTCTTCGTTGCTGGCAAGCTGGGTTTGCAGGGGAAGCTTGGCAAACTGCTTGTCGATGTCGGCGCGCTTCGTTTCGAATTCGGCCAGCAACCGGCCCTCGAGTTTCAGGCCGGTCGGCAGATCCAACCCCATCGGATTCATCTGCTGGTCGAATTCGATGACTTCATAGTGAAGGTGAGGCCCCGTCGATCGCCCGGTCGTTCCGACATAGCCGATGATCTGGCCCTGGCGGACGCGCGCGCCCTTCCGTAGGCCGTTTGCATAGCTTTGGAGATGGGCGTAGGCGGTCTTGAAGCGGGAGTTGTGGCGGATGCGGATGTATTTCCCGTAACCGCCATACCAGTTCGCCCGTTCCACCACGCCGTTGCCGGAAGCGAAGACTGGCGTGCCGGTCGGCGCGGCAAAATCCACACCGCGGTGCATGCGCGTGTAGCCAAGGATGGGATGCCGCCGTTTCCCGAAACCGGAGCTGAGGCGGGCCCCATCGATAGGGGTGCGCATCAGAGCCCTTCGGACGCTTTCGCCCTTCGCGTTGAAATAATCCGTGACCTCTTTCTCCGGGGAGAAGCGGTAGATCGGGTAAGGCTTGCCCCCCAGTATGAGTTCCGCGTAAAGCACGACTCCGTTGTGAACGACCCTTCCGTCTTCGTCCCGAAAACGCTCGAACATCATCTCGAAACTATCGCCCGAACGGATGTCGCGCTGGAAGTCAACGTCGAAGCTATAAATACGGATTAACTCGATAACG
>JBFMHN010000003.1:157500-355351 GCA_040752895.1 Pseudomonadota bacterium
CTCCTGTTGGAAGGACAGCACCCAGTCGATGGCGCCCGCCATGATGGCCAGCCGCGCCTGAGGCGTGGCAGCGGCATCGAACGCCGGACGGTAGTCGAAGCCACCCGGCATGCCGGGCCGGAACATCGCCCGCACAATCTCGAATTTTTCCAGAAGGACGCGGATGGCTTCGGCTTCGTCGATGCCAGTCTGCTCGCGGTCGTCGCCGGAATACTGCCCGAGCGCGCTCTTAAGGTTCTGCGCGATGCCGATATAGTCCACGACGAGGCCCGCGGGCTTGTCGCGGAAAACGCGATTGACGCGGGCAATGGCCTGCATCAACCCGTGGCCCTTCATCGGCTTGTCCACATACATCGTGTGCATGCAGGGCGCGTCGAAGCCGGTCAGCCACATGTCGCGCACGATCACCAGCTTGAGCGGGTCCTTCGGATCCTTGGCGCGTTTGGCGAGCAGCTCCCGCCGCGCCTTGGGCCGCTTGCCGATATGAGGCTGCCAGGCGGGCGGATCGGAGGCGGCGCCCGTCATCACCACCTTGATCGCGCCCGTCTCGTCGTCGTCGCTGTGCCACGCGGGGCGAAGCTTCACGATGGCGTCATAGAGCGCCACGCAGATGCGGCGGCTCATGCAGACGATCATCGCTTTGCCGTCCAGCGCCGCCGCCCGGTCCTCGAAATGCCGGACCAGATCCTCGGCCACCAGGGTCAGGCGCTTTTGCGAACCGACCAGCGCCTCGACGCTCGCCCATTTGCGCTTAAGCCGCTCCTGCTCGGTTTCCGCCTCGTCTTCGGTCAGTTCGGCGATCTCGGCGTCGATCCTCGGCTTCTCGTCCTCGTCCAGCTCGATCCGCGCCAGGCGGCTTTCGTAATAGATCGGAACCGTCGCCCCGTCTTCGACGGCGCGGCTGATGTCGTAGATGTCGATATAGTCGCCAAACACGGCGGGCGTGTTGACGTCCTCCTTCTCGATCGGCGTACCGGTGAAGCCGATGAAGGACGCATGGGGCAGCCCGTCGCGCAGGTACTTGGCGAATCCGTAGGAAATGTCGCCGGTCGTGCGCGCGACCTTGGCGCGGAATCCATATTGGCTGCGGTGCGCCTCGTCGGCGATCACAATCACATTGCGGCGGTCGGTCAGGACCGGATAATCGGTCGTACCGGGGTCTGGCGCGAATTTCTGCAAGGTGGTGAAAATCACCCCGCCCGAAGGCCGGTCGAGCACCCTGCGCAAATCCTCGCGATCCGCCGCCTGCTGCGGGGTCTGGCGCAGCAGGTCCTTGCACATGCTGAAGGTGGCGAAGAGCTGGTCGTCGAGGTCGTTCCGGTCGGTCAGGACGACCAGGGTGGGGTTCCGCATCGCCGGGTGCTTGACGATCTGGCCGGCATAGAAGGCCATGAGCAGGCTCTTGCCCGACCCTTGGGTGTGCCAGATGACCCCTGCCTTGCGGTCGCCTTCCGGCGCGCTCGCGGCCAGCGTTCGCTCCACGGCGTGGCGCACGGCGTGGAACTGGTGATAGCCGGCGAGGATCTTGACGACATCGCTTCCGGTGTCGCCGAAGACGATGAAGTCCTTGACGAGATCGAGGAACAAGCGCCGATCGAACACGCCCCTAAGAAGCGTTTCCAGCTCGGGCGTGCCCTTGCGGGCCGGACCGTTTCCCGTCACCGTGCGCCAGGGCATGAAGCGCTCCCGGTCCGCCGCCAGCGAGCCGATGCGCGCCGCGATACCGTCCGAGATGACAAGGGCGGCATTGGTGCGGAACAGCGACGGGATCTGCGCCTTGTAGGTCTGCAACTGGTTGAACGCGCCGTCGAGCGTGGCGTTCTCGTCGCCGGGGTTCTTGAGCTCGATCACGCCGACGGGCAGGCCGTTGACGAACACCACCACGTCCGGCCTCCGGTTCGTCTTGTTTTCGATCACGGTGAACTGATTCACCGCCAGCCAGTCGTTGGCGTCCGGATCGTCGAAGTCGATCAGCCTGACCTGCTCGCCGCCGATCGACCCATCCGCCCGGCGCACCTCCACCGGCACGCCTTCGATCATGTAGCGGTGCAGCCGCCGGTTCTCGACGAGGAGAGAGGGCGTCTCGGCCTGGATGAGCTTGCTGAGTGCCTCGGCGCGGGGCTCGGGCGCAAGGGCGGGATTGAGGCGTGCGATCGCCGCGCGGGTGCGCTCGATCAGGACCACATCGCCGTAGCTCGCGCGCTCCGGCGCGCCGCCGTCGGGGCCGATATCGAGCCCGTTCGCCGTCGCGTATCCAAGCTCCGTCAACCAGGCGAGCGCGGCCTCCTCGACATGGCTTTCGGCAAAATGGCTCATGGGCGCGTTCCCCCCGTACCCAAGACAAAACGCGCGCGTTCGCGCCGCAGCATCTCGTAGGGGCTGACGCAGGTCAGGCTCAGACCGATGCAGGCATTGGGTATCTTGATCTTGCGGGTCGAGTCCGCCGGCACTTCGTGCGTGACGACGGTAAAGCCGTGCGCGAGCGCATGCGCCACCAGCCAGTAATCGGCGACCTGCAGAAAGGTGGCGATCGCGGCGGGTTCGTATGTCTGCCCGGTCGCCCATGCGCTCACCCGGGCGAGTGCGGGCAGGACCGGATCGTCCGGTGGCAGAAAGAAGGCACGTCCGCGCACCGTGGCCCAGTCCGAAAGCTCGTCCCCGCCTGCTTGCAGTTCGTCGCCGACCTTCTCGATACTTGCCACCTGGCCCACTTGGTTCCGGGACACCAACCAGTCCCAGAAAGCCGGGCAGAAATCGAAGCCGTAATGCAGGTTCTTGGCCTGGATGAAGATGTTGGCATCGAGAAGGTAACGGGTCACGGAATGACCCCCACTTCGCGCCCGATATGGTTGAATGTCTCGGTCCTGGCGACACCGAGCATGCGGAAGGCGTCGCGATAGAGGGTCTGGCCTTCCAGCGTGCTTTCGACCAAGGCGCGCGCGAAGCGGCGGCTCACCCGCGACAGCGTGGTGCGGTAGAAGTCGCCGCCGCCCATGCCGCCGCGGGCGGCGATGTCGCGCAGGCGTTCCCGCTCGGCGGCCCAGGCGGCATCGAAGGCAGGCCGATCAAGCCAACCTGCATCGAGCAGGCGGCGCAGGATAACCAGTGTGCTGACCTTGAAACGCCGTGCCAGCCTCTGCAGGGTGTCGCTCAGCTCTTCGCCACGGACCAGCTCGGCCCGCAAGGTTGCCAAGGGAACCAGCAGTTCCGCCGCCACCGCGTTGCACCAGACCTCCTCGCGCCTATGGCCGGCAAGCGGCGCCGCGCCGGCATCGGACAGCGCCGAGGCGCCCAGCCAAAGATGCGCCAGCTCATGCGCCAGCGTGAACATCTGCGCCGATTTGCTGTCCGCGCCATTGATGAACACCAGCGGCGCGCGCCGGTCGGCCAGCGCGAAGCCCCGGAATTCTTGCGGGTCGAGCGTGCGGCGGTTGTTGCTCAAGACAACCCCGCTCACCATTACTAGCACGCCTAAGCGGTCGGCCTGCCGGATGAACAGGCGGAACGCTTCCTCCCAGGTGCGGCACGACGCCCGCGCGTCGAGGTCGAAGCCGAGCGCCGCAGCCATCCGCGCCGCCACTGTTTCTGGCGCGGCGGCCAGCGTGACGCTGCCGACGAAATCGGCCTCCTTCTGGCGCATTGCCAACGCGAATTCCCGATACCAGCCCTGCCGCTCCTGGCAGGCATAGAGCGTGTCGAGCAGGTTGGGGCTGGGCCGGAGGACAGCACGGCCCTCCATGGTGCGGAAATCCGGGATGGGAAGCGGTTCATCCGGCGGCTGGGGCAGAAACAGGTAGCCGATCGGCACATGCACAGCGCGCGCGAAAGCCTCCAGTTGCTTCAGCGTCGGCTGTGTCTCGCCCGCCTCCCAGGCATCGAGCTTCGCAAAGCGATGCTGAAGGTCAAACGGCTCCAGCCCGGCACGCATGCGAGCCCAGGTCAGCAGCGCAGGATTGATCTCAACACGCTTCATCGCCGATCTCCCGCGACGCTGGCAAGCGCTGCCTTAAGCACCTGAAAGCAGACCTTGGCAGTGTGTTCGTCGGGCGTGAAGCCCGAAACCATCTGCTCGTAAGGATGAATGTAGTTACGGAAATCGCGCAAACCGTGGCTGAACTTCTTCACGTCGAGCTTTAGAATGCCGACCTCACAGGAGACGTCGATGAACTGTGCGAGACTCCACTCGTGAAAGCGCTTGACCGAGCCATCGGCGGCCTTCGGACTCGTTGTTGCGCGATTGAAACGCGCCGGGTCCTTCTGTGCCGCTCCCAGCAGCACGGCTTCAAGAACGCTTCCGCACAGAAAAATGACGGAGAGATAGGCCCCGGCCTGCAAAGCCTTCCGCCCCTCGTCAAGACGGCTCTGGATAATCGACACGGCCATTGCTTCGACCGGCAATTTTTGGACATTAGGGATCGCGAACTCCCGCTCGAGAAACGCATCAACGGTTTCGATGGGAGCGGTGGCCACAGGCTTTCCGGCCAATCGAGCGACGATCGCCCGGCATTTATCAAGTAACCCGGCGTCGCGCTCTCTTCCATTGAGGTCGCAATCGGCTTGATAGGCATCTAGCAATTCGGAAAGGACGCGCCCTGCAAGCGCGTCGGACTCCTGCTCCCAGAACGCTCGCACCTTCTTGGCTTTCGACGTGCCGTATTTTTGATATTTTGCGCCGTGGATATCGACTTTGTGCCTAGCGAAGAACTCACCAAAGGTCGCGTCCGAATAATCGAGCACATACCCGCTCTGCATGCCGAGCAGCTTCTCTAAGTAACGCTTTTCTATGTCTGTAAGGTTACTCATGCAGCCTCCCCGACGAGTTTGTCGGCTTGGCGCACTCGGACTTCGCCAGACATGAGCTTTGGTAACAGGTAATCCCGCGTAGCAGCTAGGGCTCTGTTTTCTTTGTCATTCGCGACAATCCGATCAAATAGCGGACGCACTGTTTCATCAAACGCCTTCAGAACAGCGGGTGACGCGACAGTAACCGGTATGGGCCGGAAGTTAGTCTTGCTGATTTCCTGGAACGTCGAACCATTCGCTTTCTGTAGGATAGTCTCCACGTTCGCCTGGGTCCAAAGCCAAGCGAAGACGTTGGACAATCGCTTCCGGCAGACCATGGCAATAAATCCTTGGTTCACAGCTGTCGGTATCTGCGCGATGGCCAAGTAGCCGATAGGAGCCCTGGAGGACAGCAACACTGTCCCAACAGGCAGCAAACCTGAGCCAATCTGCGTGAGGCCCTCCGCCGTGATCTGCCGTCCAGTCTGCAGCAAGACGGGCGTGCTCAGAGAGGACAAATCCTTCGGTGTCGCCCAAGCGATATCACCGCCCCAGAAGGCGGGTTCTTTTGTGCTAGGCGTAGAGCCACCGACGACATCAACTTCCTGTCCAATGGTCGAAGTCGCCCACCCCTCCGGCTTGCTGTCGGGGTCGAGGCGAGCGGGGAAGAGGGACCAGAGGTCGGGGGCGAGGTAGGGCGGGCGGCCTTCCATCTTGGCGCGGGTGGAACCGAAATCGACGAACCAGTCCTTGAAGATCGCCCGCGCCAGCGCCTCCAGCGTCTCGTTCATCCGGCGGTTCAACTCGATCTTGTCATCGAGCGCACCAAGGACTTCGACAATCGCATCCTGAGACTTTCGATCCGGCATGCAGATGTGAAAAGCCTTGGCCTCAGGGAAGTAGATCGTCTGGTGGACGCTCCCGACCGCGAAAATCAGAAGGGCTTCGCGCTCAGCAAGCAGAACATACTTCAGGAAATACGGGTTTAGATCCTCTGAACAGATCCAGTTCACGAAGTCTTGGCTGGTCGACATCGGACGACCCATGACGACGACGTAACCGACGGAGGCCGTTCTAGACAGACAAACAGTGTCCTTCGGCAGAACGCGAGCCGAGGAATTTTCAATCCCAAGTTCGTTCGTGTATTCAATTGTCTCTTGAATGACGCGGCCATGATTTCCTGTCGCGTCACGAATGCCGATCCACGGGATCGAGCCGCCCCAGTATTCCGGATGCCGTCTGCTTGGTGTATGACCGGATTCAAGTCTTGCGACCGACGACAGCGGCGTCCAACGCCATCCTTCTGGTGCCGGCAAATTAGGTAGCCCAACAGACAGCGCGTAGCGCCCCGGAATCACGGCGGCAGTGGCGTCGCGTCCACCGGTTATGGTTTGCGCACGCGCCATCAGCCCGTCACTCTCTGAAGGTTTTGGAGAATGCGGGCAGAGAGAACTTCTGCTTCGCCAAACTGACTGCGGAGCTTGTCTGTCAGCTCTGCGAGGCGATCCGCGAAAAGTCCGTCAAACTCGCTGAATTCGGCCGATCCAACGTACCGTCCTGGTGTCAGGACATGAGCCTGCTGCCTTACTTCTTCAAGTGTCGCTGCCTTGCAGAACCCCGGCACGTCTTCATAAGCACCCGCTTCAGTTTCAGCTCGCCAGGCATGATAGGCGCGCGTGATCTTCGCGATATCGGTGTCGGAGAATTCCTTGCGCGTGCGATCCACCATGTGGCCTAGCTTGCGCGCGTCGATGAACAGCACCTCGCCGCGCCGGTCGCGCAGCTTCGCATCGCGCGCGATGCCGTTCGACTTGTCGCGCGCCAGAAACCACAGGCAGGCCGGAATCTGGGTCGAATAGAAAAGCTGCCCCGGCAGCGCCACCATGCAGTCCACCGCGTCGGCCTCGACCATGGCGCGGCGGATCGCGTCCTCGCCCGACTGGGCCGAGGACATCGAGCCGTTGGCCAGCACCACGCCCGCCGTGCCGGCAGGCGCCAGGTGCCACCAGATGTGCTGGAGCCAGGCATAGTTGGCATTGCCCACGGGCGGCGCGCCGAACACCCAGCGGGCATCCTCGCGCAGCCGCTCGCCGCCCCAGTCCGAGATGTTGAAGGGCGGATTGGCGAGGATGTAATCGAAGCGCAGGTCCTTGAGTTCGTCCTTGTGGAAGCTGCCCTCGTTGTTCCAGCGGATGTCGGCGTCGATGCCGCGCACCGCGAGGTTCATCTTGGCCAGCCGCCAGGTGGTGTAGTTGCTTTCCTGCCCGTAGATGGCGATGTCGCCGATCCGCCCGCCGTGGCTTTCGACGAACTTCTCGGACTGAACGAACATGCCACCCGAGCCGCAGCAGGGATCGTAGACGCGGCCCTTGAAGGGCTCCAGCATCTCGACCAGTACGCGCACGACCGAGCGCGGGGTATAGAATTCGCCGCCGCGCTTGCCTTCGGACCCGGCGAAGCCGCCCAGAAAATATTCGTAGACGCGGCCCAATATGTCCTTGGCCTTGTCGCCCGGCTCGCCAAGGCCGATGCCCGAGATCAGGTCGATCAGCTCGCCCAGCATCACCTTGTCGAGGGCGGGGCGGTTGTAGTCCTTGGGCAGCACGCCCTTGAGGCCGGGGTTGTGCGCCTCGATCGACCCCATGGCGTCGTCGATCAGCTTACCGATCGTGGGCTGGCGGGCATTAGCTTGCAGGTGCGACCAGCGGGCCTCCTTCGGCACCCAGAAGACGTTCTCGGCCAGGTATTCGTCGGGGTCCTCGGCGGCGGCGGGCTCCTCGGCGAGCAGGGCCGCGTGCTTGGCCTCGAAGGCGTTCGAAATGTACTTAAGGAAGATCAGCCCGAGCGCAACATGCTTGTAATCGGACGGCTCCAGATTCTTGCGCAGCTTGTCGGCGGCCAGGAACATCTGCGCCTCGAAGCCCAGGTTGGCGCCGTTGCCGTTGGCCTTCGGGGTCTTGGCCGGCTTGGCGGCCTTTGCGGCCGGCGCGCCAGCGGCGAATTTTTTCGCGTGTCCACGGGCCATGCCGCTGTCTCCCCTTCGATCTATCGTTTGCCGGATGCGTCGTCGGGCAACACGCGCCGTGGGTTCGGCGGTCTGCCTTGCATGTCCAGATAGCGGTCGAGGGCCTGTCGCAGCACCCAGGCGATCGAGGCGTCGTTCGTCCTGGCTATATCCCGGACACGCTTGAACTGCGTTTCGGTCAAGATGACCGACGTCCGAAACTCTTTCCTCTCCGGCCTGGCCGCCATGGTCGGGTCTCCCGTTGCTCCGTCGAACATGATATGCAAATTACACCAACTATGTCACGATGCATTCAGCAGTCACCCGATGTTTTCCGCCCCTTTGGGGATCGGACCATGCCGACGCCCCCATCACCGCCGCCATGCTTTACGATCTGGTTCAGTGCCCCCATCGTCCGGCCATGGACCTCTTCGGCGATCCCTTCGCGCCGGCACAGCTCCGAGATCGAGCATTCGCCGCGAAGGCCGGCCAGCACGATCCGGATCTTTTCCTCGGCCGAATACTGGCGGTGCGTGGCCCGCCGAATGTCGCGGATCGTTTTCTCCGCGCTCTCTGGGTCGTGTCTCGTTTCTGTCTCGTCTTCGCCGCCTTAGGGGCTACGATGAGCCGGAAACCCTCCCTTATTCAGTCACCTGATTCTGTCCAATATGTTCTGAAGGGATACAACGGGATGGGCGTCGGTTTGGGCGACGGGCGCCTTAGCTTCAGGGACCCGCCGCTTCGATCCCATTCTCTGCCGACTTGACTGGAGTGGCGGCCGACCCCGCCTTAATGCGATCCACCATGTTTCCGGCTCAGCGTGTCGCGGACATCCAGGAGCAGTTTTCGATAGCCACTCTCCGTCATCCATTTGGCCCGCTTCAGATGCGTCTCCCAGCATAGCCGTGTTCGGTCGGGCTCGGCTGCCGGGTTGCGGTGCAGGACGACCCGCGCCACCTCTCGCCAGTCGGCACCCTCGTCTTCTGCATCCAGCAGCCGGAGGTAGGTGACGAAGTGCTGCTCGTCGTAAGGGGTGATGCTGTTTGACCAAGGCACGTCGTCGGCAACGTCGGGATCGAGCTCGGTCATAATCCGGCCTTCCTGAAGCCGTCCGTCTCCGCTGTGTGCAGACGGAGGCGCTACCGTCGAACAGTATCCCGATATGGGATAATCCGAAATCAGGATTAATGGAAGAGCCGGCCTCACCATTTAGCCGGTTTTCATGCCCAAATCGCTCCGCACGCCGCGGCAAGAACGACTGCAAGCATTATTAGCCGAAGTCCGGAAAGCCAGAAAGCTCACGCAATCCGATGTTGCCGAACGGCTCGATCGCCCGCAGTCCTTTGTAGCCAAGTATGAAGGCGGCGAACGCAGGCTGGATGTCGTTGAATTCGTCGAGGTCGCGCAAGCGCTTGAAACAGACCCCTGCGCATTGCTCTCGAACCTTCTTCATGCCGACGAACCTTTGCCCCCTCCGATTCAAAGTCGCCGACCAAAGCGCACCAGAGCATAGGCCACTTCGTCGGCGGTCCGGACTTCGCAGGCTGGTCCAGGCGCGTCTGTCCGTCGCGCACTCACGCTATCGACATATCACTTCGGGTGCGCATGAGGGATCGCTATCGTAACCGTTTTGCAGATCAGCGCCGATCAATCCGAAAACGGGATGGCGTTGTGCCTGTCAGCTTCCGGAAATTGTCGGTGAAGTGGCTATGACTCGCGAAGCCAACGGCGAGCGCGACCTCGGCGATCGACCGGTCGGCACCGAGCAGCAGCTCCTTGCCTCGGCGGATGCGCCGTTCGATCAGGTAGCGATGCGGCGGCCTGCCGGTGGAGGTCTTGAAAGCTTCGCCGAAATGATGCGTGCTCAAACCCGCTACCGCCGCGAGATCGCGCAGGCTCACAGCTTCGGCCAAATGCGCCTCGATGTAGTCGGCGACGCGCCGTAGGCGCAGCGCGCCGAGTCCCCCGATCACCGGCGGCGACCGCTTCAATCCATCGCCATAGGTACGGAAGATGTGGACGGCGAGCGCCGATCCCAGGCCTTCGGTATAGAGCCGGCCGCCCGCGCCGCGTTCGGCCAGTTCCTGGCGCCACGCCGCTGTCATGCCCTCGATGACCGGATCGCGGATGCCGATCACGGTTCGCAGCACTGGCTCGTTCCCATCGAAGGCATCGCTCACGACTTGCTCGATGAAGGTCCGTTCCATCGCGATGACGAAAACCCGAGGCGAACTCGTCCAGCGCAGGAAGATCGGCCGGTCGGCGGGATTGATATGAAGTTCCCCGGCGACGATCCGGCGCCGTTCCGTTTGCCGGTTCTCGGGTAGGCGCCATTCCATCTCGAACGGCTCGCCCTCATGGATGGCGACGATGAACTGTGACGCGCCGAGCATCGCGCCCGGATTTGGCTGCAATGTGCAGCGGCTGACTCCGACTCCACCATGGACGATCCGCTCGGCATAGGATAACCGAGCAGGAGGAGTTTCGGCGCCGAAGTCGATCAGCTCTATTAGGTTCTTGGGCTGCGAATCCGGCATCCCTCGAAGCCTCCATCCAATGATGGCCGAGGTTGGCATCCAAATGTCGAGTATCCATATATCGTCTCGATCGCTTTGATCCCAGCCTCGCGCAATAGAGGAAGGAATAGTAAAAGATTAGGTCAAGCATAAGGCGAGTATTTCGAGGACAATTACCGTCAATGTTAATATAAGTTTTACTATTTTTACTTTATTTCAATGTTTGGTAACTTACGGCGCCGTGCGCAGAAGCGGAGGAGCATCTGATGAGTTCGCGCTGCAATCTGGTCGTTTGCGTCGCTGCGCTGTCTTTCCTCGCCGCCTGCGATAATCCGCCGAAGGCGGACAAGAGCAGCTTCGAAAAGGCGCTTCAGAGCTACTACGACGCCCACCCCGTCTGCGCCGCGATCCCCGTTGACGTTCCCCGTCGAACTCCGCAGCGATGGAGATGCCGCCAGGAAGCGGCAGCTGGAGTCGCTGGTCACGGCTGGTCTGATCTCGGTCGCGACGATCCAGAAGAACGAACCCGCCGCTTCAGGACAAGCGCGCGCGGTTGACTATCTCCGCTACGCGCCGACCGCCGCCGGCGAGAAGGCCGTGCGAAAGGGCGCGAACAGTTTTCTCGGCGGGACGGACATCTGTTTTGCCTGGCGCAAGGTGGTCAAGATCGAGTCCTTCACCGAGCCGGCCGAGGCGATGGGGCTGAAGGTCTCGCGCGTCACTTATGCTTATGAACTGACGGACGTGGAGCCGTGGGCGAAGGGGGTGGACATCGCGGTTGCTTTCCCGCAGATTGGGGCCTTACTGGCGAAACCCAGTGGCCGCGCGACCGACGTTCTGGTCCAGACCGACGAAGGCTGGAAGCACGAACGCGACATCCGTTGACGGAACAAGTATCAGAACCGGAATCGATTTCGTGCTACACGGCCATGGGCCGCGACGGCTTCGTTCGCTGCGGCACTATGCCAGCCCATCATCCGACGATTACCCCGTTTCTCCGACAATCTCCGGTTGAACTCGGAAGCCGCGCATCTCCCGCGTGCCGATATCGACAGGTGTCGCTGGAATATTCTTCCCGAGGCCCGTGCCGCGCTTGAGCGGCGAGCCATGCTTCCCAGCGACAGATCGTCGAACAGCCCCGCCCGGCGATTCTTATGCCACGAGCGGCGCGATGGGAGGAGGCGGAGCCCATGTCCGAGGAAAGGTCCGAAGAACCCGGCGAGCCGTCACGCGCCAGTTGGCGCGATCCCACGAATTACAAATGCTTTCTGACTCTCGACCGCGCCGGCTGGGCATGGGAATGGCTTCGGCGCAATCCCGATTACATCGCCCTAACAGCCCAACTCCCCACGTGCGTACCAGTCAATCAACCCGGCACGCGATTGCGGATCATCACTGCGTCAAGTGCCGATGAGGCGCTCGACTGGGGGTTGCATTTTCGCCGAGGCGTCAAGCCGCCGGGTAACCGATGCCTGCATCTTCTGGCGGGCCGACTGGGATGTGTCGGTGCTGGCCGTCGAGACGCTGCGGGTGCCGCGCGGCGATGGCGACGCTTTCGACATCCGACATTTTGACCGCCTGGCGACCGTGCTGCGGCAGGCCGATGGCCATCAGCTTCTTTTGCTCAGCGATGGGGATCATCGCCTCCAGATCGACGTGACGGCCGGCAGCGTGCTCGATGGCCCTGTTTGCTTCCGCTACGAGTTATCGGGGTTCAGGCATATCGAGGCGAAGACGCTGACGCTGCGCCGCCTCCTGCTACTCCGTCGGCTTGGGCGTTTCCCACGCGGGCTCTTCCCGCCGGAACGTCGTGCCCGCCGCTGGGCGATGGCGCTTCAGGCCTATGACGGGGTGCGGGTCGGCGCCAGCCATCGCGACATCGCGGCGGCACTCTTCGGCGAGGAAGTTGTGCGGGAGGACTGGTCCGGCCGATCCGATTATTTGCGCCTGCGGGTGCAGCGGCTGATCCGCACCGCTGACAAGCTGGTGAAAGGCGGCTACCGCGATCTCTTGCGATGAGCCGGAACGCGGCAGGGGCTGTGGCTTTGGGAGGTGGTGGGAGTGAGAGGGCGGTTGCGGTTTCCGTGACGGGTTGAGGAGGCGAGAGAGAGGCTCTCGCCGGCCCGTCGCGGAGATCCGCGATGCCACGTTCAGCCGCTTGCGCTCGCCCCGGCCGGGACCGGGCGAGCCTCTATCAGGAAATCACCGACAAGATCATCGCCGAGCTGGAGGCCGGCCGCGTGCCCTGGGCCCAGCCTTGGGGTACGACTGCGGCGAAGGCGTCGCTCGCCATGCCGAAGAATGCCGCGACCCAACGCCGCTATTCTGGGATCAATGTGCTTATCCTCTGGGGCGCGGTGATCGAGCGCGGCTTTTCGGGTCAGGGCTGGCTCACGTTTCGACAAGCGCTCGGGCTCGGCGGTCATGTCCGCAAGGGCGAGACCGGCACGACCGTCGTCTACGCCGACCGCTTCGTGCCGGACGAGGAGCGCCGCCGGGCCGAACGCGACGGGGATGGTGAGGCCGAACAGGAAACGCTCCGGGGGAGCGTTTCCTGGCCGAACGGGGCGATCCCCTTCCTGAAGCGCTTCACGGTGTTCAACACCGACCAGTGCGACGGCCTGCCGGCGGAGCTCTCGACCACGCCACCGCCCCTGGCCGAGGGGCTGATCCTGCCGCAGGCCGAGGCGCTCATCGCCGCGACCGCTGCGGATTTCCGTATCGGCGGTGACCGCGCCTTCTACAGCCCCTCGCACGATTTCATCCAGGTGCCACGGCCCGACGCCTATTTCGAGCCGATCAACTGGCACCGCACGGCGCTGCACGAGCTCGGCCATTGGAGCGGCCATCCCTCCCGGCTCGGCCGTGACCTGTCGGGTGGATTCGGTTCCGCGCTCTATGCCAAGGAAGAACTTTGCGCCGAGATGAGCAGCGCCTTCGTCTGCGCCTCGCTTGGCATCGTGCCGACGGTGCGCCATGCCGACTACATCGGTTCCTGGCTCGACGTGCTGCGCGACGATGACCGCGCCATCGTTCGCGCCGCGAGCGCCGCGTCGAAAGCGGCCGATTATCTGCTCGCCTTCCGGCCAATTCCCGACGAGCCCGTCGATATGGCCGTAGACGAAGACGAGCGGGAGGCGGCGTGATGCGATTTCGCCGCTGGCCGCGCGTGTCGGTCTATGAGGACACGCCCCGCAAGCGCGCCGCCCTGGCTCGCGCTCAACAGGCCCGGCGCGACAAGCTCCCGTTGCTCGCCCCGCTTATCGCGGAACAGCAGCCAAGCGCCGATGCCGAAATGGCGCGCCGCGCCGCATGGTGGCCAAAGGTGCAGCAGCGCGATCGCGATCGCCGTGCCGATGATTGGCGACGCGCCCGTGCACGGCTCGCCGCCTATGGGGACAATCTGCGCCGGGTGCTGCTCCAGCTTTGGCGCGGCTGCCCGTATCCGGCCGATCCCGTCTACCTGCTCGACCTGCTGCACAGCGTCGACACGGGCCGGATCGACCCGGAGCATCCGCCATGGAACCACCCTTGCGTGCTGACGCCGCGGGTCACGCCGGACGGGGCGGCGGCTCCAAAGGGAGAGGCAGGAGGGGGTTTTTGTGACGGGTTTGGAGGTCGAGAGAGAGGCTCCCGGCCGGCCCGTCATGGAGAACCGACATGGCTACCGCCAATCCCAAGATCGTCCTGAGCCGGTCCCAGGACATTCCCTTCAACAAGCTCGTGCTGTCCCAGGCGAACGTGCGCCGGGTGAAGGCCGGCATCTCGGTCGAGGACCTGGCCGAGGACATCGCCCGGCGCACCCTGCTGCAAGGCCTCAGCGTGCGGCCGGTGCTGGACGCCGACGGCACGGAGACCGGCATGTTCGAAGTGCCGGCCGGCGGCCGTCGCTTCCGGGCGCTGGAGCTGCTGGTGAAGCAAAAGCGCCTTGCCAAGAACGCCCCGGTCCCTTGCGTCATACGCACCGACGGCCTCGCCGAGGAAGATTCGCTCGCCGAGAACGTCCAGCGCGTCGCCCTCCATCCGCTCGATCAGTTCCGGGCTTTCCAGACCCTGCGCGAGTCGGGTCTGGGCGAGGAGGAAATCGCGGCGCGCTTCTTCGTGAACCCCAGCGTCGTGAAGCAGCGCCTCAAGCTCGCCGCGGTCTCGCCCAAGCTTCTCGACCTCTATGCCGAGGACGAGATGACGCTCGAGCAGCTCATGGCCTTCACGGTCACCGCCGACCATGCGCGCCAGGAGCAGGTATGGGAAGGGCTGAGCCGCTCCCACAACAAGGAGCCCTATTTCATCCGCCGCCAACTCACCGAGGGCGCCATCCGCGCTTCCGACAAGCGGGCGCGGTTCGTCGGCGTCGAAGCGTATGAGGCGGCCAGTGGCGCCGTCATGCGCGATCTCTTCCAGCAGGACGATGGCGGCTGGCTGCGGGATCCGGCGCTGCTCGACCGGCTTGTCGTCGAGAAGCTGACAAACGAGGCGGAGGCGCTCCGCGGCGAGGGCTGGAAATGGATCGAGGTCGCGGCCGAGTTCCCGTATGGACACACCTCCGGGCTGCGCCGCCTGACCGGAGAGACGGCGTCGCTCACCGACGAGGAACGGGCGAGCCACGACGCGCTACGCGCCGAGTACGACAAGCTCGAAGAGACCTATGCCGAAGCCGACGAACTCCCCGACGAGGTCGATCAGCGTCTCGGTGAGATCGAAACCGCGTTGGAGACCTTCGATGCTCGCCCGGCGATCTACGATCCGGCCGAGATCGCCCGCGCGGGCGCCTTCGTCAGCATCAATGGCGATGGCGATCTGTGCATCGAGCGTGGCTATGTGCGCCCCGAGGACGAAGCGCCGGCCGAGCCGGACGCCGACGGCGAAGCGCCCGAAGGTTCCGAGGACGACGGCGATGTCCAGCGCACGGTGATCACCATCGGCGGCGATGGATCGTCGGCAGCGGTCGAGGCGGCCGAGGAGGAAGACGGCATCAAGCCGCTGCCTGACCGGCTCGTCACCGAGCTGACCGCCCATCGCACGCTGGCGCTACGCTACGCGCTGGCGAACGATCCCGACACCGCCTTCGTCGCGGTTCTCCATGCGCTCTGTCTCAACGCCTTCTATCGCTACGCGTCGGAGACCTGCCTGGAGATCACGGCGAAGAGCGCGAGCTTCGGGACCCAGGCGCCGGGGCTCAACGACAGCGCCTCTGCCAAGTCGATCGACGACCGGCACGCGCGATGGGTCGCACAGTTGCCGAAGGACGCTGGCGACCTCTGGAACGCGCTGATCGCCTTCGACGGCGACAGCCGGTCGACGCTGTTCGCGCACTGCGCGTCGCTCTCGGTCAACGCGGTGCACGAGCCGTGGAACCGCAACCCCAGCCGAATCATCCATGCCGGCCAGCTCGCCCAGGCCGTCGGTCTCGACATGGTGGCGGCCGGCTGGACGCCGACCGTCGACAACTATCTCGGCCGGGTCACCAAGGCGCGCATCCTCGAAGCCGTGCGCGAGGCGAAGGGCGAAGCGTCGGCGCAGCTCATCGATCACCTCAAGAAGCCGGACATGGCGAAGGAGGCCGAACGCCTGCTCGCCGGTTCGAGCTGGCTGCCCGAGCCGCTTCGGATGCCGACGACTGACCACCCGGCGACCGAGGCCGCAACGGTCGAGGCGGAGAAGCTCCCCGCCTTCCTCGACGAGGACGAGAGCGCCGCCGCCGGGGATCCCTCGGAGCCGCGGACCGTCGCGGCTGAATGATCGACCCGCGGGGCGGCGATGAGCCGTCCCGCATTCCCCCAACCCTTCGAGCCCGGCCCCCTGAACTTGTCGAAGGGGCGCCGGGCTCGTTCTTTTCTGGAGTCAACCATGACCGACTGGTACGCCCGCTCCGCTTACGATCCGCTCGCCAAGCGCCGCTTCCATGCCGCCACTCGCGCGCGGCTTCGCCGTCTCGCAGCAGAACTCCGCTTCCCGCCATCCTCGTTCGACCTGCGCTCGAACCAGGGCGGGATCGCCGTCTCCGGCGAGATCACCCTGCATCATGAGCATGTCTACGTGCAGGTCTGCCAACCGGCGACCGGCGCCGACAGCGGCATCCTGATCCGCAGCTGCAAGGGGCGACGGGACTATACCGGCGGACCCAACAATTTCGCGCCGCTACGGCTCCTCGATGACATTCCGGCGCTCGCCGAGCGGGTCCGCGCGGTGATGCCGAGGGACGGGGCGGGGTCCGAGCCGCGTGAGAGCCAGAGGCGGACCGGGAGCGGGGCGAGCCGGATCGGGCCGAGAGAGAGCCCGCCGGCCGTTCCGCAACCCGCATCGGGAGATCAATCATGACCGACACCACATCGACCCCCACCGTCAATCCGGACTGGGAGGCCTGGCAGGCTCAGGCCCGAGAACGTGACCGGCTCGCCAAGGACGTCCTTCCCGCCAACAAGGCCGCCCTCTTCGACGTGCTCGCCGCCGCCGGCATCAGCGTCGTCACCGTCCGCTTCGACGGCTATGGCGATTCCGGACAGATCGAGGACATCGAGGCCCATGCCGACGACACGGCCATCGCTCTTCCCCCCGACCAGATCGAGATCGCCGAGCCACTTTACGACGGCTCGGGGCTGGAGCGATCCACCCTGTCGGTTCGCGACGCGATCGAGAAGCTCGCCTACGTCTTCCTCGAGGAAACCCATGGCGGCTGGGAGAACAACGAAGGCGCCTATGGCGATTTCACCTTCGACGTCGAGAGCCGGACCATCACGCTCGAATACAACGAGCGAATGATGACGTCCGAATATTACCAGCACGCATTCTGAGGGGGCGACGATGGGACATTGCTATCATCACGCCGTCTCCTCGGTGAAGAAATGGGGCGGCGCGGCGGAGGACTATCTCCCGCTTCATCAGTGGTTCGACGAGTCCAAGGCGATCACCGCCGACTTCCGTCACCGGGCGCTGCGCCACCATGCCGAAGGCATCTTCATGCTGGAGCGCTTCTTCGGCCCGACGATCACCATCTCCTCGGGCCGCGTTGTGCCGGTCCGGCTGATCGGCGAGCAGCATGTGCGCGAGGATCTCGGTTTCATCCCGAGTTTCGCCGAGTGGGTCCGCTGCATACGGCCCGAACCCTGGATGGGCCGGGCCCAGCCCATCCACCGCGACGTCGATCCCTTCGCGGCGACCGCCGCCTGACGCCCTTTCCGTCATCATCACCGTCGAAGAGCCCGACCTCCTGAGCTTGTCGAAGGGGCGCCGGGCTCTTCGCATCTCAGGAGAACTCTCATGGCCGATTATCACTCACCGACAGTGGTGCAGCCGACGATTCCAGATCGCGAGATGACCCCGCTCGAGCGCCTGCTGCTCTCGCGCATCCTGGACTGCGAGCCGGACGGCGACGGACTCTATTTCTACAGCGAGACCGGTCCGAATGACGACATCGAGCTGCCACTCGACGAACTCCGCACGGCGCTCTCGGCGTCCGACGGTGTTCCGAGCACAGCCTACGACTACGTCATCGAGCGGCTGGCCCTTGCCGGCGCGGACGATACCTATATCGAGATCGACCTCAGCGGAACGTCGTGGGAGTTCATCCTCCAGGACATCGTCCGCCGGTCGCGGACCCTCGATCACATCACCGTCGTCTCGGCGTTCACCTGCACCAAGATGCGCACGGACGGTTTCGGGGGCATGGCCGTGCTGATCACCGCCGACACCATCAAGGGCAAGTCCACCCACGACATCCTGGAAGACTTCTTCGCTGAGGGCGAGGAAGACGATCCAATGCTTTCCGTCTCGCCCGGCGCGGGATCGCATGTGCTGCTGGCGCTCGACGAAGCGTCGGTAAAGCATGAGGTCGGGGTGGTCATCGAAAGCGATCCTGCCTTCGCGGCCTTGGCGCCTGAGGCGGTGACGGACGCCGATATCCGTGCTGCCTGTATCGCGGTCGCCGAACGTGCCGGCCTGGCGGAGGAACAGGGCGCCGCCCGCTTCCGCGCCGCCCTCCGCGCTATTCGCGAGGCCGAGCGACGACGCTCGCAGATCGACTGAATCTTCCACATCCGATCTTGTGCAACGAGCCCGGCCATCGCGCCGGGCTTTCGCTGTTCTGGCGTGCACCGGTCCCCGCCGGCCGGTTGAGAGGAAGAGGGGGCCGGGACGGGGTTGAGCCGGCCGGGCTTCAGAGAGAGCGGCCTGCCGGTCTCTCCCCTCCCGCTCTCCCGGACATCCGCCCATGCACCCGATCAGAGTATCCGCGGCCGTCACCACGGCCGCGCCCCGTACCCCCGCCATCACCGGCCCGGACACGGCTACCTGCCTAATCCGCGCCGCAAATCTCCTGCTCCCGGATCTCGAACGCGGCCATGCCGTTGGTTCACGGCAACTACGCGCCGCCATGGAACAGGCCTTCGGCGGCTCCGACGCCGAAGGCGCCTGGGCGTGGAAACACGCCTATGACGCCTGCGAGGCCGCGCAGGTGCTCTTCCTGCGCAAGTTCGGCCCGGCCATCCGGGCGCGCGCCGCGACACGGGCCGCCCAGCTCGCCATGCTCGGCAAGGTCGCCGCTCTTCTGCCGTCGCAGACGCGTCGTTCCGAGGAGAGCCAGGCGCTTCAGCAATTCTCGACACCGATCGCCCTCGGCTTCGCCGCCAGCATCGCCGCCGCGCTCAGCCCCATCGATCTCGTGCTGGAGCCGTCGGCCGGGACGGGCCTGGTGGCGATCTTCGCCGAGTTGGCCGGGACATCGCTCGTCCTCAACGAGTTCGCCGAGACCCGTGCCGGGCTGCTCGACTCTCTCTTCCCCGACGCGTCCGTCACCCGTCATGACGCAGCGCATATCCACGATCACCTCGACGCCGGCATCGCGCCCAGTGTCGTACTGATGAACCCACCCTTCTCGGTGGCGGCGCATGTGGACGGCAAGGTCGCCGACGCAGCCCTGCGCCATGTCTCGTCGGCGCTGGCGCGTCTCGCCGAAGGCGGCCGCCTGGTTGCCATCACCGGCGCCAACTTCTCGCCCGATAATCCCACTTGGCGCGACGGCTTCGTCCGGCTCCAGGAGCGGGGTCGCGTCGTGTTTTCCGCCGCCATCGACGGCCGCGTCTATGCCCGTCACGGCACCAGCGTCGAGACACGCCTGACCGTGATCGACCGCACCCCCGCCGACGATCCGGCGTCGTTCCTCCTTTCGCCGGGCGCAGCACCTGACGCCGCCACCTTGCTCGATTGGGTAATCCGTCACGTCCCGCCACGTGCCGCCCCAGTGGCTTCCCCAGCGATACGGGCCGCGACGCCCGCGCGGCGTCCGGGATTTGCACGTTCGGCGCCGCATGTAGCGCCGCCCCAGCATATTGGACCCGTTTCAGAGGACGCCGTCGATGTCGCTTACGAACCTTGCGACTGGGCGCCAGCCGAAGACGGGCGCATCAGCGAGGCGCTCTATGAGAACTACGCCCTCCAGTCGATCCGTATCGCCGAGGCCAAACCACATCCGACGCGGCTGGTGCAATCGGCGGCGATGGCGTCGGTCGCGCCGCCCAAGCCGAGCTACCGCCCGCATCTCCCACCCGCCGTCGTCACGGACGGCCTGCTGTCGGACGCCCAGCTCGAGAGCGTCATCTATGCCGGCGAGGCTCATGCCGGCTTCCTCGCCGGCTCGTGGACCGTCGACGAGACCTTCGACATCGTCGCGGCCGCGCCCGACGATGCCGAGGCCGCCGTCCGCTTCCGTCGTGGCTGGATGCTGGGCGACGGCACCGGCGCTGGCAAGGGCCGCCAGGTCGCGGGTGTCCTGCTCGACAACTGGCTGCAAGGCCGCCGCCGTGCGGTCTGGGTGTCGAAGTCGGACAAGCTGATCGAGGACGCCCAGCGCGACTGGTCCGCGCTCGGACAGGAACGGCTGCTGATCACGCCGCTCGCCCGCTTCCGCCAGGGCACGCCGATCCGGCTGGAGCAGGGCATTCTCTTCACCACCTATGCAACGCTGCGCTCCGATGCGCGGGAAGCGAAAGCCTCCCGCGTTCAGCAGATCGTCGATTGGCTGGGCCGCGACTTCGATGGCGTGATCGTCTTCGACGAGAGCCACGCCATGCAGAACGCCGCTGGTGGCAAGGGCGAACGGGGCGATCAGGCGCCCTCTCAGCAGGGCCGTGCCGGACTTCGCCTGCAGCATGCGCTGCCCAACGCCCGCATCCTCTATGTCTCGGCGACCGGCGCCACCACCGTCCACAATCTCGCTTATGCCCAGCGGCTCGGCCTCTGGGGTGGCGATGACTTCCCCTTCGCTACACGCGCCGAGTTCGTCCAGGCGATCGAGGCCGGCGGCGTCGCGGCGATGGAGGTCCTGGCCCGCGACCTGAAGGCGCTCGGTCTCTATGCCGCTCGCTCTCTTTCATATGAGGGCGTCGAATACGAGATGGTCGAGCACCTCCTTAGCCCAGAACAGATCCGCATCTACGACGCCTACGCCGGCGCCTTCCAGATCATCCACAACAATCTGACCGCGGCGCTAGAGGCCGCGAACATCACGGGCGAGGGCGGCACGCTGAACGGTCAGGCGAAGTCCGCCGCGCGCTCGGCGTTCGAGAGCGCCAAGCAGCGCTTCTTCAATCACCTCATCACGGCGATGAAGACGCCGACGCTGATCGCCGCCGTCGATCGCGATCTGGACGCGGGCCACGCCGCAATCATCCAGATCGTCTCGACCGGCGAGGCGCTGATGGAGCGACGCCTCGCGGAGATTCCAACCGAGGAATGGGGCGACGTGCAGGTTGACATCACGCCCCGCGAATATGTCCTCGACTACCTGGCGCACTCCTTCCCGACACAGCTCTACGAGCCCTTCACCGACAGTGAGGGTAATCTGTCCTCACGCCCGGTGTTCCGCGATGGCCAGCCGGTCCAGTGCCGTGACGCCATCGAGCGTCGCGACCGATTGATCGAGAAGCTCGCGGCGCTGCCGCCGGTGCAGGGCGCGCTCGATCAGATCGTCCAGCGCTTCGGCACGGATCTGGTCGCGGAGGTCACCGGCCGCTCGCGGCGCATCGTCCGGCACGCAGACCGTCTGCGCGTCGAGAGCCGGGCCGGCTCGGCCAACCTCGCCGAGACGCAAGCCTTCATGGACGACGAGAAGCGCATCCTCGTGTTCAGCGACGCCGGCGGCACGGGCCGCAGCTACCATGCCGATCTGGGTGCCAGGAACCGCCGCCTGCGCGTTCACTACCTGCTCGAAGCCGGCTGGAAGGCGGACACGGCGATCCAGGGTCTCGGGCGTTCCAACCGCACCAACCAGGCGCAGCCGCCGCTGTTCCGGCCGATCGCCACCGACGTGAAGGCGGAGAAGCGTTTCCTCTCCACCATCGCCCGCCGCCTCGACACGCTCGGCGCCATCACCAAGGGCCAGCGCCAGACCGGCGGGCAAGGGCTGTTCCGCGCTGACGACAACCTCGAATCCGTCTATGGCCGCGCCGCGCTGCGCCAGCTCTACGTGCTGCTCTATTCCGGCAAGGTCGAAGGCTGTTCCTTGCAGGCGTTCGAGGACGCCACCGGTCTCAAGCTCACAGACGGCGACGGCAGCCTGCGCGAGGAGCTGCCGCCGATCACCACCTTTCTCAACCGCTTGCTAGCGCTCACCATCGACCTGCAGAACGTCCTGTTCGGCGTGTTCGAGGAACTGTTGCGCGCGAAGATCGAGGGCGCCGTCGCCTCCGGCACCTACGATCTCGGCGTCGAGACGGTCACGGCGGAATCGCTGCGCATCACCGATCGCCGCAGCATCTACGCCCATCCCGGCAGCGGCGCCGAGACGCAGGTCTTCATCGTTGCACGCCGGGATCGCAACCGGCCGCTCGGCCTCGCCGAGGCGCTCGACCGCGCCGATGATCCCCGGGCAACGCTTCTGATCAACGGCCAGTCGGGCCGCGCCGCCGTCCAGGTTCCCGCACCAAGCCTGATGCTCGATGACGGCGAGGTCGAGCGGCGCGTCCGCCTCCTACGGCCGATGGAGCGTACCGCCATCCCCTTGGCCATGATGGCGCAGACCCATTGGCGCGAAGCCGACCGCGACGCCTTCGCCGCCGCCTGGAAAGCCGAGCTCGCCGATCTGCCGGAGTTCACCGACAGCCGGATCCATATCGTCACCGGTCTTCTTCTGCCGATCTGGAAGCGGCTTCCCGACGAAGGCTGCCGAGTCTACCGCCTCCAGACCGATGATGGCGAGCGGGTGATCGGCCGTCTCGTCTCGCCGGCCTGGGTCGCCCAGGCGGTCGCGACCGACGTCCCGACGATCAACCCCGCCGATGCCTGGACCGCCGTGCTCGACGGCCGGACCGTGCTGGAGCTCGCCGATGGCCTCCAGCTTCGTCGTGCCAGGATCATGGGCGCATTCCGCGTCGAACTCTCCGGCTTCACCGATGGGATGGTCGACCGGCTGAAGGCGACGGGGCTCACCGCCGAGATCATCGCCTGGAAGCTCCGGCTGTTCGTGCCCACCGGCGCGACCGGCCCGGCGATCCTCGGCGCGCTGATGGAGCGCCATCCGCTCGTGCGCATCGCCGACCGTAACGCGGCGTGAAGGGAGGCGATCATGTCCAGCCAAGCAGCCGATCTGGCGCGTCGTCTCGCGCGGGATGCCGAGGCCGTCTGCCGCCACTATCTTCCCAACGGCCGCCGCCATGGCCGCTATTGGCTAGTCGGCGATGTTCGGAACACGCCCGGCCGCAGCCTCTATGTCCGTCTCACGGGGCCAGAGTCCGGTCCCGGCGCCGCCGGCAAATGGACCGACGCCGCCACCGGCGAGCACGGCGATCTCCTTGACCTGATCGCCCTCAATCGCGGGCTCGACGCCTTCCGCGACGTGCTTGACGAGGCGCGCCGCTTCCTCTGGCTGCCACGCTCCGAGCCTGCGCATCCGACCCGCGAACCGCCGCCGCCCGCTGGGTCGCCTGAAGCCGCCCGCCGTCTGTTTCGAGCCGGCCGGCCCGTCGCCGGCACCCAGGCCGAAGCCTATCTGCGCGCGCGCGGCATCACCGCACGGCTTGACTGGCCGTCCCTGCGCTTCCATTCCGCGCTCTGGTACCGGTCCGACCGCGATGCTGCCCGCGAGTCCTGGCCGGGACTGCTCGCCGCCGTGACCGACGCGGACGGCCGGATCACCGGCGTCCATCGCACCTGGCTCGACCGGCAGTGTCCCGAGAAGGCCCCGCTCGCCGATCCGCGCCGCGCGCTCGGCCAACTGCTGGGCAACGGCGTGCGCTTCGGCCGCGCCATCGACGTGCTCGCCGCCGGGGAGGGCATCGAGACCATGCTCGCGCTCAAATCGGTGCTGCCGGACCTGCCGATGATCGCCGCGCTCTCGGCCAACCATCTCGCCGCCCTGGATCTCGCCCCGATGCTGGCCCGGCTCTATGTCGCGCGCGATCGCGATGCGGCCGGCCGGATGGCGGCGGAACGGCTTCACGCACGCGGTCGCGACGCGGGCATCGAGGTCCGCGATCTCATGCCGGCCAGGAGCGATTTCAACGTCGATCTGCGCCGGCTCGGCCCGGACGTCATGCTGGCCCGGCTGGCGGATCAGCTCGCCCCGGCCGACGTCCTGCGGTTCCTGCGCCGTCGCGATGCAGCCTGATCGGAAGGCCGAGCGCGGCATCTCCTGCGGTTCGGTGTCGGGCCGGAAGGGGGCGGGGAGGCGTGCGGCGGGACGCCTGGCCCGGTCAGAGGCGCGCGCCTGCGGCCTTCCCGAGCGGCGATCTGCCAGAGCCGGCCCCGGTCCCGCAATGGCGTCCAGCGACTATTTTCCGCCGCCGGGCGGCAGGCCGCCCGGCTTTGCATCGCGAAACAGAATAGCCGCCTCCCGCCATCCTCCGCTGGCGCTCCGGCCCCTTGCCGGCAGGCCGGCGGCGGGGTGCGGGCCCGGTTCCGTCCCCGGCGGGCGATCGCCGTGAAGGCCGCGATGGGCGCGGCCAGACCGCAACAGGAGCCCGCCATGACGCACGAATCCTTGCCCTTCCTCTCCCCCGACACCGAGTCCGGCGACGAGCCGCACGCTCTCTCGCCTACCGCGCATCTGCTCGACGAGCTGGCGCTCTGCGGCCATCGCCCTGGCCAGGACGAGCCCGATCCGCGTCCGCTGCCCGAGGCGGATGCCGTCCGCGCCGAGCTCGGCGCGATCGTCGACGGCTTCGCCGCGATGCTGACCGACACGCGGCTCGAGGACGATCTCGACGACCTGCTCTGGTCCTTCGTCAACCTGTTCCACCGCAAGATCGCCCGCATCGAGCGCGATCTCGACGCCAACGAGCAGGCGCAGCGCCGCTCGCAGCTCGAGCAGAACGGCACCGAGGTCCGCTCGGTCGAGCTGGAGCGCCTCATCGATCAGGGCCTCAGCCTGGTCGAGCGCCGCAACGCCTTCGAGTTCTGCCGCGACCATGCCGCCGAGCACTACGAGGCCGTCACCGGCTCAGCATGGCGGCCCCGCTCGGGCTCGATGGTCAACCATCGCGCGCTCACCTCCGCCATGATCGACAGCCGCGAGTTCATCGCCGCCCAGCGCCGCGCCGAGGCGCAACTGCTCGTGCCCGCGGGCAGCCGCATCGCCTTCACCGGCGGTTCCGACTTCAACGATCACCGGCGCATCTGGGCCGCGCTCGACAAGGTCCATGCCAAGCATCCCGACATGGTGCTGCTGCACGGCGGCAGTCCACGCGGCGCCGAGCGCATCGCTGCCTGCTGGGCCGACAACCGCAAGGTCGCGCAGGTCGCCTTCAAGCCCGACTGGAACCGCCACCACAACGCCGCGCCCTTCAAGCGCAACGACCAGATGCTCGAAGCCCTGCCGATCGGCGTCGTCGTCTTCCCCGGCTCGGGCATCTCCGCCAACCTCGCCGACAAGGCCCGCAAGATGGGCATCCCGGTGTGGCGGTTCAGCGAGGAGGGCGGCGCTTAGGCGCCGTTCGTCCGATCGCCGGCGGGGCTGGACCACCACCATTCAAAACCCTGGGCCTGTTTACATCACGTGTATCTCTTTATGTGGTGTTCCTGTTGACCCGGGCCGCCACAAGTTCTTACGCTTCAGCTTCTCGTCTGCGAATTGACTACGGGCGACGCATCGCGTCCCAGGTCTTCGCTCGGTTCTAAGACGCGGGATCCGAGAACTGACGCGACAGCCACGAAGCGCGAGTCTCACGCAGATTGCCGAGGAACTATCGCGCTATCTCGTCGGATGCCGCAGCTACTTCTGCTTCTGCGGAGCACCGTCGGTGGCGTTGAACTCGATAACACGTATTCCGTGCTCTTAGACATCGAGCTTGCCGTCTTGGAGTAAGTAGCTCGGTCGCAGCTTTTGCTGCCTCGTGTGTCATGCGCTCGACCTCCCGGTGAACGCTACGGTTCTTCCCGCAATTGGGCTACTCTCGGCCGGGCGACCGGCATCGCGGATGCGGACCCGTGCCGCAAGGTTTCGCGACGCAACTGATTCAAAAGTCGGAGCGCATTTGGTCGACACTGAACCCGGCGAATAATCGCAAGAACGTCCTTGACCCTGACGCCATCCGCCCGCATCACGGCTTGAGTGATCGGATCAGAAAGAAGTTCGGCAATTGAAGGCTCAACGCCGGAATTCCCCCATTGATGCAGCCCATTCATCTGACCTCCTCCGGAGAGTCAAAGCATGCATGCTCTTGCGTCGAGAACCGGTGCCCATACCGAGGCGACGGCAACCGGGTGACTTCAATACTACCCATCTCACAGAAGCCTTTCCCGCGAGAAAATCAGCTACTGGCCGCACCTAGCCGGCTGCCCTACAGTCTTGCGGCGCTTGATACCGGAACACCAGCCTATCCCTCTGCCAAATCTCGAACCCGTGAATCTGATTGCGGCGCTGGTGATACATGGTTTCCACCTTGATGCGCGCCTCTTCGTCGCTGCTCGCGGAGAAGTCTTCTGCGGCGTCAATTGATTGGGTCATGCCACAATGGATCGTTGGCGCACCCAAGAAATAGCAGCGATAGTCAACCATTGCTGCCCTCCGTCGGAAGGGGAACGCTCGCATCCGCATTCGGCGCTCCCGGGCTCGAATAGTCGCGATCATCAGCGCGGTTATCGGGCCGCCGCCTCAGACTTAGCCGACCCAGCCGTGCCTCCTCAGCCGCCAGTAGCTCCATCAATACCTTGCGTCGACTTTCTTCACGAAGCGTGCGAAGTTGCGCGCGGAAGTGCTCGATATTTTTCTGGCAGATCCAATCGTCCACTGCCGGCCTCCACTTCCGCGCCCACCGCCGCACAGGATCGTGGTATTTGGCAATCGTACCGCGGGCCGACCCTGCCATCTGTCTGCGCCCGAACCAACGATCAAAGATCTCGGGTCGTGAAGCTTGAACGCTCGGAGGAGACGCCGAGGCGCCAGTGGAGATTTAGAAACGCGCCGCGGGCAAGGGCGGTTTGTCGCGACAAGTAGCCCACCTTGATTTGAATCAATGGCTTGGCTGCCCGCTCAATGTATCAAGAAAACATGAGCGCCCTTTCGTCCTACTCTGAAGTGGACCCCGAATTTGGGACCAGTTGATTAGTTGGAGCGCGGGCCGTTCCGTCATGCTAGACGGAGCGGATCATGACGAAGAGAACGAGACGAAAGATTGACGCGGCGCTGAAGGCGAAGATCGCCTTGGAGGCGCTGCGAGAACAAGCGAGCGTGGCCGATCTGGCCCAGCGCTACCAGGTTCCAGTGTTGATGTGATTGTCCCGAGCCTCTGGGCTCGAAGAGCCCATGGTCGGACACACAGGAAATCTGGTTTTGCAGCTGCCCTCATTGGTCGCCCGTGAAGAATGCGTAAGCCACTGAGGGGCTGAACAGATCGACGGCGTGGAAGTAATCGTTTTTGCAGGAAAGCGGGCTTTCGCGCCCGCTTTCTTGCGTTTTGGGATTCCCGCGGGCTGCGGTTCGTGATTCTCTCGATCCGGGTCTGGTGTCGGGGACGAGGGATGAGCAAGCCACGCGACGAGCGTCAGAAGGACCTGTTCCGGCCGCCGCTGGAGGAGATCATCGATCTCGAGCATCCGCTGGCGCGGTTGGCCGGGGAGATCGATTGGGGGTTCCTGTCGGGCCGCTTCGCTTCGGTCTGTCGCTCGGGTCCGGGCCAACCGCCGCTGCCGACGCGGCTGGTGGCCGGGCTGCTGCTCCTCAAGCACATGCACGCGCTGTCGGACGAGGCGCTGTGCGCGCGCTGGCTGGAGAACCCGTACTACCAGTACTTCTGCGGCGAGGTCGTGTTCCGGCACGAGCTGCCGTTCGATCGCTCGTCTTTGACTCGCTGGCGCCAGCGGCTGGGCGAGGCGCAACTCGTTGCGCTGCTCCAGGAGAGCCTGGCGGTGGCGCACAAGACCGGGGCGCTGGCGACCCGGGACCTCGAGCGGGTAGCGGTGGATACCACCGTGCAGCCGAAGGCGATCGCGCACCCGACCGACGCGCGCCTGATGCACCGGGCGCTGGAGAAGCTGGTCGGTCTGGCCAAGCGCGAAGGCGTGCCGCTGCGCCAGAGCTACCTTCGGGTCGCCAAGCGCGCCGCGATCATGGTCGGGCGCTACAGCCACGCGCACCAGTTCAACCGGGCGCGGCGCGCGCTCAGGTTCCTGCGCACGCGATTGGGGCGGGTCATCCGCGACATCCGGCGCAAGATCGATGGCGATCCGGCGCTCGAAGACCGCTTCGCGCAGCTCCTCGGCCTCGCGGTCAAGGTGCGCCATCAGGACCACCGGCAACGCGGGCCGAAGGTCTATTCGCTGCATGCGCCCGAGGTCGAGTGCATCGGCAAAGGCAAGGCGCGCGCCCCCTACGAGTTCGGCTGCAAGGTGAGCGTCGCCACTCCCGTCACCCAGCCCAAGGGCGGCCAGTTCGTGCTGCATACGAAGGCGCTGCACGGCAACCCGTTCGACGGCCATACCCTCGGCCCCGTCATCGCCGACATGCAGAGGCTCACCGGCGTCGAGGTCCGCCGCATCCACGTCGATAAGGGCTATCGCGGACACAACCACCCGCACCGGTTCCGGGTCTGGATCTCCGGTCGGGTGCGGCGCGTCACCAAGACCATCCGCCGCGAGATGAAACGGCGCGCCGCCGTCGAGCCGGTGATCGGCCACCTCAAGGCCGAGCACCGTATGGACCGCAACCACCTGAAGGGCCGCGACGGCGACCGCATCAACGCCGTCCTCGCCGCCGCCGGCTACAACTTCGGCCTCCTCCTGCGCTGGCTCGCCGCCTTTTGGCGTGCCCTGTTCCAGGCCTTCCTTCAGTCCGCTCCCACGGCCCGCTCAGCCTGAAAAATCACTCGGCAGCGATTCTTCACGGACGACTCATTGATTTGAGTCAATAGCCGCTCAAGCTCACGCTCGGCAGTCATCCGATGCAATGGTTTAGGGTATGGGCAATCCGCCGAAGCCGAATGTTCGCCGAAGCGCGCTATCCCCCGAATCCGGGTGGTGCGCGTTCGTCACCCCTGCCGGCCGTGCTTGCGCAGGAGGGCCAACCACTGGTCCTCGGAGAGGATCGGGACACCGAGCGCCTTGGCCTTGTCGAGCTTCGCGCCGGCGCCCGGACCGGCGATGATGTAATCCGTGCTCCTGGAGACCGAACCGGCCGCCCTGGCGCCCAGGCGCTTGGCCTCTGCTTCCGCTTCGTCGCGCGTCATGCGCTCTAGGGTTCCAGTGAAGACAACGGTTTTTCCCGCAATAGGGCTGCTCTCGGCCGGACGTTTGGCATCGCGGATGCGGATCTGCGCGGTGAGCCGTTCGACAAGGTCGCAATTGTGTTTCTCACTGAAGAATTCCGCGAGACTGTCGATCACCGCATCGCCGATCTGACCCAGAGCATCCATCGCGCGCCGCGCCTGAACGTCGCCTCTCGCAACTTTCATACACGCGTCGCGAAGCGCGTTCCATGACCCATAGCCGCGGGCAAGAAGGCGCGCGGTGCTCTCGCCGACATGACGGATGCCGAGCGCATAGATGAAGCGCTCCAGTGCAATCTCGCGCCGGGCGCGGATCGCTCTGAACAGCTTGCCCACCGATCTTTGCCCGTAGCCTTGGCGTTCCTCAAGCTTGATCCTTCCGTTGCGTGCTTCGAGGGTGAAGATGTCGACCGGCTCCTTGACCCATCCCTCCGCAAAGAACAATGCGATCTGCTTCTCACCGAGACCGTCGATATCGAAGGCGCGGCGCGAGACGAAGTGTCTCAGATGCTCGAGAGTCTGGTAAGGGCAGGCGAACGCGCCCGTGCAGCGCGAGATCGCTCCTTTCTCACCGGAGGCCGTGATGTCGCGCACGACATCGGTCTTCAGTCTGCAGGGACATTTCTTCGGAAAATGATATGGCTTCGCGCTTTTCGGCCGCTTTTCCAGCACCACGCCCAGCACCTGGGGGATCACGTCCCCCGCGCGCTGGATGGTCACGGTGTCGCCGATCCGCACATCCAGCCGCGCGATCTCGTCCGCATTGTGCAGCGTCGCGTTCTCGACCACGACACCGCCGATGGTGACGGGTGCAAGCCGGGCGACGGGCGTCAGCGCGCCGGTGCGCCCGACCTGAATGTCGATCGCGTTAATGACTGTTGTTGCTTTTTGCGCTGCAAACTTGTGCGCCAGCGCCCAGCGCGGGCTGCGGGAGACAAAACCGAGGCGCTCCTGCCAATCGATGCGATCGACCTTATAGACGACGCCGTCGATGTCATAGTCGAGCGTGCCCCGTTGCAGCTCCATGGCATGATGGAAGGCAAGGAGAGCCTCGGCGGCGCGGCAGGTCTTCGTCAATGGACTAGTCTTGAAGCCGCATTCGGCGAACCACCTTTCCATCCCAGACTGCGTATCCGCCGGCATGCGGCTCATCTCGCCCCAGGCATAGGCGAAGAAGCCGAGTTGCCGCGACGCCGTGATCGTGGGGTCGAGCTGGCGCAGCGAGCCCGCTGCGGCGTTCCGGGGGTTGGCAAAAGCTGGCTTCCCGGCAGCGCGTTGCCGCTCGTTCAGGGCGAGAAAGACGGACTTGGTCATGTAGACCTCGCCACGGATCTCGCAAATCTCCGGCAGTGCCTTGCCCGTCAGGCGATGGGGAATGTCCGTTACCGTTCGGACGTTCGCGGTGACGTCCTCACCTTCCGTCCCGTCACCGCGAGTGGCGCCCGCGACGAGCCGTCCCGATTCGTAGCGCAGCGACAGACAGAGACCGTCAATCTTCGGCTCGGCGAGCAACGCGATCTCCTCGTCACCACCCAGTCCCAGGAGCCGGCGAACCCGTTGGACGAATCTCCGGACATCTTCATCCGTGAACGCGTTATCGAGCGACAGGACCGGCACGCGGTGCCGCACCTTGGCGAAAGCGGCGGCGGGTGCGGCACCCACCCGGCGAGAAGGGGAGTCCGCTCGCACGAGATCGGGAAACCGCGCCTCGATCGCCGCATTGCGCGCCCGTAAGGCGTCGTAATCCGCATCTGAGATGATCGGCGCGTCTTTCTGGTAGTAGCGCCGATCGTGCTCGGCAATCTCGGCCGCGAGCCGCTTCAGCTCACGCGCGGCCTGCGCCCGCGTCAGGGCGTCGACTTCTGCGATCGCTCCGGGACGGAGCGAGGAGACGGAGCGTCGGAGAGGACGAGACGGTCCAGTCATGGCCGGTTCACGCACGAGTTACGAAACATGGCCGCGCGGGAGGGCATGGAACGACGATTGAAGGCGTTCTGAGGTGCAATCGATCATCAGCGCCGCGACGTACACCGACATTGACCTGTGTCAACCGTCATCGCCGAGCCAGGCAAGATCTAGCTGGCCGCGGTCTTGCTTGCGACAAGCCAACGAGGTCAACAACCGCGAGCACTCCGTTTCGGGCGAGGTCCTCGGCTTCAAGAGATGGGTGCGGCGAATGGCTCTGGGTGCCGGCGCAGCGCCCCATGTCGCTCCAGCAAGGCGCGGCGGTCGAAGCAGGCTCTACTCGGTTCTATAGGTCTTCACGGGCTGACGAGAACCGGAAAGGACGCCGCAAGTCCATCGATGATGTACTGAATGGCGAGGCCGGCGAGCACGATGCCGAACACTCGGCCGGCGACATTGACACCGATCAGACCAAGGTGGCTCATCAACCGTGACGCGAATAGAAAGACCGCTAGAGACAACAGCAAGGTCGCAATTAGTATGGCCACCGCGCTGGACTGAAGAACGATATCGCTGCCCGCCTTTCCGGTAATGAGTATAACCGACGTTATGGCGCCGGGACCGGCAACGAGCGGCACGGCAAGAGGAACGCCAGCGATATCGGTGCTTTCTTCCGCCTCCCGTTCTTCGGCTTCAGTCGCGGTGCGCAGCCCGCTGGGCCGCACAAGGATTATATCAACAGAAAGTAGCAATAGCAGCAGACCGCCTGCTACTCGAAATGCCGGAAGCGATATTCCCAGAAAGCGGAAAACGGCGTCTCCTGCGAGCGCAAACACCAACAATGCCACGGCGGCAAAAACGACCATACGGACTGCGATTCTGCGGCGCGCGGCTGCGCTCTTCCGCGCGGTTAAAGCCATGAATATGGGGAGGACGCCGATTGGATCGATGACGACGAAGAATGTAACAAAGGTAGCCGCAGCAAATTCCAGTCGGTCCAAGGCGCTCACCGCGATTCGTTTAGCCAGCCGTTGGCTGATTGAAGCCCTCCCATGGTCGTATCACCCATGGTGGCATGCGGAAGCGGTGACTGCTCTTCGGGCGATGGCCCGCGTGCAGCGAATGGCGCGTGGGGAAATCACGCTCCGTCACATCGCCATTTCGGACTCCGGCGTGTGTTCCTTCTTGGCTTCCGGGATTTCCGTCATCGTCGCCTCGGTCAGCAACAGGACGCTTGCAACCGAAACGGCGTTCTCAAGTGCAATGCGCACAACCTTTGTCGGATCGATAATTCCGGCCTCGATCAGATCCACATACTGCTTGTGCGCGGCGTCGAAGCCCTCGCTACCTTTCCCACTCAACATGCGCGCGACGACCACGCCGCCATCCACCGCGGAATTCTCTGCAATCTGGCGCGCCGGCGCCTCGAGCGCGCGCTTGAGAATCTGGATTCCGGTGCGCTCGTCTCCCTCGCACCTGGCTTCCTCCGCCGCAACCGCCTCGACGCAGCGCAGCAGCGCGAGTCCGCCGCCTGGAACGACACCCTCGGCGACCGCAGCCTTGGTCGCGCTGATCGCATCGTCGAGCGCCTCCTTCTTCGACTTCATCTCAGCCTCGGACGGAGCGCCGACCCGGATCACCGCCACCCCGCCCGCGAGCTTGGCGAGACGCTCCTCCAGCTTCTCGCGATCATAGTCGCTCGTCGCCTTCTCGATTTCGCGGCGGATCTGCTGAATGCGGCCGTCGATCTCCTTGCGCTCGCCCGCGCCACCAATGATGGTGGTGTTGTCCTTGTCGACGACCACGCGCTTGGCGCGGCCGAGCTGTTCGATGGCCACATGTTCGAGCTTGACGCCAAGCTCCTCGGAAATCACCTGGCCGCCGGTCAGCACTGCGATGTCCTGCAGCATCGCCTTGCGCCGGTCGCCAAATCCCGGCGCCTTGACGGCGCAGCTCTTCAGCGCCCCCCGGATATGATTGACGATCAGCGTAGCGAGCGCCTCGCCCTCGACGTCTTCCGCCACGACGAGGAGGGGCGATGCCGCTTTCGCGATCTGCTCTAGCAGCGGGACCAGGTCCTTGAGGATACTGATCTTGCGGTCGGAGATGAGGATGAGGGCGTCCTCCATCACCGCCTCCATCTTCTCGGGATTGGTGATGAAATAGGGGGACACAAAGCCGCGGTCGAACCGCATGCCTTCGACGACTTCAACCGTCGTCTCGGTGGTCTTGGATTCCTCTACGGTGATGACGCCGTCATCGCCGACTTTTTCCATGGCGTCGGCAACGAGTTCGCCGATCGCCGGATCATTGTGCGCCGAAATCGCCGCGACCTGCGCCTTTTCCTTCTGGGTCTTCACCGGACGCGACAATGCGCGTAGCGCCGCGATGGCGCATTTGGCGGCCCGATCAAGGCCGCGCTTGATGTCGATCGCACTCGCTCCGGCCACCACGTTGCGGACCCCATCGGCGAAGATTGCGTGGGCGAGGATAGTCGACGTACTCGTTCCATCACCCACCATGTCACCTGTCTTCTCCGCCGCCTGCCGAAGCATGCGGGCGCCGAGGTTTTCCTCAGCATCCTTCAGGTCGAATTCCTTGGCGATCGTGACGCCGTCGTTGCAGACGATCGGAGCGCCCCATTTCTTCTCGATCAGCACCGACTTGGATCTCGGACCCAAGGTCACGCGCACGGCGTCCGCGAGCTGCGTCGCGCCGCGCAGAATCTTTTCCCGCGCGGCCGATCGGAACAGGACTTGCTTATGTGGCATCTCCGATCACCCTCCTTCGCGAATGCCTGACCAGGTTTGCTCGGCTTCTTCTTCGTCATGCAATAAGATATCGACGATCTGCGCGATCAGTCCGGTCTGCGGATGGCCGCTCTTTGCCAGAACGTCGCCGTCACCGAGCGCCCACACAGCGGCTTCTTCGATCTCGGCGAGCGTCGGCTGCAATGCCAGGATCTCGATAATGTTGGACTCGCCGATATCGCCCAGGATGTTTCGGACATCGTCACCGCATGCGGCGCCGGAGGCCACGGCAATCATCTCCTGTTTTGAGATCGCAGTCGAAGTCGTGGGAGTCCACACTCTCATAATGCATGAGTTAACCGCCGGCGTTGATTTGGCTCAAACTTCGTGCGTAAAGCCGCGGCCGTCCCCCAAAATCACGTGGAGACCACTTTTCGAGTTCCCGCCCGTAGCTGCTCGAACAGGCGCCGGTCTCGCTCGGTCAGGCGCTGCGGGATATGCACCTGCAGCCGCACATAGATGTCGCCGCGAACCCCGCCGCCGAACTGCGGCAGGCCTTTGCCGCGCAAGCGGAGGACTGTGTCAGGCTGCGTACCCGGATCGACTTTGGCCGAGACCGGCTTCTCAAGCGTGGGAACTTCAATGCTCGTGCCGAGGACCGCGTCGACCACATCGATGGTTTCGACCCGGTAGAGGTCGCGACCGTGACGTTCGAAGCGCGGATCGTCAGCCGTGCGGATGACGACGAAGAGATCGCCCGACGGCAGCCCCGGCTTTTCCGCCGGTTGTCCGTGGCCGGGCACGCGCAAGGCCATGCCGTCCTCCACCCCGACCGGAATGCGGACTGTGAGGGTTTCGTCGTTCATGACTTGCCCTGTCCCCCCGCACTCTGGGCACGGCGTGTCGATGATCGTTCCCCTGCCGGCGCAGTCGGGGCAGGTCGTAATCTGCTGCAGCGTGACGCCCTGCTTGCGCTGGCTGTGCACGAGCTGTCCGCTGCCGCCACATTTGGAGCAGGTGCGCGGCTTTGTTCCCGCCTTGGCGCCGGATCCTTGGCAGGCTCGACAGGGTACCGGACGCCTGACATGGACCGTTTCTTCGCCCCCGGTCAGGACGCGCTCAAGGGGGATAGTGACCGTCGCCTCGAGATTCTCACCGTGGCGCGGCGCTCTAGGACGCCGGAACAGGCGATCGAACGGGCCGGCGCCGCCGAAATCGAAGCCGAGCCCGCCAAAGATGTCCTCGAAATTGATCCCGCCGAACAGGTCCTCGGCGGAAAAGCCAGCAATGCCGGCGTGGCCGCGGGCATCGTATTCAGCGCGCTTCCTCGGGTCGCTCAAGACCGCATAGGCTTCGGCGATCTCCTTGAACCGCTCGCTCGCCCCCGGGTCCTTGTTTCGATCAGGGTGATATTTGAGCGCGAGCTGCCGAAAGGCATCTTTGATGACCTTGATGTCCGCATCGCGCGGAACTCCGAGTACTTCATAGTAGTCGCGCGGCTCGGCCACGGCTGCCAGCCCACCTATCGCTTGTCGCCCGCAGTCTCCTTGTACTCCGCGTCAACCACCCGGCCGCCCGGACCGGGTCCGGTCGGTCGCGCCTCACCGGTTGGCCCGCTCACATCGGGCCTAGGCTGCGGTCCCGCTTGGGGTGCCTGCGCGTAAAGCACCTGGCCTGCCTCCTGCAGCACGGTCTTCAAGGCTTCCGCCTTCTGAGAAGCGAGCTCGGCATCGCGCTTTGCAAGCGCCTCGCGTCCCTCACGCAGCGCCGTTTCGACGCGCCGACGCAGGTCGTCGGACAGCTGGGGCCCGAAATCGGCCAGCGTGCGCTCGGCCTGATAGCAGATCGCATCCGCATTGTTGAGCTTCTCGGCCTGGTCGCGGCGTCTCTTGTCCTGCTCCGCAAACTGTTGCGCCTGATCGATCATGCGCTGCTTTTCCGCGTCCGGCAGACGCGTAGACCCGGTGATACGGATGGACTGCGAGCGCTGACTCGCCATGTCCTTGGCCGTCACGTTGAGGATGCCATCGGCATCAATATCGAACGTGACCTCGATCTTCGGTACGCCCCGCGGGGCCGGAGGGAGCCCATCGAGGTTGAATTGTCCGAGGCTTGTATTGTCGAGCGCCATCGGCCGCTCGCCCTGAAAGACGTGCACGGTGACACTGGTCTGCATATCGGCCGCGGTCGTGAAGATTTCCGAGCGCTTGACCGGGACAGGGGTGTTGCGCGCAATCAGCGGCGTCGCGACGCCACCGAGAGTCTCGATGCCGAGCGTGAGCGGTGTAACGTCGACAAGGACGATCGAGCCGACATCGCCGGCCAGCACACCGGCCTGAATCGCCGCCCCTTGGGCCACGCATTCCATCGGATCGATGCCGGTCTCGCCCTTATGCCCGGTGAGATCCTCGAAGAAGCTTCGCACCATTGGCATACGCGTCGGTCCGCCGACGAAAACCAGGCGATCGATCTTGTTAGGCTCGATACCGGCATCGTGAAAGGCTTGCAGGACCGGCTCGCGGCAGCGTTCGACAACCGGCCTTACGATACGCTCGAGATCGGTGCGCGTGAGGTCGATCTCGAAATGAACCGGTCCCGAAGGGCCCGCGGCGAGAAACGGCAAGGTGATATGCGTTGTCGTATTGGTGGACAACTCTATCTTGGCAACTTCACCGGCCTCTGTGATGCGCGTCGCCGCCATACGGTCCGCACGCACATCGGCACCACTTTGTGCTTTGAAACGGTCGGCAAGAAACTCGAACACCAGCTTGTCCATGTCGGTGCCGCCAAGTTGCGTGTTCCCGCTCGTCGCCTTCACTTCGAAGACACCCTTGCCGAATTCCATGATGGTCACGTCGAGGGTGCCGCCGCCGAAGTCGACGACCGCAATGCGCAACTCCTGCCCCAGGCGATCGAGCCCGTAGGCAAGCGCGGCCGCCGTCGGCTCGTTCACCAATCGCACCACCTCGAGGCCGGCGATGCGGGCTGAATCCTTCGTCGCATTGCGCTGATTATCGTTGAAATAGGCGGGCACCGTGATCACGGCCTGCTTGACAGGCTCACCGAGGAACGCCTCGGCATCCCGCTTGATCTTCTGCAGAAGAAACCCCGAAAGCTCCTCCGGCGAAAACTCGCGCTCTCGCAGCCGGACCTTCTCGCGCCGGCCCATGAGGCGCTTGAACGCCGTCGCCGTCCCATCGGGATTGACGGTTGCTTGCCGGCGCGCCGGTTCCCCGATGATGATCTGGCCATCCGCCGTGAGCGCGACGTAGCTTGGAAAAGCCTTCCCGCCGAGCGTGATGCCTTCGGCGCTCGGAATGATCATCGGCCGGCCTCCGCGGAGAACCGCAGCGGCCGAGTTGGAGGTGCCGAGGTCGATACCGATAATGGGCATAAGTAACAAAATATCAGGCGGGGCCGAGGGTGCTTTGACCTGGATCAAGGCGAACAGATCCCAGTGGACGCATGAGTTAAATCCGTCGTTTCCAATTCCATATGGAGGACCTACCCATGGCCGAAGCATCAAGCAAGGTACCGGTGAAGATGGAAGAAAAGGCTCCCGCGCGGGAAACCGCGCTGCAGGCCTGGCGGCCGTTCGAAACCCTGCGACGTGAAGTCGATCGGCTTTTCGAGGATTTCGACCGGGGATTCTGGCGGTCACCGTTCCGGCGCTCAATGTTCGACATCGAGCCGTTCTGGGGCCGCGCAAAAAGCTGGACCGCGGAACCCGCCGTTGACATCGTCGAGAAGGAGAAGGCCTACGAGATTACGGCCGAGCTTCCCGGCCTGGACGAGAAGAACATCGAGGTGAAGCTCGCCAACGGCGGCCTGACGATCAAGGGCGAAAAGCAGGAGGAGAAGGAGGAAAAGAAAAAGGACTATTACCTCCACGAACGCAGCTTCGGCTCCTTCGAGCGCTGCTTCGCGGTGCCGGAAGGCGTCGACACCGACAAGGTCGAGGCGAGCTTCAAGAAGGGCGTGCTGACGGTCACGCTCCCGAAGAAGCCCGAGGCGATCAAGCCGGAGAAGAAGATCGAGGTCAAATCAGCCGCCTAATCCTCCAGCAAATCAGCCGGCGGACTGAAGCGTAGTGCCGTCCGAGCCCCATCAGCGGCTCGGACGGCAGCCTGTGCGAGGGATCGGGAGAGCTGCCATGCGTCTTTTGATCGCGACCTTCTCCATTGTCTTGGCGTTGTCACAGTTTGCTTTGGCGCAGGAACCGCCACCAGTCCGGACAGCGAGTCCGCTGCAAGGTGTTTCGACGCTCGCCCCCCTGGTCAAAAAAGTTATGCCGAGCGTCGTGAATATCGCGATCAAGGGCCGCATGGCCCAAGAGCAGAACCCTCTGCTCAACGACCCCTTCTTTCGTCGCTTCTTCAATATTCCCGAAATGCCCGTTGAGAGGGAAATCCGCGCCGCCGGGTCGGGCGTGATCGTTGATGCGCGGCAGGGCCTCGTGATCACGAACAATCATGTCGTCGAGCATGCCGACGAGATCTCGGTCACGCTCACCGATGGCCGTCGCTTTCAGGCTAAACTGGTCGGCGCCGACGCGGATACGGATGTGGCTGTGATCAAGATACCGACGGAGAATTTGGTCGCGCTCCCGCTTGGCGATTCCGACAAGCTCGAGGTCGGTGATTTCGTGGTGGCGATCGGCAATCCGTTCGGGCTGGGCCAGACCGTCACTTCGGGAATTGTCAGCGCCCTGCGGCGCACTGGCCTCGGCATCAAGGGTTATGAGGACTTCATCCAGACCGACGCGCCAATCAACCCCGGCAATTCGGGCGGTGCGCTGGTCGATCTGCAGGGCGAGCTGATCGGGATCAATACCGCGATCATCGGCCCAAGCGGCGGTAATGTCGGCATCGGATTTGCAATCCCTTCGAACATGGTGCGCGACGTCATGGACCAGCTTGTAAAGTACGGCCACGTTCGGCGGGGACAGCTCGGCATCACGATCCAGGACCTGACCCCCGATATCGCGCAGGCACTAGGGTTGCACACCCAACAGGGAGGTGCGGTCATCGCCGGGGTTGAACCGGGGTCGCCAGCGGAGCGCGCCGGCCTGAAGGCAGGCGACGTCATCACCGAAATTGGCAAGTCCGCCGTGCGGGACTCCGCCGATCTGCGCAACAAGATTGGCCTGTTGCCCGTTGGCGAAACAACCGAACTGACAGTCTTGCGCGGCGGGAGATCCATGACTGTGCGCGCCACGCTGACGGCGCGGCCCAGGACCGTTTTGCAGGGCGGAGAGCTCAGCCCCCTCTTGGAGGGCGCTTCCTTCGCTCCGACAAGCCCAAATGCCACGGCACGCGGCATCGAAATCGTGACCATCCAGACTGGAAGCGCGGCATGGGCAGCCGGGCTGCGCATGGGCGACGTGGTCACATCCGTCAATCAGGAGCCGGTGGCAAATCCCGGCGATTTTGCGGCCAAAGTCCAGGAATCGCCGAAGCGCCTGCTGCTCAATCTCCTACGGGAGGGACGCGCCTTGTTCATCGTTTTACAGGCCTAGCAAGTAAAGGAAGCGGGCGCGCATCGAGAGAGGACGGACACGCGACAGTGCGCGAATATGGGTTCCGCCTATGATCCAAATGAAAGGAGGCAAAGACCATGAAGGCCAGTGACGTCATGTCATCGCCCGTCATTACGGTGAAGCCCTATGCATCGGTGAAGGAAGCGGCCACGCTATTTCTGGACCGTGGGATTAGCGCTGTTCCTGTTGTTGACGATGCCGGCAGGCTCGTCGGGATCGTGAGCGAAGGCGACCTGATCCACCGATCGGAGATCGGAACGGAACGACGCCGTTCCTGGTGGCTGTTGCTCGTCGCGGAGGAACAGGCGCTTGCAGCCGACTACATTAAGACGCATGCGATCAAGGTTGCCGACGTGATGACACGAACGGTCATTACCGCTACGCCGGAAACGCCGCTGCACGAAATAGCGATGACGATGGAAAAGAATGGGATCAAACGCGTACCCATTGTGAGGGATGGGCAACTTGTCGGAATCGTCAGCCGAGCTAATCTTGTGCAAGCCTTCGCCAGCAGCGGAACAAAGCTCGAAATCCCGCTGTCGGATACGACGGTTCGCGACAAGCTGATGGAGAAGCTCAAACAGCAAAGCTGGGCTCACACCGGCCTTTTGAATGTGACCGTGAATGATGGCGTCGTCGACCTCTGGGGCTTCAGCAGCTCGGAGACGGAACGCAATGCCGTTCGCGTGGCTGCGGAAACGACGTCAGGGGTACGGGCGGTCAACGATCACATTCTGATCAGGCGCATGGAAGCAGCGGCGTAGGAATCCCATCAACGTTCACGCCGCCGGTCAAGCCGGCGCGCTGGCGGCAAAGCTTTTAAAAGCGGGGGCCTGTAGCGGATTGATGTAGTCAGCGATGCGCGAAAAGGAGGAACTCAGCGCTTCCGCGGACATATCGCTGCTTACCCAAGCTGCTCGTTATGCAACGCGGTCGGTAAGGCCAGGGTTGGCGAGACTAGCGCGTGCTACCCGCTCCTAAACGTTTCGCTTACGCCGCCATTATGCGCGACACTTCTGTTCATGGCTGCCGTCGGGACCAGCGCGGCGGCGTTTACCGTGTTTGGGAAGCACCGCCGTCAGAGACACCGCACAAGGCAGCCGTTGCACTCGGTCCGGCGCGCGGTGGCAGCCGCGACCTAAATGCTGCTCACGGACCGTCCCACTTTCCCAATCTTCACAATCAGTAAAGAGGTGCAACAAGCCAAGCTGCCAAAAGCTCTGCACCGCTGGGGCCGTTTCTCGGAAGGTAACCCTTTGAATTCTGGCGCCCGCGAATCGATGATGCGTGCCGGGCTCATGTGCCGAATATCGTCGACAGCCAGAAGATGAAATTCCTTTCTCCAGTCTTATGAAGGAGAAGGATTGGTGGTGCGCAAGAGCTCCGTCCGGAGGTGTCCTCTCGGCGTCTCAGCGCTAGCGGGCTTCCACCCCCCAGCGCAGCGCTCACGGTTGCCGGCACCAAGGGGCATCAAGGCGAGCCGCGATGGTCTCCCATCGGAGTCGTTCCAAGAGATCGGCGTTCAGAACTTCAGCATGCCCCGCGGCGGTGATCCGCACGGCTTCGTGGCGGCTATCGGTATCGCGTCCGCCGCGCGCCGTGAGCGTAGATTGCGTCCGTCGTTGTGCCGATCATGAGGCCGGCACCGGGACGCATCAGCCCGGTCATCGGCCGGTTCGCCATGAGAATCAGCCAGTCTCACCACTCGACCGCATTGCCGCGGCAGTCCGTCACCGACCCCGCGCTGCCGCCTTAACGGCCGGTGTGATGTGGCGGCGGACATCGTCGAAACGGGTCTGGAAGACCGGGATGACGCGGGTCAGGGGCGCCCGTTCCTGCACGGTCGAAACCAAGGTGAAGGTGCGCGGGTGTTCAAGCCAGGGTCTCCTTGCGGGTTGAGGTTCGCAGACCGTCCCTGCATGTCTCTCAAAGCGCTAGAGTCCGCGTCGCCCCTCTCCAACCTGTCCGGCGAAAGAATTTCCCCGGCCCGCAAGCGGGCCTCCTCGCGGACGCTTCGCTCCAAATTCTCCCGCCTCCCAGGTCCTCCACTGCGTTCCGGCCGCTCGGCTCACGCTCGCGGTGATGAGGGGCGCCTTGCGGTCTCTGAGCGCCGAGCCATCGCAGGACGGTCCTGCGACGCAAGCGAAAGGAGACACATCATGGCCATCACCCTCGGCACCTTCACCAAGCTCGACGACGGCGTCTTCACGGGCACCCTCAAGACCCTCAACGTCACCGCCGCGCTCACCATCGTTCCGATCGACAAGATGTCCGAGAACGCGCCCGACTATCGGGTCTATGCCGGCCAGCGCTACGAGGTCGGAGCGGCCTGGAGCCAGGTCGCGAAGTCGAGCGGCGAGACCTACCTGAACCTTAAGATCGGCGCGCCGGAGTTCGGGCCGAACTGGGTCCGGGCCCGGCTGGTCAAGCTCGAGAACCCCAACGGGGACGGCGCCACACACATCGCGCTGTGGGAACCGCGCGACCGATAACGCCCCCAAGCCCCGTCGCGGATCGCCGCGGCGGGGCTTTCCTTCTGCGTGTGATTTCGCACGCCCGCTCGAATTCGCGGGGGGTGCCTTTTCGAGCGTCCCGGAACCCGCCCCATCGCGCCCATCCTCGCTCGGCACGCTGCCGTGTTCGCCGTCGTCGCCTGCATCGCAACCGGGGAGCGCCGAACATGGACGACGAGATCATCCGGGCCGCCAATGCGAAGAAGGGCAGTCCGTTTCTGAACACCGACCAGGCCGCCCACTATGTCGGCTTGTCGCGCCGGACGCTCGAAAAGATGCGCACGGCCGGCGGCGGTCCGCGCTTTCGCAAGCATGGCCGCTACGTCCGCTACCACATCGACGACCTCGACAAATGGTCGGCCGAGCACGGCAAGACCTCGACCTCGGAACCCGACCGTGAGCATCCCGCCCGGCCTGAGAGTCGCGGGCCACGGCGATGATCGAACGGTTTCTCACACGCGCGAAGCGGCGCCGGCGCGTGCGTAGGCGCCCGCGCACAGTCCTCGCCCTCACCTTGTTCGGGCTCGGCCTGATCGGTCTCGCGACGCTCGCCAATTCTGTGTTGTGGGCGCCGGCGCCGTGCCTGGTGTGGAACGCCAGCGCCAGCGCGCCCATCGGCTTCTATCGTGTCCTTCTGGGCGACGCTGTGCGCGGCGACCTGGTGCTCGTCCGCACACCGAAAGCCGTGCGACAGCTTGCAGCCGAACGGGGTTATCTCCCGTCGAACGTTCCGCTGGTGAAGCGCGTCGCGGCGCTCGACGGTGACGTCGTCTGCGCCGCCGGCGATGCGATCTCCATCAATGGCCGCGTCGTCGCCGAGCGGCTGGCGCGCGACCGGCTCGGCCGCCCGCTGCCCGCCTGGACCGGCTGCCATCTTCTCGATGACGGCGAAGTCTTCCTGCTCATGGAGGGCGTCTCCGATTCCTTCGACGGCCGGTATTTCGGGCCAACACCGACTGCCGCGATCATAGGGAGGCTCGCTCCGCTATGGATCGAATGATGCTCCTGATCCTCGGCGCATTGGCCATCGGACCCATCGCAAGCGCCACGCCTGCCAATGCCGAACCCGTCGCTGCGACCGATGCTGCGCTCGATCGCTGGCAGGGTTTCATCGCCGAGGCGTCTCGCCGGTTCGGCGTGCCCGAGGCCTGGATACGCGCGGTCCTGCAGGCCGAGAGCGGAGGCCGGTCAACGCTTAACGGCCGTCCGATCACCTCGCGCGCCGGGGCGATGGGCCTGATGCAGGTGATGCCCGACACCTATGAGGAGATGCGGCGCGCGCATGGTCTCGGCTCCGATCCGTATGACCCGCGCGACAATATCCTGGCAGGCACGGCCTATCTGCGCGCGATGTACGACCGTTATGGCTATCCCGGCTTGTTCGCTGCCTACAATGCTGGGCCGGAGCGATACGACGAGTATCTGCGCGATGGCCGGCCTCTGCCGATCGAGACGCGCGCCTATCTCGCCGCGATTGCGCAGATTGATCCAAGTCTGCCGTCGCCGCTTGCCGTGGCATCGGGAACGCGGCTGTTCTTCGCGCTGCGAACCACCGCCGATGCGCCGCCCGGCCGCGATGGGGTGGCGCCGTCGAGCGATCTGTTTGTCCCCCTGACCACCGTGCCGGATGGCCGGCGATGAGCGGCGCTGGTGCCATTGGAGCCCTCCCGGAGAGAGGGGCCTCGTCTCGGTATGCCTATCGTACCAGCCAGGACGAAACGCCCGTCAAGGATGCGCGGTCCCCCCAAAATGCTGGCGCATTTTGGCTCCCCCACGCCCCGCTGCGCGGCGCCTTCGGCGTCCTTGACCGGCGCTTCGCCGGCCGATGCCAGGGCCTGTCCTCGATGAGGAGGACATCAACCCTGGAGGTTCAGATGACCACGCTTCACATCCATCCGCACGCCGCATTCGACCGTTTCCCAATGCTCGTCGAGAGCGTCAAAGAGCAGTTCGGCACCGAGGGACTCATGTCGAACGTCGAGCGTTTCATCGAAGCGGAACGCGCCGATTTCCATTGGGACGGGCGGCTCGCGGAGATGAATCTCGGCGCCTATGAGAGCCTCGACGACCAAGACGAAGCGTTCGAAACCGTCGCGATCATCGGCTATTTCCGCAGCCGCTATTACGTCGCGACCTGCGTCGTGGATGCCGAACGTCACGTCCGTTGGATGCTCCGGCTACGTCATTTCGAAAGCTTTGAGAGCGCCGAAAAGGCGTTTCTGGCGGGCGGTGATTGACCCCGCCGATCGCTTCGGGAGCGGCGTCGTGACGGCGTCGCTCCCGTCACTTCAGACGACGAATCCACCTGGTGCATGGGCATCGTCTTGAGTCGAGGCCGGGCACGAGAGCGTAGGTGAGCGCAGGACGGACGGAGAGCAGATCGGAAGTCGCGTAAGGCAAGATAAAAGGGCTGTCTCCACGAGACGCCCATGTCCTTGTCTGCACATCATTATTTATAGAGACGGGTGCTGTGCCCATGGAGACTGTTTCTTGTAACTCGTTGATTTACAGCATGGCGATGGAGACGCCTTGCGATCGACGCGAGAGCGTTGCTTCCTCGTGTTCGTGGACACCATGGATCGTCCGTGAGGCGTGGTCATGACGCAGGACGACGACTTCAAGCCGAAGCTTGGGAAGATACGGTCCCAGGGCAGCAAACGCGGGCGCAAGTATCTGCACCAGATACTGCAGGCGACCGCGCTGGCCGGCGGACGCGTGCGCGGCGGTTGGTCACCCCGTCGCAGCGCCTTCCACGGCAGCCAGATCGGTCGCGGCGCCAGCATTGGCCGCATGCTCGCCACGCGCGATCGTTATGCGTCGTTCCGGAGCCGCCGTGTCGTCGTCAAATCCCGCATTGTCAAGCTCGCCGGCAACGGCATCAAGGGCGCACGGGCGCATCTGCGGTATATCCAGCGCGATGGCGTGACCCGCGACGGCCACCCGGGCGAGCTCTATTCGGCCGAGCAGGATCGCGCTGACGGCAAGGCGTTCATCGAGCGCTCGACAGGCGACCGCCACCAGTTCCGCTTCATTGTCGCGCCCGAGGATGGCGCCGAATACGACGACCTGAGGCCGTTCGTCCGCCGCCTGATGACGCAGATGGAGGAGGACCTCGGCACAAGGCTCGAATGGGTCGCGGTCGATCACTACAACACCGGCCATCCGCACAGCCACATCATCCTCTGCGGCAAGGACGACCGGGGCCGGGACCTGGTCATTGCCCGCGAGTACATCACAAAGGGGCTGCGCGAGCGCGCCGCCGAACTGGTCACGCTGGACCTCGGGCCGCGCTCCGATCTGGAGATCGAGAACCGCCTGCGCAACGAAGTCGAACAGGAGCGGCTTACCAGTATCGACCGGCGCCTGCTGCGCGACCGGGATGGGGAAGGGCTGGTCTGGTCCACCGACAGGGATGCGTTACAGCAAACCTTGCGGGCCGGCCGCCTGCAGAAACTGAAACATCTGGGACTGGCCGAGGCAGTGCGGCCGGGCCAGTGGCGTCTGGCGGACGACCTCGAGGAGACGCTCAAGCGCATGGGCGAGCGCGGCGACATCATCAAGACGATGCAGCGCGAGATGACAGCGAAAGCTCTGGTGCGTGCGGCCGCCGATTACGTGATCTTCGACCCGGCCGCGAAAGAGATCCGCCCGATCACGGGCCGGGTGGTCGCACGAGGTCTGTCCGACGAGATCAACGACCGTCATTACTTGATCGTCGACGCTCTCGACGGTCGCGCCCACTATGTCGACATCGGCAAGGGGGAAGGGACTGAGCCCACGCCCGAAGGCGCCATCGTGCGCATCGAGCCGAAGCGCCCCGAGCCCCGGCAGGTCGATCGCACGGTGTCCGAAATCGCGGCTGCCAATGGTGGACGGTATGACGTCGATATCCACCTCCGTCACGACCCGTCCGCCAACGCCGGTTTTGCAGAAACCCATGTGCGCCGGCTGGAGGCGATCCGCCGCGTCACCGGCGGCGTCGAGCGCGAGCCCGATGGAACCTGGGTGATCGCCCCCGACCATCTGGAGCGGGTGGCGGCGTTCGAGCGCCGCCAGGCACAGGCCTCGCCCGTGGTTGTGCGAACGCTGTCGTCGTTGCCGCTGGAACGTCAGGTCGGCGCCGATGGCGCGACTTGGCTCGACCGCGAGCTTGTCGCGGAGACTCCGGAACCCGTGCGCGACGAGGGCTTCGGGCGGGACGTGCGCGAGGCACAGTCGCGTCGACGGCAATGGTTGATCGCGGCAGGTCTGGCGCAGGAGGACCAGGACCGGATCGTCTATCGCGCCAACATGCTCGGCATCTTGCGTCGGTGCGAACTGAACCGCGCCGTCGGGCAGCTATCGGGCGAACTGGGGCTGAATTATGTCGAGACCAAGTCGGGAGAGAAGGTCGAAGGCATCTATCGCCGGCACATCGATCTCGCCAGCGGCCGCTTCGCCGTCATCGAGAAAGCTCGCGAGTTCACGCTGGTGCCGTGGCGGCCCGTGCTGGAGCGCAATTTGGGCAAGCTGGTCTCCGGCATCGTGCGCGGCGACAGCATCTCCTGGACCATCGGGCGGCAGCGGAGCGGGCCGTCAGTGTCGTAGAGCGCTGATTGGCCACGAAACTCGCCCATAGAAGGACTGTTGGCTATACTCGCGCAAACGGAGGTCGTTTCTCAATACGAGCGCTGCAGGTCATATATGACCAAAAGTCGGTCTTTTTCGATTTACCTGCTCAAAGAGAGCTTCGACGCGTCGAGCGCCCTTGAGGACGATCATGCCCTGGCCTCGGATGTCGAAGCTGCTAACCTTCCCGAGGGCGCGTCGATCTTCATACTGGACGGCGAACCGCGAGCACCATGGTGGCGTTCTTATTTCGGGATCGGGATAAATTTGACTCAGGCTCACAAGGGCGCACTGGTCTTCCTGCCTCTCGGCACGCGCTGCTTCGCGCTTTCCTTTGGTCATGTCGCCCACAACCTGAAAGACGCCAGCTACGAGTATGACTTCGGCCTTCGCGTAACGCTGAACAGTCTCGATCCTCAGAAGCTGAAAAGTACGGATACTCTCGATCCCGGTGTCGCCAAACGGCAGCGCACACAACTGCCGATCGAATCCGAACTGACATTCTTCGATTTCGACCGGGACAGCACGATTCTGCGTAGCCTTACCGGCAAAGTGAGGGAGGAACACAAGGATCTGTTTCGTCACGCAACCGGCAGCAGCAATCTGCGTATCAGCACCGATGTTGCCGCCGAGGGGCTTGAGGCACTTTGCACGGCGGTCCTTGCTCTCTATGAGAGCGAGGACTACAAGACGGCGTTTCCCGAAATTCAGAACATCGTTCCTGTTCGCGATCCTGGAGGGATCGCCGCTCTGAACGCCAATCTTCTTGTGGCCTTCCGGGAGCGGAACCCGGACCTCAACATAACGGTCCCGGAGATCATCAATTATAGCGACAACCTTTACGTCATGTTCGTAGGGGCAGGTCGGAGCCTCATCTACGACGATGTCTATATCGGCCGGTACTATGAATACCTGGATACGAACGAGATCGACTTTGCGGCCATCGACATTGACACGTTGAAACGTCATAAGCTCTTGCTGACTGACGAGGACGGGAATGGCCGCGACCGTCACAGCATCTTCAAGAGCCTTGTCTTCGATACCACCCTGCCCGGAGTTGCTGGTGAAACCTACCACCTCTGCGAAGGAGGGTGGTATCGGATCGACAACGACTATATTGCCCGCTTGCAGACCTATCTCGATCCACTCTGCGCCGTGAATGACCTTCCGCCCTATGATCACGCCAGTGAAGGTGCTTACAATCAGGCGGTCGCCGCGGGTGATGCTGCCGTCATCTGCCTCGATAGAAAGGACATCAGTCCGGCCGGGCACACACAAGTGGAGCCGTGCGACCTGCTGGCATCGCGGGGTGACACAGCCGTCTTCTATCATGTGAAAGTCTCGACGCTGTCAGCGCAGCTGAGCCACCTGTTCAACCAGGGAGTCAACGCGGTCGAGTTGATACGGCTTGAGCCTCAGGCCATCGACCGGCTCGAGGCCCTTATCCGAGAGGCGCTAGTTGAGGGCGATCCGGACCCGCTTGTGGCATTGATCCGGAATCGGCACTACCGCATCGTCTTCGGCATTGTTACGCGCAAAGATCCGGCAGGCCGCTCGCTGAATCTGCCGCTATTCTCACGTATCAGCCTCATGCGCAGCATGAAAACGCTTCAGTTGATGGATGTGCCCGCCACGGTCATGTTCGTCACCGATCAGACAGCCACTGCGGAGGGCCGAAAGAAGAAGCGGAAGAAGAAGGCTGAGGTTGTCGCCGGGGAGGAAGTGCCAGCCGATGCTGCGGAGTGACCGAGGCCTTGATGTGTATGGTAAATTAGAGGAACTGGCGATTCGAGGTTGATCGAGCATCGACGATCAAAGGAACGAGGGGCGCTCAGGGACCGCCGAATATAGTTTGACGGCTTCTACCGCCGGCACGTTGATCTAGCGAGTGGCCGGTTCGCCGTCATTGAGAAAGCCCGCGAGTTCACGCTGGCGCCGTGGCGGCCGGTGCTAGATCGCCATCTCGGCAAGCAGATCTCCGGCATCGCGCGGCGACAGCATCTCCTGGACCATCGGGCGGCAGCGGAGCGGGCCATCGGTGACCTAATTAGCAGTTGTTACGGCCATTATGACCTGCTATCTTGTTGTTAACAACAAGATAGCAGGTCAGCGGTGGCAGTTCACTACACTCCCGGTCAACTCCGTGGTGCGATGACAATCCCACAGGAGACCTATCGTCATTGGAAGAAGGCCTTGGCTCCCCTGCGTCGGGGGACAGGGCATAGTCCCTGTTTTACAGCGGGCGATTTACTCAGCGTTGCAATCGTGCGTGTTCTGACCGTTGATCTCGCTGTCCGGGTCGGTGCACTTTCAGCTATTGCTGAAGCTCTCTTCGAAGCGTGCAACGCCACCTCCTGGCCAACTCTGGAACGTAGCAAGCTGATTGTCGATCTAGCGACTGGCCGCCTTCAAATCAGGCCAGAGCTTGAGAACGTCGTTTCCGAGACGCCCGTGATCACCATCCCCTTGCGGCCATTGGTGAGTCACCTGCGAGGTGCGCTTCTGACCGACGGCGAAGTCGATAACCAGGAGACACTCCGCTTTCCGCCAACCCCGCTACCCTCGAAGACCGAAGCGGTATCGACGGGAGGCCGATCGTGAACGCCGTCGACATCATCGCCAAGGCCGCGCGATCCACGGGCTATCGGGACGAAGCGATCGTCCGCGACTATGCCTTCGTCGATGTTCTCGATCCGGCGGACACGACGCGAACAGTCTCGCTCGCCGCCTTTACACAAACGCCCCCGTCCTACCGGTCGGCCGCACTCGCTGCTGTTTCGGTGGGAGACGGCGATACGCTGGAGTTGGTCAAGGTGCACCGCGCGCTCGGCGCGCCGCTGCTGTTTGTCATCGAAGGCGATCAGGTTTCGCTCTGGCAGGTTCGCGGTGATGCTCCGCCGCGCGTGCTTGAACGATTGCCGGTTAACGACCTACCGGCGTTGTTCGAGCGACATCGGGAAACCTGGCGCCCGGATGCTATTCACCGCGCGAAATCGATCGGCGCCATCGACCGGAGCTACCAACTCGATTTTGTCGATCTCGGTTTGCTGCCTGCCATCGAGGGTGAAATCCATCTCAAACTCGACCGTCTTTTGGTTGACACGCTTACGGCTGCATCCGCCGCCCAACGCGGCAAGGCCCCCGAAACAAGGCTGCTGTTTCGCGTCGTATTTCGCTTGCTTGCCGCGAAGGTCTTGCAGGATCGCCAGCACCCCTATGCTCAAGGCTGGGACGCTGCCGATCTCGCCTCCGTTCTCCGTGCCATCGAATCTTACTATTCCCTGGCGTCCGTTCCGATCAGTAGCCGCCAGAAAGTGCCGCCTGCGTTTTCGGCCGCCTGGGAATGTTTGCGTGGCGGTATCAGCTTCGCCAATATTTCATCGGACGATCTAGCCTTCGTTTATGAGAATACCCTCGTTACCCCCGAAGCCCGGAAGCATTTTGGCACGCACAGCACACCGCGTCAGCTTGCCGAATATGCCGTCGCCCGATTGGAGCTTCATCGCTACAAGCCGAATGAACTAAGCGTCTATGAACCCTTCGCCGGCGCTGGCGCGTTTCTCGTTTCCGCCCTGCGGCATATGCGCGACTTGCTGCCGATCGATTGGAGCGACCAGCAGCGCCATGACTTTCTGGTCGGGCATCTCGCGGGCGACGAAATCGACCCCTTTGCCTGCGAGGTCGCGACGCTCTCCCTGATTCTGGCTGATTACCCGAATCAGAACGGCTGGCACATTGCCGAAGCTGACCTCTTCGAGGACGGGGTCCTGCAAGACCGCATCAAGGGGCGCAATGTCGTCCTCTGCAATCCGCCTTTCGAAGCCTTTACCGCCAAGGAACGATCACGCTATCCGATCGCGAGCGAGTTTTACTCCAAACCCGTGGCGGTGCTGAACGCTGCGCTTGATGTACATCCACTCGCGCTCGCCTTCGTCTTACCACGTCCCTTCATTTTGGACCGGCAATTCGCGGAACAACGGCGGAAGATCGAGAAGCTCTATGGCGATGTTGAACTAGTCGAATTGCCCGATCGCATCTTTGGCGCGTCCGTTATCGAATCGGCGCTCCTGATCGCTCGCGAGCCAAGGCCACCGGCTCCAGCCGTCATCAACTTGCGGTCGACCGAAGTGTCTGACCGTGATCGTGTCATTTTCCTGAAAACTGGGAAAACGACGACGGAACGCAATGTCGTGCGTGAGGTTGGCGATCCGCCCTCGGGAGAACTTTGGGTCCCGCCGTTGCAGGCAGTCTGGGATTATCTACAAGCGTCACCGCGACTGGAGCGTCACTTCACTATCCATCGCGGGATTGAATGGAAGTCGGCGCAAGACTCGGCTTGGGGCACTCACCGTCGCGCTGGCTACAGACGGGGACTGCACACCGCCCGGGGGGCGCGACAGTTTATGTTGCCGAATCCAGTATGGCTGGACTGCCGGGGAGAAAGACTTCGAGCTAGGGCAATCGACTTGCCATGGGACCGTCCGAAGCTGGTTGTAAACGCGGGGCGCCTAAGCCGCGGACCATGGCGTATCGCGGCGATGCTCGACAAGGAAGGGCTGCTATGCTCGCAGCAATTCTTTGGACTGTGGCCGCATGAGTCTTTTACTGACACGCAGCTTCTGACCTTCGCGGCGATTCTGAATGGGCCGGTTGCAAATGCTTTTCTCGCGGTCCATTCCCCCGCAAAGGGTATTCGAATCTCTGCCGTTGAGCAGAGTCCTGTTCCATCGGTGCTTCCATTTCATGTAGGGGAACTGGTGGCGGAGTATGTTCGGCAAATTACGGAGCCAAGAGCGTTAAATCCGGACGAGGAGCGACTGGAGGCGCTTCTTACGCAAATCGATGCAGCGGTGCTTGGTGCCTATGATCTGCCGCCACGACTGGAACGCCAGCTTCTGGAATATTTCAGTGGCGTTGATCGTCCTGTTGCGCATCCGTGGCGGCATTGGGACGTCAGCGACCCGACGCCCGGTTTGACACTGGCTGAGCGCGTGTCCAGGCGTTTTCATCCGCACGGCTCCTGGATTCAGAAAGTGTTCCAGCCATTGCCGAACGGGGAAGCCATGCTCCTGCGTACTTATGGAGCATGATCGGCCGTGGACGGATACATTCTTGACACCTCCGTCTTATCGGCTCACCTCGACCCTTCACACCACTGGCACAGCGATGTGCGGGCGGCGATCGAGGCACTGGATCAAGACTCGGCGCAGTTCGTCTCCGCGATGTCCTTGGCGGAACTCACCTTCGGTGTGCGGATGGCCGAGGCTTTCGGCGGAGCTTCTCTGCCGGCCCTTCAGCAGATGCTGATAGAGGCTCGTGCGTATGCAGTGCTGGACGTGACCCATCATACCTCGGCGGCTTATGCCGAACTGAAGACCAATCTCGCCAAGCGGTATTTGGCCAAGGCGAGCCGTCGAGATCGGCCGCGCTGGCTGGAAGAATGGGTGGATAAGACAAGTGGACAGAAACTCCAGGTCGATGAGAACGACGTGTGGATGTGCGCGCAGGGGAAGGAGCGCGACCTCATTCTCGTCACGGCTGATGGTCGCATGAGGCGGATTGCTGATGCAGATCCCGAGATCCGGCTGCTCATCCTATGACACAGCAGCGACGAGTCGCTCGAAATTGGCATATTCATTGTCATTGGAATTGTGTTTCATTTCTGACGACCGGAGACTATCGACGATCGTTCGATGTGGCCGGACGTTGTTGTTCATACCCTCTCTTACGATCTCCTTCATCCCCTCGCTTATGAGCGTAAGTAGTCGTAAATAAAGGCGATTTTCTCTTTTTATCTTCTGCCTGAATTCTGTCTCCATTCCCGAATGCGCTGTCCGCGTTCGGCGGGAGACAGCAAATGACCCCGACCAAGCTCCTTATCGGCCCGATCCTGATCGTTTTCGCGATCGTGATCGCGGGCGTCTGGGCGTCGACGCAATGGACCGCCGCCGAGCTTGGCTATCAGGCGCAATTGGGCACGCCCTGGTTTATGTTGACCGGACTCCCGGTCTATTACCCCTGGCGTTTGTTTGAATGGTGGTACGCCTATGAGGCCTACGCCCCGCGCATCTTCGACCGGGCGGGAATGCTGGCCGGCGCCAGCGGCTTCATGGGGTGCGCTGCGGCGGTTATCGGCTCGCTGTGGCGGGCACGCCAGAACCGGCTCGTCACCACCTACGGCTCGTCGCGTTGGGCGAACAAGCGCGAGATCGATGCGGCCGGACTCTTCCGGGCCGCCGGCGTTTTCCTCGGCCGCCTCGGCGGTCAGTATCTGCGCCATGACGGTCCCGAGCATGTCATGGCCTTCGCGCCGACGCGCTCGGGCAAGGGCGTCGGCCTCGTCATTCCCACGCTTCTCTCCTGGACCGGGTCGGCGGTCGTTCATGACATCAAGGGCGAGAACTGGCAACTGACCGCCGGCTGGCGGTCACGTTTCTCGCACTGCCTGCTGTTCAATCCGACCGATCCGCGTTCGGCCCGCTACAACCCGCTTCTGGAAGTGCGCAAGGGATCGGACGAGGTTCGCGACGTCCAGAACATCGCCGACATTTTAGTCGACCCGGAAGGCGCGCTGGAACGCCGCAGCCACTGGGAGAAGACCAGCCACTCGCTGTTGGTCGGCGCCATCCTGCATGTGCTCTACGCCGAGGAAGAGAAGACACTCGCCCGCGTCGCTACCTTCCTCTCCGATCCGCAGCGCTCCTTCGCCCACACGTTGCGCCGGATGATGGCGACCAATCATCTCGGCACGCCGGATCATCCGCGGGTTCATCCTGTCGTCGCTTCGGCCGCGCGCGAGGTGCTGAACAAGTCCGAGAACGAACGCTCGGGCGTGCTCTCCACCGCCATGTCGTTTCTCGGCCTCTATCGCGATCCGACCGTGGCGGCGACGACGGCGGCCTGCGACTGGCGCATCGTCGATCTGGTCGATGCGGCGCGGCCGGTCTCGCTCTATCTCGTCATTCCGCCGTCGGACATCTCGCGGACCAAACCGCTGGTGCGGCTGGTGTTGAACCAGATCGGCCGCAGGCTGACCGAGCGGCTGGAGGGCGATCCCGGCAAGCGCCGTAAGCACCAGCTCCTGATGATGCTGGACGAGTTTCCCGCGCTCGGGCGGCTCGACTTTTTCGAGACCGCGCTCGCCTTCATGGCCGGCTATGGCATCCGCGCCTACCTGATCGCCCAATCCCTCAATCAGATATCCAAAGCCTACGGCGAGAACAACGCCATCCTCGACAATTGCCATGTTCGCATCGCCTTCAGCAGCAATGACGAACGGACGGCGAAGCGGATTTCCGACGCGCTCGGCACGGCGACCGAGCTGCGTGCCCAGCGCAACTATGCTGGCCATCGTCTGGCGCCGTGGCTCTCCCACGTCATGGTCAGCCGGCAGGAGACCGCCCGCCCGCTGCTGACACCGGGCGAGGTGATGCAATTGCCGCCAGCCGACGAACTGGTGCTGGTCTCCGGCCTGGCGCCGATCCGGGCGAAGAAGCTCCGCTATTACGAAGACCGCAACTTTACATCGCGCGTGGCGGACGCACCGGTGCTGGCCGATGTCGTCTATCACGACAAGCCGGCGTCTCGGCCGGATGACTGGAGCGGCCAGGTGCGCGGCCTTCATATCCGCCTCGCCGCCGTGGTCGATGAGGAAGGCGGCCTTGCCGAAGAAGAGGGCGGGCTCCAGCAGCAACGCCATCCTGGTCTGCCGGAAGAGGGTGTCACCAAGCCAGCCGCCGCCGAGCACGAAACCGATCTTGGCCTGGCCGACGACGAATCCGACACGGCCGCCGACAAGCGCGCCATGGATCGACTGCGTGGTCTCGGCTCGGTCGCGCGCGCCCACGCCATGAACGAGGGCACGGGTCGCGGCGACGACCTGCTGCCGTCCTTCTGAGGAGCCGCCCCATGAAACGCTCCAAGATCCGCCATCAACTTTTCCTCGACGCCGATCTCAGCGAGAAGCTAGAGGCGCTGGCGGCGAAGCCCGGCGCGTCCAAGTCCGCCATCCTGGCCGATGCGGTGGCGGCGTGGCTCACCCGGCGCGGCTCGCAGGAACTCGACGACCGCTTCGGGCTCCGCCTCAATCGGATCAGCGCCCAGCTCAACCGCATCGAGCGCGACGGCCAAGTGCTGCTGGAGAGCCTGGCGCTGTTCGTCCGTTACCAGCTCACCGTCACGGCGCCGCTGCCCGAACCGGGTCAAGCGGCGCGCGCGGTCGGACGCGACCGCTTCCAAGCCTTCATCGACCAGGTCGGCCGGCAGATCGCCGGCGGCGGCCGCACCCTCGGCGGCAATACGGATGGAGAGGGAACGCCATGAGCAGTCTCTCTCATCCCGAAGCCCAGGGCCGCCGCCGCGCCATGCTGCGCACCGCCATGGGACCGGCGATCGCGGCGGCGCTCGCCGATCCCGCTGTCATCGAGGTGATGGTTAATCCGGACGGCAGCCTGCGGCTCGATCGTCTCGGTGAGGGACGGATCTACACCGGGGAACGGCTCGAACCGGCCGAGGTCGAACGCATCATTCGTTTGGTTGCAAGCCACGTCCGAATGGAGGTGCATGCCGGCAATCCGGTGGTCAGCGCCGAGCTACCGCCGCGCGATGACGGTATCAGCGGCGAACGTTTCGAAGGTTTGCTGCCGCCGGTCTCGACCGCACCCTGCTTCGCCATCCGCAAGCCGGCGGCCAGGGTCTACACCCTCGACGACTACATCGCCGATCGCATTCTGGCGCCGATCCAGGCAGACGCGCTGCGTAAGGCCGTTCGTGACCGCCGCAACCTGCTGATCGCCGGCGGCACCAGCTCGGGCAAGACGACGCTCGCCAACGCATTGCTTGCCGAGGTGGCACGCTTCGACGAGCGGGTGATCATCCTAGAGGACACGCGCGAACTGCAATGCGCGGCGCCTGACTGCGTGGCGCTCCGCACCAAGCCGGGCGTGGTGAGCCTAGCCGATCTCGTCCGCTCGACGCTTCGCCTGCGTCCCGACCGCATCATCGTCGGCGAGGTCCGGGGCGCGGAAGCCCTCGACATGCTCAAAGCCTGGAACACCGGCCATCCGGGCGGCATCGCCACGGTGCATGCGAACTCCGCCCGATCCGCGCTCTACCGCCTCGAACAGCTTGTCCAGGAAAGCGTCGTCACCGTGCCGCGCCGCCTCATCGCCGAGGCGATCGACCTCGTCGTCTTCATCCAGGGCCGGGGCCTGGCGCGCCGCATCGAGACCATCGCCGAGGTCACGGGCCTCGACGCGGACGGCGATTACGCCGTCACCGATCTCACCCCCCACCGGCTTCATGACCTCTGACAGACGGGAGACCCAACATGCGTGCTCATCTTCGTTCGTTGCGAACGGCCGTCTCGGGCGCCGTGCTTTCGGTGGCCGTGACCGCGACGGCCCACGCCGCCGGCTCCAACATGCCCTGGGAGCAACCGCTTCAGCAGATCCTGGAATCCGTGCAAGGGCCGGTCGCCAAGATCGTGGCGGTGATCATTATCATCGTCACCGGCCTGACGCTCGCCTTCGGCGAGACGTCGGGTGGCTTCCGCCGGCTGATTCAGATCGTCTTTGGGCTGTCGATCGCCTTCGCGGCGTCGAGCTTCTTCCTGTCCTTCTTCTCCTTCGGCGGCGGGGCGCTCGTGTCATGAGCGTCCATAGCGCCAATCACCTGGCGGGATTCGAGGCGCCGCTGCACCGCGCGCTGACCGAACCGATCCTCTTGGGCGCCGCGCCGCGCGCCATCGCCATCGTCAACGGCACGGTGGCCGCCGCAATGGGCCTCGGCCTCCAGATGTGGATCGCTGGCATCGTGCTGTGGCTGGTCGGCCATTCGCTGGCGGTGTTCGCGGCGAAGCGCGATCCCGACTTCGCGCAGGTGCTGGCTCGTCACCTCCGCCAGAAGGCATGGTGGTCATGCTGAACCTCGCCGAATATCGCCAGAAGGCGGATAGGCTTGCCGACCACCTGCCCTGGGCGGCGCTGGTCGCGCCCGGCGTCGTGCTCAACAAGGACGGCAGCTTCCAGCGGACCTTCCGGTTCCGCGGGCCGGACCTGGAGAGCGCGACCGAAGCCGAGCTGGTCGGCGTCTGCGCGCGGGCCAATAACGTGCTGCGGCGGTTCGGCTCGGGCTGGGCGCTTTTCTTCGAAGCAGAGCGGGTCGAAGCGCTCGGCTATCCAGACGCGACCTTCCCCGATGCCGCGTCGTGGCTGGTGGACGAGGAGCGCCGCGCCGCTTTCGAGGGACAACGCGGGCAGCACTTCGAGAGCGCCTACCATCTCACCCTTCTCTACATGCCGCCCGCCGATCAGGTCAGCCGGGCCGAGCGGGCGCTGCTGGAGACCGACCGTGAGGAGAAGGGCCGAGACTGGCGGCAGGACCTAGCCGGCTTCATCGCCGAGACCGACCGCGTGCTCGATCTGCTCTCCGGCTTCATGCCGGAAGCGCGGGCACTCGACGATGGCGGGACGCTGACCTACCTGCACGGAACCGTCTCGACCAAGCGGCATCGCCTCGCCGTTCCCGAGACACCGATCTATCTGGACGGCATCCTGGTCGATACCTCGTTAAGCGGCGGTATCGAGCCGATGTTGGGCGACCGGCATCTCCGCACGCTGACCGTGCTGGGCTTTCCGAACCTGACCCGGCCGGGGATTCTCGACGCGCTCAACCATCAGGATTTCGCCTACCGATGGGTCACGCGATTCGTCGCCCTCGACAAGACCGAGGCGGCCAGGACGCTGACGAAGCTGCGCCGGCAGTGGTTCTCCAAGCGCAAGTCGATCACGGCCCTGCTGCGCGAGGTGCTCTATAGCGAGCCGGCCCAGCTTCTCGATTCCGACGCCGACAACAAGGTGGTGGACGCCGATCTGGCCCTTCAGGCGCTGGGCGGCGATCACGTCGCCTTCGGCTATCTTACCACCACCATCACGGTCATGGACGAGGACCGTGCTCGGGCGGACGAGATGGTCCGCGCCGTCGAGCGCATCGTCAACGGGATGGGTTTCACCTGCATCCGCGAGAGCGTCAACGCGGTGGAAGCCTGGCTCGGTTCGCTCCCCGGCCATGTCTACGCGAATGTTCGCCAGCCGCTCGTCCACACGCTGAATCTCGCCCATCTGATGCCGCTGTCTTCGGTGTGGGCTGGCCCGGCGCGCAACGCCCATCTGGATGGGGCGCCGCTGCTCTACGCCGAGACCAGCGGCTCGACGCCGTTCCGGCTTTCCACCCATGTCGGCGATGTCGGTCATATGCTGATCGTTGGGCCGACCGGCGCCGGCAAGTCCGTGCTGCTGGCGCTCCTGGCGCTTCAGTTCCGCCGCTATGCCGGTTCCCAGGTCACCATCTTCGACAAAGGCAATTCGGCACGCGCCGCCGTGCTCGCAATGGGCGGCGAACACCATGGACTGGGATCGGGCGGATCGCTGGCCTTCCAGCCGTTGCGCGGCATCGACGTGTCCGCAGAGCGCAGCTGGGCCGCCGAATGGATCGGCGCGCTCTTCGCCCATGAGAAGGTCGTCGTCACCCCGGAGGTGAAGGAGGCCGTCTGGTCGGCGCTGACCAGCCTCGCGTCCGCGCCCGTCGAGGAGCGCACGCTCACCGGGTTCTCAGTGTTGTTGCAGTCGAACGCGCTGAAAGCCGCGCTCATGCCCTACACCCTGGACGGGCCGTTCGGCCGGCTGCTCGACGCCGCGGAGAACCGCCTGGCGTTCGACGACGCGCAGTGCTTCGAGACCGAGGAACTGATGTCGCAAGCCGGCGTGGTCCTGCCGGTGCTGACCTATCTCTTCCACCGTCTCGAAGAGCGCTTCAATGGGCAGCCCACGCTGCTGATTCTGGACGAAGCCTGGGTCTATCTCGACAACCCGGTCTTCGCCACGCGCATCCGCGAATGGCTGAAGGTGCTGCGCAAGAAGAACGTCGCCGTCGTCTTCGCCACCCAGTCGCTCGCCGATATAGCCGGCAGCAGCATCGCGCCGGCCATCATCGAGAGCTGCCCACAGCGCATCTTCCTGGCCAACGACCGGGCGATCGAGCCGCAGGCCCGTGCCGCTTATGAGCGCTTCGGCCTCAACGAGCGGCAGATCGAGCTGATCGCCCGCGCCACGCCGAAGCGCCACTACTACCTGCAATCCCGCCGCGGCAACCGGCTGTTCGAGCTGGCGCTCGGGCCGGTGGCGCTCGCGTTCTGCGGCACATCCGATCCGGCGTCCCAAACCATGATCGACCGCGTGCTGGCCGAGCATGGCCGTGACGGATTTGCAGCCGGTTTCCTCGACGCCGTCGGCCTCGATTGGGCGGCCGCGTTGCTCGCCAACTTCCCCAACCCCAACCTGGAGCAAGTCCCATGATCCGCCGAACTCTTGCCGTCGCGCTCGTCGCCACGTCGCTATCCGCGCTGCCCGTTGCCGGCTTGGTTCGGCCGGCCGCCGCCATCACCGTGTTCGATCCCTCGAACTACGCCCAGAACGTGATCCAGGCGGCCCGCGCGCTGGAGCAGATCAACAACCAGATCCAGTCGCTTCAGAACGAAGCGACCATGTTGCAGAACATGGCGAAGAACCTTCAGCGCCTGGACTATTCTTCACTCGGCCAGATCACCGGGGCGCTTCAGCGCATCGACGGGCTGATGATCCAGGCGCAGGGCATCGCCTTCGAGGTCGTCGCCACCGACGCCGCCTTCCAGCAGAATTTTCCCGAACAATATGCGGCCACGGTCACGACCGACCAGTTCGTGGCGGACGCCCGGACGCGCTGGCGCAATTCCATGAACGCCTACCGCCAGACCATGCGGATACAGGCGCAGGTGGTCGAGAACGTCCGGGCCGATGGTGCCACCCTGTCGGAGCTAGTGACGGCCTCGCAAGGCGCAGTCGGGAGCTTGCAGGCGCAACAGGCAACCAACCAGTTGCTCGCTCTTTCCACCAAGCAGCAGCTCCAGATCCAGAACCTGATGGCGGCGCAGTACCGCTCGGAAGCGCTGGACCAGGCGCGCAAGGCACAGGCGGAAGAAGCCGCGCGCGCGGCGACGGCCCGCTTCCTGGGCTCGGGCACGGCCTACACGCCGCGATAGCGACGGGGCACCAGAAAGGCCGAGGAGAGGGAGCTTCGCGACATGGACGATCTCAACGTCATCGACCGATTCATGGAGACCTTCATCCGCTACATCGATAGCGGGTTTGGGCTCCTGACCGGCGACGTCGCCTTCCTGACCACCATCCTCATCGGCATCGACATCACGCTGGCGGGTCTCTTCTGGGCCATGGATGGCGAGGCCAACATCTTCGGCCGCCTGATCAAGAAGGTGCTCTATGTCGGCGCCTTCGCGCTCATCTTGAACAACTTCAGCACGCTGGCCGACATCATCTATCGGTCGTTCGCCGGTCTCGGGCTTCGCGCCACCGCCAACAGCCTGACCGCCGCCGACCTGCTGAAGCCCGGCAAGCTGGCGGGCATCGGATTTTCCGCTGCCCATCCGCTGCTGGAACAGGTCGGCGCGCTGCTCGGCTTCACCAGCTTCTTCGAGAACTTCCTGACCATCATCGTCCTGCTGATCGCGTGGTTCGTCGTCATCATCGCCTTCTTCATCCTGGCGGTGCAGCTCTTCATCACCATCCTGGAGTTCAAGCTGACGACGCTGGCCGGCTTCGTGCTGGTGCCCTTCGCGCTGTGGAACAAGACCTCGTTCCTTGCCGAGCGCGTGCTCGGGAACGTCATCTCCTCTGGCATCAAGGTGATGGTGCTGGCGGTCATCGTCGGCATCGGCTCGAGCTTCTTCGGCGAGTTCATCACCGCGCTTCAAGGACGCGAGCCGAACATCGGCCAGGCGATGTCGCTGGTGCTGGCGGCGCTCTCGCTGTTCGGTCTCGGCATCTTCGGCCCGGGTATTGCGTCCGGCCTCGTCTCCGGCGCGCCGCAGCTTGGCGCCGGCGCCGCCATCGGCACGGCCGGGGCCGTCGCGGGCTCGGCCTTGCTGGCTGGCGGCGCGGTCATGGGTGGCGCCCGGCTTCTCGGCGCGGCCGGCTCCGGCGGCCTTGCCGCGATCCGTGCCGGCACGTCGGTCGGTGCCGCCGCTTCCACTGCCTATAGCTTGGGACAGGCAACATCCGGCGCGACCGGCATGGGCGCTGTCGCGGCCGGTGTAGGTGGTGTCGCACGCGCTGGAGGTGGCGCGGTCGCGCAAGGAGCGCGCTCCATGGCGAGCCGCGCCAGCAATTCCCTGTCCCAGAGCGCGAAGACCGGACGAGAAGCCGCCTGGCGCGCCACCGGCGGCGGCTCGGTTTCCGGTGAGTCGGCATCCGGCGCCGCCCAGGGCGCGTCGTCCGCCGCCGCCACTGACAGTGCTCCGCAATGGGCGAAGCGCCTGCGCGCCGAGCAGGCATCGCGCGCGCACCGCCACACCACGGCGCAGGCGATCAAGGACGGCGACAAGCCCGGCGGCGCCGCCAACCCCGATCTCAAGGACAGGGAGGACTGAACCCCATGAAGTTCAAGCGAACGCTCCAGCGTTACGGCCAGACGCCCGAGCCGGTGACGCCCTACCAGAAAGCCGCGCAGCTCTGGGACGAGCGTATCGGTTCCGCGCGCAGCCAAGCGAAGAACTGGCGTCTCATGGCGTTTGGCTGCCTGACGCTCAGCGTCGGTCTCGCCGGCGGCATGGTCTGGCAATCCATGCAGAGCCGTGTGACGCCCTATGTCGTCGAGGTCGACAAGATGGGCGAGGTGCGCGCGGTCGGGCCGGCCATCGAATCCTATCAGCCGAGCGACGCGCAGATCGCCTGGTATCTGGCGCGCTTCATCACCGATGTGCGCGCTCTCTCCATCGATCCGGTGCTGGTACGCCAGAACTGGCTCGAAGCCTATGACTTCGCCACCGATCGCGCCGCCTTGTTTCTCAACGACTACGCCCGCACCAACGACCCTTTCTCAGCCGTCGGCACGCGTAGCGTCTCGGTGCAGGTGACGAGCGTGGTGCGCGCGTCCACCTCCTCCTTCCAGGTGAAATGGACCGAGCAGAGCTATGAGCGCAGCAGTCTGGCCAGGACCGAGCGCTGGACCGCCATGCTCACCATCGTCGTCCAGCCGCCGCGCACCGCCGACGTGCTCAGGAAGAATCCGCTCGGCCTCTACGTCAACGGCCTCGCCTGGTCGCGCGAGCTAGACGTCGGAACAACCCCCGAAGGGAGGACGCCATGATCATGCGCTCTACACTTATTCTATTGGTCTCCGCGCTCGCGCTCGCCGCCTGCGCCGGCAAGACGCCACCGCCGGCCATCGCCTATGACAGCGACAGTTTCAGGCCGGCGGCGATCGAGGCTGAGCCTCCGAGGCCGGTCGAGATCGTCACCCTGCCTGAGCCCTTGCCGCTGCCGGGCCAGCTTCAACCGCCGCCATCCGAGACGAAGCCCGACAAGCGAACGCCCACGGTTCGGGTGGAGGCCGCGAACAAGGCGGCGCTGCAAGAGCCCACGGCGTATGGCTACATCAACGCCGTCCAGGTTTATCCCTATACGGAGGGGGCGCTGTATCGACTCTATGCCGCGCCCGAGCAGGTAAGCGACATCGCGCTTCAGCCGGGCGAGACGCTGACCGCCGTCTCGGCCGGCGACACGGTGCGCTGGGTGATCGGCGACACCACCAGCGGCTCGGGCGATGCCAAGCGCGTCCATGTGCTGGTCAAGCCCTTCGCGCCGGGGCTCAAGACCAACGTCGTCATCACCACCGACCGGCGCACCTACCATCTCCAGCTCGAAAGCACGGATCGCACCTCCATGGCGGCGATCTCCTGGACCTATCCGCGGGACACGTTGATCGCGCTCCAGCGGCGCAACGATCAGGCGGAAGCCGTCTCGCCAGTCGCCGCCGGTGTCACCTTGGAGAACCTCCGGTTCCGCTACGCGATCAGCGGCGACAATCCGCCCTGGCGGCCGGTGCGCGCCTTCGACGACGGTAGCAAGGTTTACATCGAGTTCCCCGGCCGCATCGATCAGGGCGAGGCGCCGCCGCTCTTCGTGGTCGGGCCGGACGGCGACAACCAACTCGTCAACTACCGGGTCCGCCACAACTACTACATCGTCGACCGCCTGTTCGCCGCCGCCGAGCTGCGCCTTGGCGCCGATCCCCAGCAGGTGGTCCGCGTCAGCCGCACCGATGGCGTCGCCTCCAGCGACAACTCCCGGCCACGGCCGGGCCAATAGGGGAGGGCGCCGTGACAGAGACCACCGCTCCACGGTCGGACCCGCCGAAGGTCGATCCCGAGACCCTGGTGCTGAACGCAGCACCCCGCCGCGTCGTGCGCTTCAAGCGGCGGTTGCTGATCGGCATCGCCGCCGTCGGCTGCGCGGCGGTCTTCGGCGTCACCTGGCTGGCGCTGAAAGGCCCCGCGATGCGGCTCGGCCAGCAGGCGCAGGAGCTTTACAACACCGAGCGCAAACCGACACCGGATGGCTTGGCCGCCTTGCCCGGCAACTATGGGCAGATGCGCACCGATACGCCGCAATTGGGGCCGCCGCTGCCGGGCGATCTCGGCCGGCCGATTCTGGAACGCCAGCGGCAGCTTGGTTTGGCGCCGGGGGTCAGCATGGAGGAACAGGCTGCTCAGGCCGAGCGGCAGCGTCTTGCGCAGCAGGCCCGGCAGGCGCGCGAGGCCGGTGTGTTCTTCCAGATTGCCAACCGCGCCGCCCCAGCCGGCGTGTCAGGAGCGGAGCAGGGCGCCGGCATCGCGATGGCCGGCGAGCTTCCACCAGCAACGGATGCCAACCGCCTGAATCTCGATCCCGATCGGGATCAGAACAATCAGCAGCGCAAGCTCGATTTCCTGAATCAGCCCGTCGAGAAGAGCATCTACAACCCGCACGCGCTCCAGACGCCGGCGTCACCGTATCAGGTGATGGCGGGCAGCATTATCGCCGCCAGCCTCGTCACGGGCCTGAACTCGGATCTGCCGGGTCTCGTCGTCGCCCAGGTGACGGAGAACGTCTACGACAGCGTCACCGGCCGCATCCTGCTGATCCCGCAGGGCGCGCGGCTGATCGGCAGTTATGATAGCGTCGTCGCCTTCGGCCAGTCGCGTGCGCTGGTGGTCTGGCGGCGCATCGTCCTGCCGGACGGCTCGTCGGTCCAGATCGACAACCTGCCAGCGACCGACGCCGCCGGTTATGCCGGGCTGGAGGACGAGGTCGATTATCACACCTGGCGGCTTCTGAAGGGCGTGGCGCTCTCGACGCTGCTTGGCGTCGGCACCGAGCTCAGCCTCGGCGGCGCGGAAAGCGATCTTGTCCGCGCCATCCGGCAATCGACGCAGCAGAGCGTCAACCAGGCCGGCCAGCGCATCACCGAGAAGAACCTCAACATCCAGCCGACCATCACCATCCGCCCCGGCTGGCCGCTGCGCGTGATCGTCTACAAGGATCTCGTGCTCAGGCCCTATCGCGGCTGAAAGGATCAAGTCCATGTCCGAATTGAAGCTCGGGAAGCTGCCCGACCGGACGCCGGTCAAGATCACCATCACCGTCAGCCCGGACCTCAACCAGGCGCTTCGCGATTATGCCGCAATCTATCGCACGACCTATGGCGAGGCCGAATCCGCCGCCGATCTGATCCCCTTCATGCTGTCGAGCTTTCTGGACAGCGACCGCGGCTTCGCCAAGGCACGGAAAGAGGTGCCGATCGACCCGCCCGTCGAGCCGGCGCGGCAACGCCGTGCGCGCAGGTCTTCATCCGAACCCCCGTCAACCACAAGCCCGGAGGAATAAGACCATGTCTGTCATCGGCACATTCACGCCCGCCAAGGACGGCGGCTGGACCGGCTCCATCCGTACCCTGACCATCAACGCCAAGGTGCGGCTGGTCCCCAACGACAACCGCGACAATGAGAAGGCGCCGGCCTTCCGTCTGTTCGTCGGCCAGTCCCGCATCGGGGATGCCTGGCAGGCACGCTCCGGCGGCGACAGCCCCAAGGACTATCTGCGGGTGAGGCTCGATGATCCCAGCCTGCCCGAGCCCATCAGCGCGGCACTTTTCCATTCCGAGGATGGAAAAGAAGCGCAACTCGTATGGAACCGGCGGAAGGCAGAAGGGTAGAGGGAGGCTGGAAGCCATCTTCTTGATGGTAGCATCACCATCTGACTATGCAGTCGATATCCGGAGCAGCCCTGAGCGGGATGGTACGGCCAAATGCGGATTCTGAGGCAGAATAACGTACCGACCATCGGGCGCCACCCGCATCGAAAGCGTACCGTCACGCCGCGTCGTCAGCACATAGCGGCGCGGATACCCGCAGACAGGATCGGACACCACCCGGAAATCGGGAATGCCGTGCGCCCGTTGGCGATACCAGTCTGTCGTATCTTGACTATCGTATTGGTGCTCCTCGTCCGACACCACGAACACACCGGGACGGCATTCTCGAAAGACCTCGTCGCAGCAGCCGTTCTCACGGCCGTGATGCGACGCCACAAACACGCTGACTGAAGCCAGATCGGCGATGAACCCGGGGACACGCAGCAGTGCCCGCCACCCCGCCGCTTCCAGGTCGCCGGCAAACAGGATCGTGAAGGCGCCATAGCGCACGAAGACGGCGAGGCTGAGATTGTTCGTGTCCGTGAAATCTAGCCCATAGCGATTCCAGTAGGCCCAGGCCCGCACGACGCCGAGATCAGCCGGACGGCCGATAAGCCCGGCGCCATGGTCGCGAAGGATCGCGTGCGCGTGACGCACACCATCGGCCATGCCGTGCTCGCGCTTCATCGCGGCGAGCGCCGTGGCAGTCACGGTCGGGTTGCTGAAAATCGAGTCGAGCGGTACGTGCTGCCAGACAAACGGCAGATCGTCGATATGATCCTCGTCGAGGTTGCCGAACACGAGAAGATCCATTCGCTGACCTCGGAATGTGATCGACGGGAACCAACCCGGATCAAGCCGGAAGCCGCAATCCACCATGATGCGCGCAGCGTTCGGGCAGGTGATGACGCTGCAGCCACCATGTCCGACGTCAAAGATGTCGATCATCATGTGGGTTTGCTTCCGGTGGGCGCGCCTTCGCTGTAGGTCACGAAAACCTCCACGTTGTAGAGGCGGAAGAACTTGAGATAGCGATGCAGCATGCCTAGGCCGATCAGCAGCGCAAGCAGCGCCCACTGGAACTGCTGGTCGATACGATCCGCCCAGCCCTGCCGCACCCACGCGACCGCTGCGTCGGTGGCGATGACGCAGGCACCAGCGAGCCCGACGAACGCCATGTTCCGGCAGAAGCCGTAGAGCTTCAGGAAGCCGTCCATGCGCGCGTAGGCGTTGACGTCCTTCTTGGCGACCGGAAACGCACACCAGAACACGGCTTCGCCGGCAACATCAGCACCGCGCTCCGCAGCAGCGCGCTCGCGCACCTTGCGTCGCAGCTCGGCATCGAGAGGATTGTAATAGTCCTGAAGCACGGTCTTCTTCAGGAATCTTCGCCATCCGAGTTCCCGACTGTCCATGAGGATAACGGAGGGACGGAAGAGCACGTGATGGACGAACTGCCGCTCGATGAGCCAGCCCGACGGCGCCGCCAGGATCTGCCCTACGATGTAGGCGGTCGCGATGATGAGCGCACCGCTGGCAACTGTCCATTGCGCGGCGAGGACATAGTGGGTCGAGAAGACGATGTCCCAGACCACCAGCGCGCCTAGGCCGCTTGCGATGTAGGCGAACACGTCATAGTTGGAAAACCGGGCGAGCTTGTCCATGGCGGTCCGTCTTCGGTTAGGGCGACGAGTTCAAGGCAGGCGTCCGACCCGCCGCGCGTGCCGACGCCGAGCTTGGCGGTTCGATCGATGGCGAGGATGGCTCGGCTAGCGCCGCCCGGTACCCGACTGGTGTATGGATCAGAAGGACCGACGGCATCAGCCGTGCCAGCGCGACAGCAATCGCTGTTGCCCGGTCTTGGGATGATGGACCCGACGCGCCGAGATGACTGTGCCAAGTACCAAGGCAGTAGAGGCTGTAATTGCAACGTTCTGCGTAGGCAGTCAGGGTGGCGCGCGCGCCAGCGGTGCCGAGTACGAACTCGGTCGCCGAACGGCTGCTGTCTTCTGGCGCCGGCAAGACATCGACAACGTGGAAGGTCTGAGCGGCCTCCGAGAAGCGGCCGACCAAGATGCCGCCCGTCTCAACAGTTGGCCACCGAGCGACCTCGTCGAGGATCTTTCGGTGTGCTCGGTCGGCGATCCGGACACGCCAGGATGGCGCCTCGTCCACGATGAGCGAGACCCAGGGGGCCACCTCATGTATGCGCCACGACAGGCTCATGCCATCGTCGGCAACGTTTCCGAGGAGAACGCGACCGCCGCCGGCCAGCATCCCGGTCCGCCGCAGAGCCACCAGCGCTTCGGCCATCGGCGCCGCCAGCATCGATATCTGCGCGTCGGACATCACCATCGTCGCCGACCCGCACCCTTCACCGATGACTTGCCGCCGGAGCGCGTCGTCACCGGCGAACACCAAGTCGCGCAGGGTGGCGTCCTCGCGCATCAGGGCGTAGGATTCTGTGATCAGATCACCGGTGTTCGGATTGCGGGCCGGTCCCTCGACCGACAGCAGGCCGATCCGACCATCGGCAAACAGCGAGGTTTCGATCACGCGCGGAATCGTTATTCCCGGCGGCACCGAGGCCAGCGCCTCCCGCACCGCGAGCGACGCCGTCGAATTGATGATCGCCCAACTCTTCTTCGGCAGCAGGCATTTTGCGCGATCGGCGTCGCGCGTGACACCGATGATATCCTCGACATGGGCTTCGGCCGCCTGGCCGAGTCCTTTGATCGCCGTGGCAAGCGCTGATGCCTTCGATTCGATCCAGGAAATCTGCATCGTGCCGGGACTCGGCACCAGCGCATGCCGCGCCGCGTTGTGCGGGCTCAGACTAGCTCGGTCGACCACCGCGCTCGGCGCCCAGCCCGAGCGCGCCAGGTGCAAGGCGATCTTCGATCCGAGGCTGCCGGCACCGACCTGAATCCAGGGCTGCGTCTCTTCCGCGGTGTCGCCGCCGGACATGCTCCGCAAGAGAGGGGCAGCGATGGCGTGACGATGGCCGGCGGGACGCACGCGTGTTCGATCTCCCTCGGGAAACAGCCGCGGCGCGCCGATCTCGACCAGATAGGGGCAGAGTTCCAGCGCGCTGCTGCTGCCGATTACGTGAAATGGCCGCCGGGCGCAAAGGACGATAGCGATCGGCCAGAGACTTGCCGCCTGGTAGGTCGCAAAACATCGCTCGAGCCAGCCTAGCGCGGCTCGCAGCGGAGCTACGCACCCATAGTCGGCCGCGCGCGCCATCAGGCCGCCGAAGTCGGTCACGGTTTCCGGACGGTACCGATCGGCGATGATGGGCTGACCCGAGGGCTGCTTGCCCGGCCACACGAAGATCACCAAACTGCGCCCGACCGCGGCGTCGAGTTCCTTGCGCGATCCCCGCTCTCCGAACAGATCGCCAACAGACTTGGGGTTGACCTTCAGAGGTTCTCGGCCGACCTCGCCGTGGAAGGCGATTTCACCGCCGCCGATGGGGTAGCGGAAATAGTCGAATCGGAAGATGGCGGAGCCCTCCTGGCGCGACACCAGGGACCGCAAATGCGCGGCATCGGCGACGATGAAATCATCCAGGCTGTCGCGGCGCACCGGCTCCCAGCCCTGCCGCGGGTCGATCAGCCGCCCCAATGCCGCATTCTCCAACCAGAGCACGAGCTGGTTCAGAATTCCGGCGAGGCCTTGCTGTTGCAGCAGCTCGGCGAGGCTCCCATCGTAAATGCAGGGCACCGGCCGCTCGTTGGCCGAGCCGGGGTTCACGTGCGCCAGCGAGCGGTCGAAATCTGCGCGCAGATAGATTTGCGGTGGCTTCAGCGGGAACGCGGCCGGGAAGATGAGAGTCACTGGCTCAACGGCCCGCACGCCATTGGGGCTGATCCCATCAGCCATCCACGCGTTCGGCAGCCCAAGCCGCACCGCCAAATCTACGGCCGCCGCATGGGTTTCCGGATCGACAACGCTGGCAAGGATGCCTTCGACCGCCGGGTGCGCGGTGACGAGGCGCAGCGCCCTTGAGATCGTCTCGATTGCGACTGCCGTGCGCTCGTCCACCCTAAACGCCCCTCAGCCGTGGGCGAGGGGCTGGCGGCCGATCACACCGGCGCCGACGATTGCCGCCGCCGTCATGGCTTTCGTCTTGAGGCGGGGGCCGTTCTGTCCGATCTCGAACTCCACCGTGTCGGGCTTGCTCTCGGGCTCGCCGACGCATTTGAACGAGCCGCCGGCGTCATTGGCGATGTCCTGGTACTCGCGTTTCGCCCGGATGCAGGGCGGGTCGTTGTCATCGTCCTTGATCGCATTGCTGCTCGCCACGATCACCGCGCCCTTGTGAGCCTGCGACAACGCGCTACGGGCATCCTCGCAGACCTCGGCGTCCTTCCCCTTCTCGCTCCAGCTATCGTACGAAAGGGAATGCCAGGAACAGTGATGCGGGGTCTGAAGGATGTCGTAGGTCAGCCAATCCGCGCGCCCGGAATGCCGCTGCCAGAGCCGCTCCCAGATCGCAACCTCGGCATCGCCACCGGTCAGGAAGCGGCCGGCGTCTGCTTGACCATCGCCCGCAAGCGAGAAGTTGAGGATCGTGCTCGAGTGGTTCTTCGAGCGCATCTCCTCTTCGTCCGCGTCGTCACTCTTCGGCTGTGGCGCCAACAGCCGCGCCGACATGGACGAGTCGTACTGGCCATTCACCTTGGAGAAGACCTCGTCGACCTTGACGAGAATCGTCATCAGATCATCAGTCTTGCCGTCCTGGTCCTCGCCGAGGATCAGGATGCGATCACCGTCCGACACGCTGCCACCGGTGTCGCGGAACCGCTTTACGCGGCGGCGCGCCTCACTATTGAAGGCCGCCGCATCGTCGCAGAGCACATGGTCGCGCGAAGCGCGGCGAAATACCATGGGCGAGGACCAGATCTCGCGGATGAAGATCTTGTCGGTCGATTTCGACCAATCCGCCGGCGCCCCAAGGTGGAAGTGGTTCTGCAGCCCGCTGCAGTGGTCCTTGTCGGGATGGCTGAGCAGGAAAGCATCGACATAAAGCCGTCCCTGGCTATCGCGCTGTAGCCGATCGCGCAGCTTCTGCGCCACGTCCGCCGTGTCATCGTCTGGGTCATCCGCTGCCGCCCGAATGTTCACATCGATCAGCACATTGCGCCCGCTCTCAAGCTCAATGAGCGTCATGTCGCCGTTACCGACCGGGAAAAACGTGATCTTCGCCACCATGCCCTTCATCCTTCTGATGGGGCGGGTGGCGGGTCTTTGCGCCAGCGGCCCGGGATTGCTGTTGGCCCAAGCGTCAGTCCGCCGCAGGGCACAATACCATATCGTGTGGTTCCTGCGGCTTGGCTCTACCGGATGGACCCGAGTTGAGTCGACTTGCGGAACCAAAGTATGCCAAGTCTGAACTTTAATGTGGCGCTGCGGGTTTTGGTTGTCAAGTACCAAAAGTGCGCCTAATCTGAACTTTGGGCCACGAGGAGGTGACACCGTGTCGACAACGCTCGGCGACAAGATCCGGCAACTGCGGAAGCAGAAAGGCTACACCCTTGAAAAACTTGGCGAACTCACCGAATCCAGCAAGAGCTATATCTGGGAACTGGAGAATAAAAATCCGCCGCGGCCCTCGGCCGACAAGATCGCAAAGATTGCTGCCGTACTTGGGGTCACGGCTGACTACCTCGTCGATTCGAGGGAATCGAGCCCAGCCGTGGATGTTGTTGACGATGCCTTTTTTCGTAAATACCGAAACATGGACTCCGACACCAAGGAGAGAATCCGCCGTATGGTCGAGGTCTGGAGTGACGATAAATGAGTCTGCCGTTCGGTCCTGAGCGATGGGCCAACGAGATCACGATGCTCTTGAATCAAGTCCTCGGCGCCGAGCGATTTCCGATCGATGTCGTTGAGCTTGCCCGCGAGTACTCGGCGCAGCGTTTTGCTGGTGATGCGATCTCAATGGTGAAAGGAGCCGATCTGCCCGGCTTCGATGGAGCACTTTACCGTGCACCGGCCGGCAAGTCAGGCTGGGGCATCGTCTACAACAGCGGTATCACCTCGGTCGGACGCATCAACTTCACGCTCGCGCACGAATTCGGGCACTACCTGCTGCACCGCGTCGACCATCCGAACGGGATCCGTTGTGTCGCGCAGGATGTTGTTCGCTGGGATTCGGCCTACGGCCAGATCGAGCATCAGGCCAACCGCTTCGCCGCAAATCTTTTGATGCCGCTCGATGACTTCCGGCGCCAGATCGATCCCCGGGCGAAGATCGAACTAGATATGATTTCACATTGCGCCGACCGCTACCGCGTTTCCCTCATCGCGGCGATTCTGCGCTGGCTCGCCTTCACTGAACGACGCGCCGTTCTCGTGGTCTCGCGCGACGGTTACATCCTTTGGTCGCGCGCTAGCGACTCAGCGCTCAAGACCGGCGCCTTCTTCCGCACCAAGGGCGTGCCCATCGAGATTCCCGCTGCATCTCTCGCCGCAGCTCAGGACCTAATTATCGATGGCCGCACTGGGGTCGACCTTGCGCCCGGCGTGTGGTTCCCCGAGGAGGTTCGTGAAATGACCATTTTTGCCGAGCAGTACGATTTCGCGATCTCGCTGCTGTTGCTTGAGAACCGTGATCGCTACATCTCGCTCGAGGAAGAGCCTCAAGAGGATACCTATGACCGTATCGTCGGCCGCGAGCGGCCGGAATCTTCGCTCGCATGACATCCGATTGAGGGTAACCGGCGACAGGGAGCGGTTGCTTCAGATCGGAGAAAGCCATATGTGACATATCGCTTTCAGTGGGTGTGGTGAAGTGGACGGCGGTCAAGAAAATCGCATTGAACCGGCAATCTGCCTGCCGCCTCGAACCAAAAACGCGAACTGACGGATCATGGTTATCCGTGGATCAATTTGGGTATTTGCGGTTGGCCCATTTTTGAATCGACCTGTCGATCGTCCGGTCTCATGTCGCTGCCTTTAGATCCTCGTGATCGAAGGCGCTGGTCATGCGCTCGACCTCATCCGGGGTGATGCCGAAGCGAGCCGCGGCATCGCGCCAACCCGCGACCGCCGATCCGACCTCTGCCGCTATCGCGCGGGCGTCCTTTTCGGTCATGCCGAACGTCGGGACAATTTCGAAGGCTGTTTCGAGCGACGCCGTTCCATCGATCTCGTCGATCGCAAGGGCATGAATGCGCGGCTTCACGTCGGTCGGCATGGGGTTGAGATCGTAGGCCGGTGCCAACCGCCAGCCTTTCGGGTCGCGAAGGAAGCCGTGGTTGCGCAGATGATCGTCGGTGTTGGAAACCAGCATGTTGAACACGATCCTCCGCCAGAGCTGGCGCAGATCCTCGTTCACCTGTGATCCCTCGCGGCGTAAGAACTCGGCGATCTCGAGATAGCTACGTGTCTCGTTGTCGGAAGCATTGAGAGCGGTGAGCGCCGACATGTAAGGGATGCGCTGGCCTTCCCGCCGGTCGAAGCGCCGGGCCATAAGGACCGGCCTCTTCAATACGAGCTGTAGCCGCCATGGCGAAACCTCCACCCGAGCGGCCTCGGCGAGCGCCATGGTCGCCGCCTCCCAGCGTGTCACTGGCCACTCGTCGTCCTTGCGCGGGAACTTGGCGATCAGCAGGTGACCGTCCTTGTCGCGCACCGAAGCTTTCGGGCGTGCGCCGCCAAGCGACGTGCCGGGGGCCAGGATCAGTTGCAGGTCTTCATCGGTCTCCTTGTCGTCGATGATGCGGTTGGTCGCCGACAGCAGGCGGGGGAGGTCGACGACAGGTGGAACGCGCTTGCCGGTCGAGGTGAGGAAGTCGCCGCCGCCCGCGTCCTTGAATCGAAGCGCGCCGAGCCGGGTTTCGTCGTCGACGAGGGTCAGGAAGTCGACGGCCAGAAGGGTTCTTGGCTGACGGCCCTCCGCGCGGGCGCGCCGGCGCTCGTTGCGGCGCATGAGGGTCTGTCCCCATCGGTCCGGCGCCGGGTCCGTGAAGGCGTTGAACAAGGGACGATCGGTGTGGAACTGCCCTCGTGCGGGAGGGAGGACGGGATCGAGACCGAAGGCATCCCGGCGCGCCAGCCAAGATGGATCATATTCGAAGGACGCCGTTTCCCTGGCCCCGCGCGTGCGCGCCCAGAGCCGCCCCACGGGAACGGTCTCTCGCGCCATGTCCATGAAGACGAGGAGTTCACGTTCCATGGTTGGCGCCCGACGGCTTTAGCCGCGCCGCGCGAATTCGGCGGGGCAGGCGTTCTTCTTCGAGGCTCAGCCCGATTTGATCGCTCGCCGCGTCCGCCAGGTCTCCCAGTCGATCCGCCATTCCAAGGACGAAGAGGACCGAGGCGTAGATGCCTATCGACACGCCGGAATCGCCCTTCTCGACCCGGCCTAGCGTATTGCGGCTGATGAAGGCGCGTTCGGCCATGAGCGCCACGGACAGGCGTCGCCGCCGGCGGGCGGCAGAGATGTCCTGGCCGAGCTTTCTCAGCGCTCGCCGCACGCTCGTCGGCAGGGCCTTCTGGGATCGTGAGGATTTCATGGCTCAAAACATGTGCGTTATTATATGTAAGGCTCAATATATGGTGCAGAGGCCGCGATGTAAAGCCCGCATGACAAGGTACTGCTCCAAATCTGGTGCGAAACGGCATATAATGCACAAAATATAGGGCGTTAATTAAGTTGCGTGGGTTCGGCGTGCGACGTTTCACCCGGCTTATTCGGCAGGGACCCGTTGCTCGGCCTCGGACGCCGCCCGGTTCGGGCTCTCTCCCGCCGCGTCGTTTCGGCTCCTCGCACGTCGCTTCGCGCTCGATTTTCTTCCGAGCATCGCGGCGCCGATCGCGTCCGACACTCGCCCGGCGGCTGATTTCACCGGGTCATTTGCCAGATGCGCATAGCGCGCGGTGGTCTGCACCTGGGTATGCCCGAGCAACTTGCCGATCATCGGCAGCCCCTCTCCCAAGGCGAGGGCACCGCTGGCATAGGAGTGCCGGAGGTCATGAATGCGCACGTCATCGAGGCCGGCTTTGGCTCGGATGCGCCGCCACGGGTGCTGCAGGTCGGTCAGGCGGCTGCCCTGCTTCTTGCCGGTGATGACGTATGGGTTGTCCTCCAGCTTCTCGATACCCTTCAGCACGTCGCGAGCCATCTTTCCGAAGTGCACGATCTTGGCCCCGGTCTTCGAGTCGGGCAGGCGCAGCTCGCGGGCTTTGAGGTCCACATAGTCCCATTTGAGCGTCATGATCTCGCCGAGCCGGCAGCCAGTCAGCATCAGGAGCCGGATGGCATCGACGGCCGACTGGGTTTCGGAGCCGTCCGCCTCGACCTCGCGGAGTACCTTGCCCAGCGCCGCGAACTCATCGGGGCTGAGGAAGCGCTCGCGCCTCTGCTCGGGATATTTCTTCACGTGCAGGCAGGGGTTGCTGCCATCAGGGCGCAAGCCCCATACCTCGGCGAGGTTGAACATCTTCGACAATACGCCAAGGGTGCGGTTGGCCTGATAGGGAATGTGGCTGAAAGAATGATGCAGTTCCGCAACATCGCGGCGCTCGATATCCGTCACCTTGCGGGTGCCGATCTTGGGGTTGATGAACAGCTCAACCGACCGCTTGTATTCCGCCTGGGTGCTTAGTTTGCACCGCACCTCGACATGCTCCTTGAGGAACCGCTCGCCCAGCCCCTTCACGGTCGGTGCCTTGCGCGCCTGATCCTGTTCCTTGGCGGGGTCGCGACCGGCCTTCGCTTCCGAGATGATTTCATGGGCACGCACGCGGGCCTTCTCAGCCGTGATCGGGCCATGGGGGCCGATGGTGATCTTACGCAGCCGTCCCTTCACGCGGCTCATCACGAGATACACCTTCCGGCCTGTCGGCCAGACTCTGACGCCGAAGCCGCGCAGTTCGTCATCCCAATGGATGGTGTCGGTTGAACCAGGCGCGATCTGGTCCACTGTGCGCTTCGTCAATCTCGGCATCGAACCCTCCATCGCCGCGCTTGTGACATTCAACCTGAAAGTCCGCGCAGGTAACACATAGGTAACAGATGAGTGCCAATCGGGTGCGATTTGAGGGTAGCGAGATCGCAGGGCATGTCAATAGAAACCGTTTAGATATAGTATGTTAGGTGTGTTCAGCGAAAATGAGCGAAAATGGTTCGGAGGCGATTTTTCTGACTCATAACCTGAAGGTCACAGGTTCAAATCCTGTCCCCGCAACCAACTTTGTAGACTTGACGGAAAAGTCGCTCTCATCGAGCGGCTTTTTCGTTTTTGCGGCAAGGCTCAGGATGCCCGCGAGGTGACCGTGAAGGTCGATTGCGAGCGTCTCCTTGCCGTCCTTGGTCACGGGGGTCAGGACGACCTTTTCCACGAGCGAGCGGACTACGTCCACGGCCTCGCCTCGACGGCTTTCGTCGCTGAGGGCCTCGTGAAGCTTGGCCACCTGGCTGCGATAAACTTCCGCCATGTTCGGGTGGATAAGGACAGGTTCGTCCTCGCTTTTGCCGAGCTTGGCCTGTAGGTCGGCCTTCTCGTTCTCCAATTCCCACATCCGGTCCTTCACTTTGGCGGCCGGGATGCCGTCGCAAATGGCGTCGATCATCTTGTCCAGCTCGCGGTCGATTTTGGCGAGCCGCGCCGTCATGCCGGTCCGCGCCGCATTGTGTTCCATGCGGAGTTTATTTAGGTGCCGCGTGTACTCCTCGCAGAAGACCGCGAAAAGCTCCGGGTCCATTAGGTGATGGCGGAGGCCGTCCAGTATGGTCGCTTCGATCTCGTCGCGCCGTAGGGTGCGGGTATTGTCGCAAGTCCCCTTGTTCCGAGCAGAGGCGCAGCCTGCCCGGTGCATGTTGAGATTCACGACGCCGCCGCCGCAGACGCCGCACTTAATGAGGCCGGAAAACAGATGGCGCGGACGACGACGGTCCCAGTAGGCCGCTTCCTGCTTGCCGTTCTTGGCTTCGGCCTTCGTGTAAACACGCAGTTCGCCTTGGCGCACTTTCACGCGCTCCCAGAGCTCCTGCTCGACAATCCGAAAATCAGGAACGTCCTGCACAATCCAGTTGGCCTCCGGATTAAGGCGCGAAACGCGCTTTCCGGTCTCCGGGTCCTTGATATAGCGCAGGCGGTTCCACACCAGCCTTCCGATGTAGAGTTCGTTATTCAGAATGCCTGTGCCGCGCTGGCGGTTGCCGTGAATGGTGGACGGCCCCCAGGCTTTGCCGGCGGGAGCGGGCACGTTTTCGGCATTAAGCCGATGCGCGATAGTGCGCGGTGACTCGCCGTTGGCGTATTCCTCAAATATGCGGACGACGGTAGCCGCCTGGGCTTCGTTGACCGTGCGGTCGCCCCGGATCGGCTCGCCCATTTCCGTGAACTTGCGAACGACATCGTAGCCGTAAGAATTGCCGCCGCCGGATTTTCCGGCTTCGACACGGCCGCGTAAGCCTCGCCGCGTCTTGTCGGCAAGGTCCTTAAGGAAGAGCGCGTTCATCGTGCCCTTCAAGCCGATATGAAGATCGTTCACGTCGCCTTCGGCAAGCGTGAGGATCTTCACGCCCGCAAAACTAAGACGCTTGTAAATGCCGGCGATGTCCGCCTGATCGCGGGACAGGCGGTCTAATGCTTCAGCGATGATGACGGAGAAGCGCCCGGCCATAGCGTCTTGAAGCAACATTTGAATGCCGGGACGCAGTAACGTTGCACCGGACTGCCCGTGGTCTGTGTAGCAGTTATAGACCTTACAGCCTTCCTTATCGGCGCGCTCCTGGCAGATGCGGATTTGGTCCTCGATTGAGGCCTCGCGCTGCATGTCCGTTGAATAACGTGCGTAGATGGCAACTTGCGTCATGAATCCGTCTCCATCTGCCCCTGGTCATCCGTCCGGGGTGCTGCCGACTGATCGCGCGACTGCGATTGAAGGTCTCTATAATCACGTTCGGCGGCCCGGCGGGCAAGATATTTGACCAACGCCACAAGGCGCGGGTCGGAGCCATTAGCCCTTTCCTGAATCTTTGCCTTGGGTTGCGCGTGATTTGTCATTGCCCTTGAGCCCAGTTGATAGCGGCCTCTAAGGGCAAAATAGGCCGCTCTGAGACCCCTAATCCTCGCCAGTTCCTCGCGATGGGGAGGGACGGGATTCACCACCAAAGCAGGCCGTGGTCGTGGCCTTCGTCTGTCGGCCACCGTCGCCCCTTTTTGTGAGGGCAACGGATGGCTCCAGACGAAGCATGCCGGTTTATCGGCCAAGCTTCGGGCCGTGGTGACATACGCGGCGAACGTGGATGGCTCGGGCGATATTTTCCAAGCTTGCGAGAGCGTCCTCGTATTCGGATGAACCGGGAGCATGTTTTCGCAGCTCCTGCTGAACGGCGTAATACAGCGCATGAAGTTTTTCGAGGGAGAAGGTTTGCAGTTCGACTGCTGAGTAGGTTCCAGACATTTTTTTACTCCTTATGTCCTTGGCCTCTTTCGCCACCGTGGCTGTTGAGGCCTTTCATGCGTCCCCCAGTCACAATCATCAGCAGGGAAAGGCCGCTGACGGACCGGAGGCGGCAGGGGCAAAAAGGCGTCAGGAGAAAAAATGGATTAGGAAGCCGCGCAGGCGGTCGAAGTCTGGAAACGTCCCGGAAAACAACGCGCGGAATTGCCGAAGCGGGGCCGGGAAATTCCGGCAAGTACGAGGAACGCGCGAGGAAAGCCCATCGCCCGCGCTCCTATGGTCTGCGCCGTTAGCAACACGGCGCGAAAGGACAAAGGCCATGGAACGGAAAGTGACACTCGAACTCTCGTTTAGCGACGAGCAGTACGAAACCCTCAAGACGACGGCAGAGCGGCAGTATCAGTGCTCGGTCGAAAAGTTTCTGGAAATCACCCTCGACTGCGAACTGGTCACGCTTTGGACCGACTTCGATCCAGTGTTCTCCGAGGAAGAGCTCCGCGAATTCAAGAACCAATACGGTCACGAAGATTGGTTCGAGGACTTTGACCCAGAAATGCCGCTTTAGCAGGTAGGAGGCTTTCATGAGCCATTTTCGCCATCCCAAAACCACCAATGAAAAGCGTGCCAATGCGGCATTCAAGGTGGACAAAGAGCTCTACGACTTCCGTGTGAAAACACGCCTTCGTAATCGTAATACCCGCAGCCGGCTCGCCGACCTCTATGACGACATGGTGCCGGCGGCCCGCTACGACAGGTCTCGCGGTAAACCCACCCACTCTCTGGCTCGGAAGGCCAAGCAACGTGAGGAAGGCCGCCTTTGGGCGGCCTAACTTACGGATATATACATTAAAGGTTGTATTTCTCTATTCCGCTTAAGTGACGTGTTGAGGCGTGAATTCGATCAATCTCCCGGTAAATAAGGCGTTCCGAGGACTCATTAAGACCTTATTAATACAACCTGTGGTATTATGAAAAGAAATAGAGGATACAACCTAATGAGAGTGAAGTTTCAGGGCATCTACACCACTGAAGAATTTTTCCAGGCAATGTGGGAGCTAAAAGAGCGCTTCGACGAACACGGTATCAAGCACGTCCGCAACGCCAGTCTTTATTACCAGCCGGTCGATGAGTTCGACGACCCGGTCACGCCGCGTCATCGCAACGGCGATCCGATAGAGGGATGGTGCAACAAGGGGCCGTATAAAAGCGCCGCCCAGGACTTCGGTCTGTAGGAGGGCGAGATGGAGCGGCCCTGTTTCATCGATCTCGAACAGGCCCGCCAGGTTCTCGCCGACATGGGCGTTGAACTGAATTCCCGTCAGATGAAGCGCGCAGCAGAGACTGATGCGCATGGACGCCGCAAGCTTCCATTCTTTGTCGATCCCATCGATGGACGACTGAAAATCGACAAAGGAATCCTCACTGGCATTTACATGCAGCGTCAAAAGGAAGCGCGGGAAAACATCCGTGATGAGTTCAATAAAAGTTGAAAAAAACCAATAGCTTGCTATTGTATGAGTGATGTCCGATATACGAAAGAGAACAGGTACAACAGGTACAACCTATCAAGTTCGATACCCCAGCAAGACCACCAAGTCAGGCTACGCTTACGCGACCTTCAATACGCTCAAAGAAGCCCGCGCTTTTGTCGAAAGCGGTAGAGCGCAAGACCAAAGTAGCGGCCTCGACCTCACAATCCGGCGCATTCCCGACGCCGTCGATAAATGGCTCAAAATCTGTGAGAAGGAGGGCACGGACCGCAACGAGCCGGTCACCAGTTACACCCTCAAATCATATGAATACTTCGCCGACTTTATGAAGGCTTACGATTGGCCGAAGGAGCTTCAACAGCTCACGTCTCCCGACGTTGTCGAGTTTCGCTCGTGGCTCCTGGAGCATTGCCCGTCGCGCTACACCGCCCGCAAGGCGCTTAGCTATTTTCATAGCGTGTTGAACGAGATGTCCCTGCGTGGCCACATCGCATCCAATCCGGCCAATAGCATCAGTATCCGCGCTGACTCCCGATATGACGAACCAATCGTCATTCCGACGCGGCAGGATGTCGTAGCACTCCTACGCGCCGCAGACGACATGGCCAATTCCAAGAATGCGTTAGTTGCGAAAACGTGGGAGCGCTATCGACCTGTCCTCTATCTGGCTGCCGATTCAGGAATGCGGCCGCAGGAATATCTCGCGCTCGCCAAGACCGCCATTCGCGAAAACGGCGTTCAAATCGACCGAGCGATTGAGGGCGGCAGCAAAAAGATTTCGGTGACGAAGACGCCGGCAGGACGGCGCTTCATCGAGCTCAGCACCGATACACTCAGTATGGTGCGCTACTATGCCGACGAACTCGCGGCCAAGAACGACTATGACCTCGTCTTTCCCACCGCAAACGGCAAATGGCAGTGCCCGCGCAACTGGCGCAAGCGTGGCTTCAATGCAGTTTGCATGAAGGCCGGTCTCATCGAAACAGTGAAGGTTGGAGGCGAAGTTATCGAGCGCCCGAAATATCGTCCCTATGACTTACGGCACTTCTACGCCTCGATGCTCTTTGAAAAGAAAACGAATCTGAAAAAGATTCAGACCCTCATGGGGCATACGAACATCACGACGACACTCAACGTTTATGGTCACCTCATTGAAGGCGTTTACGACGATGAGAAAGTCGATACCGGCATACTTGGCCAAATGGGCCTAATTTCTTGTGGCAAATCTGTGGCGCGTCCCCTGCAAGCCGCAGAATAGCTGGGGTTTTTTCCTGCATGGGGTGCAAGGGATCGCAAGTTCGAATCTTGTCACTCCGACCATAACTAAATCAGTCACTTAGCGGAAATTATTGGAAAGAAATCGGCCCTTCGGGGCCGTTTTTGCCACAAAAATCCTGACCGCGCTAACCCGCATGAATCCGCCATTCTCTTCTTCGATCCGTTTCGGCTTGTGGCAAATCTGTGGCGCGAGACTGCGACCCCTTGCATCACATGCCATAGCCATTCCGCGCGTTTTCGCTTGAGCGAAACGTCGGCCGCTTGATGCCCTGTGGCAACGTGAGTCCTGTTCTTCATCTCCTGTTTGGCTTTCCTCAATTTAAGCGCTTCTCCTAGCCAGACGCGCCGTCTGGTCAATGCCCGGCCCGCACCACTCCCGCTTTAGGCGAGACCGTGTTGGGCATGACCCTCCGTCTCCTCCGTCTGGCGATCCGTTTCCGCGCTTGAGGAAACCCAATCGACAGGAGACGGAACATGACACTCAACAATTCCAATCGGCAGGACGTTTACGCCCGCGTCACGAACAAGATCATCGCGGAACTCGAAAATGGCGTGCGACCGTGGATCAAGCCCTGGAGCGCAGACCACGCCGCAGGAAAAATCACGCGCCCGCTTCGCCACAACGGCCAGCCTTATTCCGGCATCAACATCCTGATGCTCTGGGCCGCCGCAATGGAGCAAAGCTATGCTGCGCCAATTTGGATGACCTTCCGCCAGGCGACTGAACTTGGAGCCAATGTCCGCAAGGGCGAAAAAGGTTCCCTTGTCGTTTATGCCAATACGCTCACCCGCACCGAAGAGGGTGACAACGGCGAAGAGACTGAGCGTCAAATCCCGTTCATGAAGGGCTATACCGTGTTCAACGTCGAGCAAATCGACGGCCTGCCTGAGCACTACTACAGCAAGCCAGCGCCTCGTCCTGACTTACCGCTGCGTATTGAACACGCTGAGGGCTACTTTGCGGCTCTGAAGGCCGACATCCGCCACGGCGGCAATCGTGCCTACTACTCCATTAGCACCGACCATGTGCAAATGCCGTTCTTTGAGACGTTCCGCGATGCCGAGAGCTACTACGCCACACTCGCCCACGAAATGACGCACTGGACCCGCCATAAGGCGCGTCTCGACCGCAGTTTCGGTCGCAAGAGCTGGGGCGACGAAGGCTACGCGCGCGAAGAACTCGTTGCCGAACTCGGTTCCGCGTTCCTCTGTGCCGACCTCGATCTCACGCCGGAAATTCGCGATGACCACGCGTCCTATATCGCGAGTTGGCTTGAAGTGCTGAAGAACGATAAGCGCGCGATATTCTCCGCTGCTGCTCATGCCCAGCGTGCCGTCGATTACCTGCATAAATCCCATTCATCCATAGACGAGGAGGCAGCGGCTTAGTGCCGCTGCTTTCCTTCAATTCTGCGCGTCAATTTTCTTGACGGATGTGCTCTCGCCACGTTTGGATGGCGGCCATGAAAATCCTGTTCGTCTGCACCGCCAACAAGCTCCGCAGCCCAACCGCCGAAGCTGTGTTTGCTGAGTATCCCGGACTTGAGGTGCGCTCGGCAGGGCTTGACCCACAGGCCCCAAAACCGCTGACCGCCGAACTGGTTGCCTGGGCCGACCGGCTGCTTGTCATGGAGCAGCGACATCGTGATGTCGTTCGTAAGCGCTTCCGGCAGGAGCTCGACGCGCGGCCGGTCATAGTGCTCGGCATCCCCGATGATTATGAGTTCATGCAGGAGGAGCTGGTCACCCTTCTGAAGGAGCGCGTGCCGCAGTTTCTCGATTGACTTCGATAACATGCTTTCCCAAAAAAACCGGGACAGGGAGATTTTAGCTTCCCTGTCCCGGCTTCATTTCGAACTAACGCGCGCCGTTTAGGTGTCTGCTCCATTCGTCCTCATCGAAAGCCGAGAGGCCGGGCGGATCAGGTAGTTTCGCCGCTAGCGGTGCGGGTGCCGGCCCGTCCGCCTGCAAAGCCGGGGGCTTAGTGTTTGCCATACTGGTCTGGCCTGCCTTCGTCTGCTCCAGTGCAAGCAGCACCTTACGCACCTGCCCGAACGACATACCGTCAACATCCGGGTCGGTCGGCGGTGGTTCTGCCTCAGCATGATAGAGAAGCATCAGCAGCAGAACGAGTACCACCGGCATCAGATCAAGACCAACACCACCCGCCCAGTACGGCAGCAATTCATCGGCATAAAGTACGACCGCTTTTGACGGAGCTAAACGTTCAAAAGCGAGCGGCTCTGTGCTTGCGGCTTTTCCCAGTTCGGCCGCCGTTGCCGCAATTCTGTCGCCAGTACCTGACAGATCGCTCGCCAGGCGTTGCAGCGCGTCGCCTTGCGCCGTGGCTACGCTCTTGTTGTTCGACATCGAGTTGAATAACCCTGTGCCACCGGACAAGCTGCGAACTGAGCGGGAAACAACAGAAGCCAGTTCGCCGCCATTCAACGTGCCGACAATTTTCGCCACCTTGGCGGCTTCGGCGGCAAAGGCCGTATAGCGTTCAGCGATAGCTCCTTCCGTCGTGACAAGCGATGCCATTGCCGTTATCGCCGCTTGGCCCTGCGTATACAGACCCTCGACCTGGCCATTACGGCTCTTGATCATTGCTGAAAGATCAGACAGCGCCTTGCGCGAGGTCTGAAGGCTGTCGGCAACGCCGCCCGCACCAGCAACGCCTGTCAAAGTGCCCTGACGGGCCTCGCGGTCAGCAAGATTTCCGTAGCGAACTGCCGCTATGTCGAGGTCTGCCGCAAGAGACTCTATGCCTTTTGCCTGCTGATAGGCTGTTTGCAGGGCGGTTTCATAGTCCTTGATGCTGTCGCGCATGTGGGCCGTGAGTGCGCCGGCACCGGCCAACGCCATCACGTTCATCCAACAGCTCAGGCACAGGATGAACATACCGCCCAGGCCGATGATACCCATGCCGAGCCAGCGGTTTCTGGCCGTCCTCATGGTTGGCACGATGCCCATTACATAGCGCCAGAACACAAAGATCATTGACGACACGCCCAAGGAGAACACAGCGGCCGAAACGCTGAAGCCGCCTTGAGTGCTGGATGAATCAAGAACCATGACCGCGCCCTCATAGGTGAAGTAGGCGCTGACGCTGCTTAAGATGAACAACACGGTGTCCGTTACCTTGCGATTGTTGCGCAGAAAAGTTTCGATGGAGTAGTTCATGGTGACCTGCCTTTCAGCCCGGCCATTCCGAGCATGAAGAGCAGGCTACGGAGGATTCGCCGCGCTCTTCCTCGCACGTTCCTCGTGCAAAAAAGAGAGGCGGAGGACATTTCTATCCTCCGCCTTCCTCGAAGAGGCCGACCAGATGGTCAAAAGTATCGATTGCGATAATCTACAAGTCTGCGCAAGGCCAACTGCGCTCGGTCCCAGGAGTCAAATCTGGGAATGAGATTAATGCCAATGAAGCCTGAATTCGAAGCATCGCAATAATCTATTGAGCTTGCCCGATAGGTCTTTCGACATCCCGGACAATAGTGCTCTAACGCGCCGGTCGTCATGCACGACTGGAAACCGCATTTGTCACACTGAAAAATAGTCGTGTTGTCACAATAGGCGCAGCGGAGAGAGTCTGGTTCGCCTTTGAAAGGGACATCTATTCGCGCTTCCCGATCCTTTTTCTTGCGCCGTTTCAGCAAGAATTCATGATACCGAAACGGCAATTTCTCAACGCTCGTGACAAGTGCGGAATCATTCGTCACGCGAATGTTGCGAATGAACGAATAGTCGGCGACCCGGCTGCACAAGATGATTTGTTTGAGGTCTTTCATGACATTTTCTCCTGCTACATCGGAATCCGGCCAGCAGACTTGCTCCGGTATTGAAAGCGCGGGTCTACGACCGGACCGTTGCCCGCCCCAGTGCGGCCCTTCATAATTTGAATGGCGGCATTTATGGCATTGGCGATCGCTTGGGCATCCTTCAGCCCGTAGATGCTTCCAAGGGCCTGTGGGCCAAGTACGGTCTCCAGCACGAGGTCCATGCAGTAGGGCGAGAAATATTCCGGGTTTTTCTTTTTGCGCTTGTCGCGAAACTCTTTGTCCACACGTTGTTGGTCCACACGGTAGAGATGGACGCCAACTACGGTGTTCATGTCATAGTCGTAAGTGCCATCGGGGCGCTTGACCGTCAGTGCTTTCGACGTGACCGTCAGCACCCGCGTCTCGCGGACGAGCCATTTGATGATCCAGTCCAAAATGGGTGCGATGATGAAAGCGGAACTAAAGACCCAGTACCCAGCTCCTGGAACGTGCGGGTCCAGAACGTTGAAAGCAATCAATCCGCAGATCAGTAAGCCAACAGCGCAGATCGTGGTATACAGCTCGTAGTTTGTTTTGCTCTCAAAAGAGTCCGCCGTCGCATCGACAACCAGGTGAGACAGGCGACCGTCTCCCCAGAACCAGCTTGAGATGTACTCGTTTCGGCCTACTTGCGGGGGCAGTTGCTCATATTTGACTTTCTTTCGGCGGAACAATTTCATGTCGTCATGCCTCCGGTCAGGGGTTATTCTTTCCGGGGTATTGTCGACGATGGGGTAAGGGGCGTTCCGCGTGGATTCCTCGCGTGCAGATCAGCAGGTCCTGGACGGCTTCCGGCCGTGGCAAATTCAGCGGCTACGAACGCGGTTGAGCCACTACCGCGCCAGCAAGCGGCACGGTTGGGAGCGCATCGCGACCGACATTCTGTTGGACGAAAAGCTGCCCACCTCTTATGTCGATACCGAAGACGTGCGTCGGTTTTCGGAATCGCTTCGAAGGTTCGACAGCGGGTCCCAGACCCCAAGCGCGGAGCGGTTGAATGCCGTCAAGACTTTTCTGATAGGTCAGGGGCTACTTCGGCCTGAAGAAATGGAGGAGAAGGGCGACGCGAACGCCGCGCCTCTCGCTTTTACCGAATTCGCTGCAAGAGGCGTTCCGGGGTACAAGGCTATACAAGCGCAATTCACCAGAGACCTTCCGGGAACGTATTTTTGGACGGAGCGCGAAGAAGGCCGCTTTTCTGTCAAAGAACTGGTGCTGTCACAGGACGGTACGATATTGACTGTCAGTCTTAGCGATACAATTTATGCCGACCCGAAGGGCCAGCTTACGGCGGCGCAAAACAGAAACCGGCGCTCAAGAGCAGCCATTAGCGAATTTAACTGGTCGGGCTGGGCGGCGATATTTTCTGAGCGGCAGGTCGTTTTTATGTTGCGTGACGCACATTATAATTCACCCGGCACCTGCTACCTGCTCTATGCCATAGAAAAGCATGAAGGAGACGGGAAGGAGGCCCGCAAACTGCTCTTGTTGCCGTATTCGGGAAAGCAGACATTCACGAACTTTGACGCCATTGCATTTCCGTCTCAGCACAGGTCGTCTATTTCAGTCACTGACCTCTTCAAGACGGCCATACCGCGCGGTTTCACAATTTATAGCAGGGAGAACGCAGATGGCCGGTAATGACCCCATCGATAATGCGTCGCCCGAAAGCGCGACACTTCGAGAAGATATTCAGATCGGCTCCGGCTTTCGCCCGGTGCGCGATCCAATCCAGAAATTTTTCACGGCAGTTGTTTTGGGGGACATGAAAGCACTCCAGAACGAATACGCAGATATGGGCGACAATATAAACATCAAGGAGTCGGAAACGAAATCGACCGCGCTACACTACGGTGCGGCGTATCGGTCGCGCCCCGTCATAAAGTGGCTCATCCGATTTAAGGAACTCGATTATCTGGTGCGCGATTACAAGGGTCGCTTACCGTCCGTTCTTGCTTATGAAGTGGCAAACGATCCTGCACTTGGTCGGTTTCTCGCCAAGAAGGAAAACGAGCAGGCGCGGGCGCGCGGCATCGACATCCGCACACTTTTTGCCCCGTCGCCGAACTAATCGTATTTGCCCGCAAACCACTTAAATCCAGCACTTGCCGGGTCGAAATAGCGCACGCGTTGCAAAACCATCGGCGCAACATCCGGCCATATAACGAGTTCGCGACGCATTGAATCGGTGCGCGCGAAGTACATCATGAGTTCATCCGGCGTCATTAGGCGATGCATTTCCTTCCCGAAGACCTGCACGGCGTTGCCATCACGCATTTCTGTACGGCTCGTATCGACCGGCGTACGGCCCAGACGCCGGGATAAATACTCAGCCGTCGTCCAGTCATTTATAGCGAAAGCCTGTACGATACCCGCATTGGCCATGAAGGTTTCCCAGCGATTGCCATAAAGGTCCTTGAGCTGGTTGAAGTCCTGCACAATCGTCCAAAGCTTGATGTGATAGGGATCGCCCGCGACGAGACCCGCCGCCGTCTGGATAATGTTTAATTTGCCGATTGCGGCTGCAAATTCGTCCAGGGCAACGAGCACCTGGACGCCGGTTGCGGGCACGCCGCGCACCTTTTCCATCTCGCCGAAGAATTGGTTGATCATCAGTCGGAACCAGCGATGGCAGAGCCCAAGCCGTCCCGACGGCAGGCATAGATATATAGTCACGCCGTTTCGTTTCGTTTTTACATCCCGCAAGGTGAAGCTATGGCCGGATACGACTTTCCGGATGCCGCCATAGGACAGGAAGCGCGTATGCCGTCGCACCGTAGAGAGAACGCTGCCACGTTCGTTGACACCCTTGTCATAGAAGTCCCGCGCCGCGCCTTTGATGGCGCTCGCTATCACGCACCCCGGATCGCGCGCGAACAATAGCTCCGCCGTTTTCATCATTTCGCGGTCGAGCGCGGCAATAGGATCGCCAAAAGCGTCCACTTCACCGGGGAGGGGAGTGAGGGCCTCCTTGATTTTTCCATCGACTGTGATGAGCGTCCGCTGCCCCTTAAATTGTGGAGCAACGGCCACATGTAGAATAAGCCCCTCAATGAAGTTGCGGGCGGACTCATCCCAATGTGGGTCCTTCTCATGGCCTGATGTGGCAACCATCGCCTCGGCAACGCGCCCGCATCCTCAATGATGCTCGCACTGTACGGCGATAGGATGGCCAGGGGATTGAACTGGGCACGCCGCATCGCTGCGTGACCACTCGTAATCTCGAAGGGGTCTAGAACATATACGTCCTGGCCCATTTCCATCCGCCGTCGGGCTGTTCTATTTGCAAGTTCGCCCTTTATGTCCGTGCATATGACGCTGGCGGTTGTGCAGAGGAGATTGGCCGTCAGCATGACCGACTTGCCGGTCTGAGAGCCGGCCACCGTCAATACATGCCGGGGGTCTTCGATACCGATCAGCTTCGGACCAAGGGCTCCCACCAGTATCTTGCCGGCCGGGTTTTGAGGCGCATAAGCCATAGCGTTGCTGGCGACGATGTCCGTCGTTTCCGCCCATGTCGCTTGCGGGGCAGTCTGTTCGCTCATCAGCACTGAATGCGTGCCGCGAGGCAACTCTGACTCAAACGCCGTGACGAATTGTTCCCTGCTCATCGCATAAGACCCTTTTCGAGTGTCCTTGCTTTGTAGCCCGCGCTGTTAGGGACGATCCTCGCTCATTCCTCGCCGTTCGCCGGAAAGTCCGCGCCTATTTCAATGCACTTGAGGTATCGGGTGTTTCTTCCGTCCGCGTCCGTGTCTTCATTCCAGCCCATACCCATTAAGCCGTGTAGCAAACGGCCCGTTCGCAAGCTCACTCGGGAATGCCCTGACGGCGCGTCAATGGCCGGCCCGCTCCATTCGCCCCGCAAGCGGGGCTCCCGTGTTGGCCATGACTCGTTCCCGTCCGCCCGCAAAACGGCGGGTAAGGCTGGAATGGGTCCAGCCGCTTAAAACGAAAGGAAACTACGATGACTACTCAAATGACTGAAACAAACAACGGCGCAGACACCGCTAACGGCCAGGCCAATCGGCCCACGATGATCGCAAAGCAGCGTGTGGGCTTCGGCAAGAAGGCCACCTACGAACGGATCGGCGTTGCCTGGAACAACGAAGACGGCTCTCTCTACGTCAAAGTGCATGGCACGCAGGTTATCAGCGGCGGCTTCGTTCTCTACCCCATTGAGAGCGACAGCGAAAAGGCGGGGGAATAACCCCGCCACCCGCGCCCAAACGCGCTTCAAACGGCCCCGGCCTGACCGCCGGGGCCGCTTTGCTGTTCTCACTGCTACGGCTGAAGACCTTTACTTGGCTTCAGGCCGGTTCTCCGTCGTGCTTGTGTTGCAACGCATCAAAGCTCAGCCCATTTTCGGCCCCCGTTCGTGTGTTCGTCCCTTATCCGGACCGCGACTGTTGCGGACGCCGCCTCGCCGTCAATGGCCGGCCCGCGCCAGCTCCCTGACGGGAGCCCGTGTTGACCATGACGGCAGCGGCTTAAACCGTCCGCGCCTTCGTTCGCGTCCTTCGGGACGATTAACAACGAACGAAAGGAACTAAAAAATGGGACTTGATATGTATGCTTACGCAACCAACGAGCAACCGGCCAGTCCGGTCGATTTTTCGACCGACGACTATGCCCGGCTGCACTACTGGCGGAAACATCCAAACCTTCACGGCTGGATGGAAAATCTCTACCGCGAGAAGGGCGGTGCGGCCGAGTGCTTCAACTGCGTCAGCGTTGAACTAGCGTCCGAAGACTTAGACCGCCTTGAAGCCGATGTCCGGGCCGGCAATCTGCCGGAAACGTCAGGCTTTTTCTTCGGAGCATCCGATGGCACGGAAGTCGAGGATGACCTCGCTTTCATCGCCAAGGCTCGTCAGGCCATCAGCGAAGGCGAGTCCGTCTTCTATTCGTCCTGGTGGTAAACCCCCTTCACCATAGGCGATAAACGCCCGGAGCTCTTACGAGCTCCGGGCGTTTTGTTTTTCTGTGGACGGCGGACACGGCGCACGTTGACGCCGTCATCTGCCGACTTCAGCATGAATGTTGGCGGCCGGTGAAAGACCGTGGCGGAACGCAGCGGGCCGGGAAGGGGCGGCAGGACGCCGGTTTAAAACGACCTTAACGCTTACAACGTTAGAATTAACGTAAGGCTGGAGGGCTTTCTGATTGAGTACAAGGTGTGCGTGGTACTACCACGCCCACCTTGCTGAGGGGACATCCTGTCCCCCGCAGGCCCCCCTTGGTCTCCCTAAGCTCATAGCGCCGTTTAACGTCGTCTTCGCTAAGGGAGATATGCGGCGACCATTGGTCATTCGTGACCATCGAGGTCACGTCGCCGCAGGCACCGTTCCGGCGGTGCATCCCGGCCAGGGAGATTGCGGCTCTCCCTGGACCCATCCGGCGAAAGGGCTTGTCGCGCCCTTTGCAAACCGCGACCAAGGCTTTCGCGCCCTGGACCACGACCAAAGGGAGACTTCGCCTCTCCCCTTGGAGCCCCATGGACCAAGGTATGCGCGACCTTGGATACGCGCCCGCACTGACGAGGAATGCGCGAGGAGGAACCGGCATCGAAGCCTTCATAAGAGGTGGCATGTCGGACGAAACGAAAAATAAGCGCGAAGCGCCCATTTCCTACCGTCCCCCGCAGGAATTGCGGGAGGAGTTTCATGCCCGCGCCAAAAACTCCGGCCTCTCGGTTTCAGCTTTCATTACCGCTTCGGTTTTTGGCCAGACCGCCCCTCGTAGCCGGAAAAAGCCGCCTATCGAAAAACGTGACCTCGTCCAGCTTCTCGCCAAATGTGTAGCTATTCATGACCAGCTTTCGCGCTTTGACCTGAAGGGCAAGGACAACCCCGAGATCGCGGCCACGCTGGAAGATGCTCGGCGGGATCTCGGTGAACTGCGCGCCGCCTGTTTCAAGGCCCTCGGGAGGACGCCATGATCCCGTTTGCCTCCCAACGCGGCGGCGGCCAGGACCTCGCCACCCATCTTCTCAATGCCCAGGACAATGAGCAGGTGGTTTTGGCCCATTTGCGCGGTGCCATTGCCCAGGATTTGCACGGGGCGCTCGCAGAATGGGAACTCCAGGCCGATACGCTCACCAATTGCCGCAATTATCTCTACAGCCTCTCCATCAATCCCGATCCGCAACAGGGCAAGCTATCGACCGAGCAATATCTCGACTATGTCGCCCGTGTCGAAGCGGCCCTTGGCCTCTCCGGTCAGCCGCGGGCGCTCGTTCTGCATGTCAAATACGACAGGCCCCATGTTCATGCCGTCTGGTCTCGCATCGACGCTGACTCCGGCAAAGCCATTCACATGGCCTTCGACCATGAAAAACTCATGAAAGTTACGCGCCAGTTCGCGCGTGAGCATGGCATCACCTTGCCGGATGGATATTCCCGTGACGGCGATGGCCCCGACAAAGCAGGGCAGCTCACTCTTTATGAGAAACACCAGCAGGACACGACGGGTCTGACCAAAGAGCATCGTATGGAGGTTGTGACCGACCTCTGGCGAAATAAAGAGTCTCCGTCCGCCTTCGTACGCGCCCTCGGTCAAAACGGCTACATGCTGGCGACGGGCAAGCGGCCTTATGTGCTTGTTGATGCGTACGGCAATACCCATGCCTTACCCAGGCTTATCAACGACAAGAACGTCCGCTCAAAGGACGTAGCGGCTTTTTTAGGTAAGGAGTTCCCGCCTGAATCACTTCCCTCCGTCGAAGAGGCGAAGAAGCTCGCGGCCGACCATCTTAAGAAGATGGAGTCCTTCGATAAGAAGAAAATAGTTGATGAAAAGACTCCCGAAACGAAGACCCGCGAGGCGAGGCGGCGCAAAGTCATCCTGGACAAGATTCAAGAAATGAAAACCCGTCAGCTCGATCAGAAGCGCAAGCTTGAGGCGTTTCAACAGAAGCGGCGTATGGCGCTAAAGGTCCGCTACATGAAGGAGGTCAAGCGCGTAAAGACACAGCGCGAGAAGACCAAAGCCACGGGCCTTGCGGCTTTCCTCGGTCGCGTTACCGGCATTGATAAAGTGATTCGTAAAGTCCGCCGCGTGCGTGACCGTATCCGCTTTGAAAAATACAAGACGCAAGTTCAGACGCTTGAGAAGAAGCAGGCGCAGCAATTGTCGATCCTGCGTGAACGCCATCGTATGCAGTTGCTCGACATCCGCCGGCAGGTCAGAGCCGTCAACAAAGTTGAGAAGCGGGAAGCCAAATCCCGGAAAACAACAAAACTCCGGGAGCTTCGGCTGGAGCAGCGCGCGCGCCGAGACATCGATCATATGCCGTCCATCGATATGAAGAGCTATCAGGCGGTTCGGACCAAAGTCGTCAAGGGTCAGGCCGCTGCAAAAGATACGAGGAACGCGCTCCCGTTCAGCCGCCCTCAAAATCCCGCAGTCTCGATGACTGGCGCGGCGGTCTGGTGCGCCTCACCGATCTCTTTGATCGTGCGAGCAAGGGTGAGAAAGAAGAGGGTAAGGACGGCAAAGAGTCTTTTGGAGAACTGCTGCCGAAGCCAGCGCCCGTTTTGAGACCGAAGACGCCCGATGAGCTACGGCGGAAACGCGAGCGGGACCGCGATAACGGCCGCTCGCAGTGATGAATCGTTGCCCCAACCGCCAGCGGGTGAATACAGTTGATTACTGCAACTTAGGGGTACACAAATGTGTATCCATTGGTTACACTGATCAGCCATGAAGGACGCAGGCCTCAGAATCCGCATTCAGCGCGAATTGCGCGAGCAGTTCCTGGAGGCGTGTCGTGTGCAGGACAAACCTGCCGCGCAGGTCTTGCGAGAATTCATACGGGAATTCATCGAGGAAAACAAAAAAGAAGGTCGCCAGCATCAATCGAAAGACGATCAACCCAAGAGATAAGCCAATTCATGCAAATCGTAGACAACATAAGCAATCTTCTTGGAGATGATATTCGCTCCTCTCTTCGCAAAGGATCGAAGCTGAAGATTGCGGCCTCGTGCTTTTCGATATTTGCCTACGAGGCGCTGAAGAAGGAGTTAGAGGCTGTCAGCGGCCTGGAGTTTATTTTTACAGCACCTACGTTCGTCCCAGAGGACGCCACAGACAAATTCCGCAAGGAGAAGCGGGAATTCTTTATTCCCAAGGTGCAGCGTGAGCGCAGTCTTTACGGCTCCGAGTTCGAAATTCAGCTTCGAAATAAGCTTACACAGAGAGCTATCGCGCGTGAGTGTGCAGAGTGGGTGCGCCGAAAGGCGATTTTCAAGTCCAACAAGACGAAAGCGCCGATGCAGCAATTCGTTTGCATCGACAATGGCGACGATCAGGTCGCCTATATGCCCGTTAATGGCTTCACCGCTGTTGATTTGGGACTCCAGAAAGGGAATGCAGTCTCAAACTTCGTAAACCGTTTTAACGGACCTCCATATACAGCGACGTATTTGAACCTCTTCGACCAAATTTGGTCGGACCCGGAAAAATTGGAGGACGTTAGCGAAGCGATTTGCCAGCATATTGAAACCGTCTACCACGAGAACGCTCCAGAGAGGATTTACTTCCTCGTTCTATACAACTTGTTCAAAGAGTTTCTGGAGGAAGTCGATGAAGATGTCCTGCCTAATGACCGGACAGGGTATCTAGATACTCTGGTATGGAAAAAGCTGTTCAACTATCAGCGTGATGCTGCCACAGGCATCATCAATAAGCTGGAGACCTACAACGGCTGCATCCTGGCCGACAGCGTCGGGCTAGGTAAAACCTTCACTGCCTTAGCAGTGATCAAATATTACGAACTCCGCAATAAATCGGTGCTCGTCCTATGCCCGAAGAAGCTCGCGGACAATTGGCTCAACTTTAACAGCAATCTGAAAACAAACCTCTTCGCCAAGGACCGCTTCAGCTATGACGTTCTGTGCCATACGGATTTGTCCCGAACCAGTGGAGACTCATTCGGCATTCCGCTCAACCGCGTCAACTGGGGAAACTACGATCTAGTCGTAATCGACGAGTCACATAACTTCCGAAATAACGATGTCTATAAAGACAAGGAGACCAGATACCAGAAACTCATGAATCAGGTCATTCGCGAGGGCGTAAAGACCAAGGTCTTGATGCTGTCCGCGACCCCCGTCAACAATCGCTTTATCGATTTGCGAAACCAGCTTGCGCTTGCCTACGAGGGGCAATCGGAAACGCTCAGCAAGAAGCTGAGAACGACGACCAGTATCGAGGAAATCTTTCGCAGGGCGCAGACCGCATTCAATCTTTGGTCGAAGCTCCCTCCGGAGGAGCGAACCGCCGCATCTATTCTAAAGATGCTCGACTTCGACTTCTTCGAGCTCCTGGATAGCGTCACTATCGCTCGGTCGCGCAAGCACATCGAGACATTCTACGACACCGTAGAAATAGGAAAATTCCCGGAGCGCCGAAAGCCGCTTTCGTTTCAGTGTCCCTTAACGGCGCGCAAAGACGTTATGACGCTCAACGAGATTGTCGGCCAGCTCACCTTGCTCAAGTTGGCAGTATACGCTCCGCTTAGTTACATCTTGCCCAGTCGCGTTGGAAAGTACGAAGCCCTCTATGACACAGAGGTTGGAGGTGGTCGAGGGCGGCTCAAGCAGGCAGATCGCGAACGAAGCTTGCAAGCTCTGATGACAACAAACTTGTTGAAGCGGCTTGAAAGCTCAGTTGAGGCCTTTCGTCTTACTCTCCGCTCTTTGAAGAAAAACCTGGCAGGTACCTTGGACGCTATCGCTGATTTCGAGCGTTCGGGCGGAGAGCTTGAGGTTTCCGACTATACGGCCAATGCTGCCGACTTCGATCCAGACGATGACGATCTAAGCGGCTTGGGGGATTTTACGGTCGGCAAGAAAGTGCGGATAAGTCTCGGGGATATGGATGTTCAGTCCTGGCAGCACGACCTCAAAAGCGACTTGGCTATTATTGATGCCTTGTTGGCATCGATGGACATGATCAGACCGAATGACGACGCCAAGCTTCAACACTTGAAGGCGCATATCCGAAAAAAAATCAGTGCACCGATCAATCCTGGAAACAGAAAAATTCTGATTTTCACGGCGTTCGCCGATACGGCGAATTATCTCTATGCCAACATTTCCGACGAATTGTTCAAGGGAAAAGGGCTGAGCACCGCAAGAGTCACCGGTTCCGACGCGCCAAAGACGACGCTTAAGAAGAGCTACGATTTCCAATCTATCCTGACGTTGTTCTCGCCAAAATCAAAAGAAAAGGCACTAATCCTTCCTGACGACGACAACGAGATAGATATTCTTATAGGAACGGACTGCATTTCCGAAGGCCAGAATCTCCAGGATTGCGACTATCTCATTAATTACGACATTCATTGGAATCCCGTCAGGATCATTCAGCGCTTTGGCCGAATTGATCGCATCGGATCACCAAACGCTCAAATTCAACTCGTCAACTATTGGCCTGATATTTCGCTCGACGAATACATAAATCTCAAGGAACGCGTCGAGAATAGAATGATGATCGCCGACGTGACCGCCACCGGCGACGACAATGTTCTAACTGCCAAGAGCAGCGAAATTGCGTACCGAAAGGAACAGCTCAAGCGTCTTCAGGAAGAAGTCATTGAGTTGGAGGACGTGAAAACAGGCGTATCCATCACAGACTTAGGCCTCAATGATTTTCGGATGGACCTGCTGAACTACGTCAAGGAGAACGGCGATCTGGAAAGTATGCCCAACGGTCTGCACGCGGTAGTCCCGGCCGATAAAGATATTGGCTTGCCGTCCGGCGTTATTTTCGCCCTCCGCAACATTCATGACGGGGTGAATATCAACCAACAAAACCGGCTACACCCGTACTATCTCGTGTACGTCTCGAATGCTGGTGAGATTGTTGCGGACCATACCGAAGTTAAGCGCCTACTTGATCTCGTGAGAACGAGTTGCAAGGGGCATTCGGAACCCATCCAGGCGGTATGTCGCCTGTTCAATGAGCGGACTGATGATGGTCGCAGAATGGACCGTCAGTCAGAACTCCTAAGCTCAGCGATTAGGTCTATGGTTGATGTAAAGGAGGAGCGCGACATAGATAGCCTATTCTCTGGTGGGAGAACGACGGCACTTGCAAACACGATTGCCGGTCTCGATGACTTCGAGCTAGTAGCGTTTCTCGTGATCGAGGAGGCCAAAGCATGACGGCCTTCTTCGACTACCCCAAGGCAGCCGCCTACGGCAGAGTTCTGCCGAAGACAAAAATCTATGAGCATTCAAAGGCCGGCAACAGGCTCAAGCAGCTTTTTGTGGATCAGGTCGATCAAATCGTCTGGCAGTACAAACTTGCACCTGAGACAATTAACTTAAGTGCGACGGAATCAACCGCCGAGATTCAGATTTTTAAGATCACACTTCGTGGTGCAGCTCTGAGTGAAGATGTGTTGCGTGCGATTGATAGCGCGATAGCATTTCCGATCATTTTTGAATTGATAGAGGGCAAAAAACGCAAGGCAATCGCAGCCTACAAGCGTCCCAGTGAGGTGGATCCCCAGAAGTGGGTAGTGAGCGAGTATTTTGAATCTGATTGGGAACCTGAGGATAATACACGGGAGCCGCTTCCCGCCGCTCTCAATCTGGGCGGTCTCTATGATATGCTCGTAGGCAAATTGATTCCCGCGAGCGTGGGTCGGAACGAGCCCATCGCTAGGCGTGTAGAGCGGATGGAAGCGATACGCGCGAAGGAACGCGAGGCGCAGCGCATCAAGGCGCGCCTTGTCCGGGAAAAGCAATTTAACAAACGGGTTGCGATCAACGCCGAGCTGCGTGACGTAGCAAAGGAATTGAAACGCCTTGGCGCGCCGCCAAGGGCTGTCGATTGAGAAGGTTGGTGTGGCGATGGAAAAATTGAAGATGCACAGCCCTGACATTACGCAGGACCATATCGGGAAGATACGTGAATTGTTTCCTGACTGCGTGACGGAAGCGAAAGATGATGACGGAAAGCTCCGCTTCGCCGTGGACTTTGATCAACTACGCCAGATATTAAGCGGCCACATCGTTGAGGGACCTCAAGAGCGGTATCATCTTAATTGGCCGGGGAAACGTGAGTCCCTATTGGCTGCCAATGCCCCAATTGCCAAAACGCTTCGCCCATCTAGGAATGAAAGTGTTGAATTCGATAAAACGCAGCACCTTTTCATAGAAGGCGATAATTTGGACGCTATGAAGCTACTAAGGGAGAATCTCCTATCTCGGGTTCGCTGTATATATATCGATCCGCCATACAATACGGGCGGTGATTTCATTTACAGAGACGATTTCGTTGAAAACGTCGGAGATTTTCTAATCCGATCTTGTCAAGTAAGCGAAATTGGAGAGCGGTTAGTGGCTAATCCAGAGTCAGCCGGACGATACCACTCCGATTGGCTTTCAATGATGTATAGCCGTTTGCGGCTTGCGCGCCTCCTCTTAGCCGATAACGGCATCATATTTATTTCTATTGATGTCTTGGAGCTCGCAAACCTTATCGCAATTGGGAAGGAAGTATTTGGTCAGAGTAATTGTATCGGTGTCATAGCTCGATCTACCGGCACTCGAATGGGCACTGGAAGCAGAGGAATTGCAAGGGAGCTAGACTATATCGTTGTGTTTTCCAAGCAGAGCGACGGGGTGCTCTGTGGATTGCCTATGACGGAGTCTGAGGTCGCAATTTATGACCAGGAAGATGGTCGGGGTCGTTACCTATCGCGATCTCTCCGTCGTACTGGTGGCGAGAATCGCAGGGAGGACCGCCCGAGCATGTTCTATCCCGTTATATCTCCGGACGGAGACGAAGTTTATCCGATAGCTCCGGAAGGCTACGAGAGCAGATGGGTTTGCGGTAAGGAAACCTATGGAAAATTGGTAGAAGATGGATTGATCGAGTGGAAGAAAGTAAAGAAGAACGGTGAGGAAAAGTGGCAAGTTTATCAAAAGCATTACTTAACAAATGCCATTAAAGAGTCCTCCGATTTGTGGACAAGTGCGGAAGGAAACAAGAAGGCGACAAAAGAGGTCGCGGGCCTCTTCGACAAAGTGAAGATATTTGATCATCCCAAACCATTGGATGTTATGTGCAGAATTATCCAAATGGGTATGTCCACCTCCTCACACGATATAGTGTTGGATTTTTTTGGAGGATCATGCACCACCGCAGCAGCAGTCCTGAAGCAAAATGCGCTTGATGGAGGCAACAGGCGTTTCATCGTAGTTCAGCTCGATGAGCCGGCGGACAAGAAATCAGAGGCGCATAAGGAGGGATTTTCAAATATTGCTGACGTGGCGAAGGAGCGTATTCGTAGGACGGGGAAGCGGCTTCTTGAAGAGAAGCACCATAAAGATTGGAACAAGGATGTCGGTTTCCGTGTTCTGAAGATCGATAACTCCAACATGGCCGACGTATATTACGCGCCGGCTGAGGTGAGGCAGGAAGACCTCCTATCAGCGGTCGATAATATCAAGCCGGGTCGCGACAATCCCGAAGACCTACTCTTTCAGGTGCTGGTTGATTGGGGGGTAGATTTAACGCTGCCCATTCGCAAAGAGACAGTTCAGGGCAAGACCATTTTCTTCGTCAATGAAGAGCCTCAAGACCTAATTGCGTGCTTCGATACGGGAATTACGGAAGAGCTAGTTAAAGAGCTTGCGAAGTCAGAACCGCTGCGCGTCGTGTTTCGCGACAACGGCTTCGTCTCCGATGCCGTAAAGATCAATGTCGAGCAGATATTCCGCCAGCTCTCTCCAGCAACCGACGTAAAGTCGATTTAGAAAGAGGGTGGGCGCGGCGTGAAACTCAAGTTCAAAGTCCAATCCTATCAGACAAGCGCTGTAGATGCGGTGATCGATTGCTTCGCTGGTCAGCCCAGGACTGCTGGCCTTCGCTATCGGATTGATCCCGGCAGGGCGGCGCAGGCGACGGCATTCGGTGAAGGATTCAAGAACGAAGATATTCGTCTAACGGATGGTCAGATATTGACTAACATTCAGTCTGTCCAGAAACAGCAGAATCTTCCGGTATCGCGGTCGCTCGAAGAATTTACGGAAGTGGATCGTAGGGGGCAGGTCACGGCAAAGCCGAGAAATTACAGGCCGGGATCAAAGTTCAATCTAGATGTCGAGATGGAGACGGGCACCGGCAAGACCTATTGCTACATCAAGACGATCTTCGAGATGAATAAGCGATATGGCTGGTCAAAGTTCATTATCATGGTGCCCAGCATCGCGATCCGCGAGGGTGTGTACAAATCCTTCGAGATCACAGCCGACCACTTCGCTCAGACCTATGGTAAGAAAGCGCGCTATTTCATTTATAGTTCACGCGACCTTGATAAGTTGGAAGGATTTTCTTCGGACGCTGGTATCAACGTGATGATCATCAACATCCAGGCGTTTAATGCGCGCGGTGCAGACAATCGTCGGATTTATGATGAGTTGGATGATTTCCAGTCACGCCGTCCTATTGATGTGATCAGTAGCAATCGCCCGGTCCTGATTCTGGACGAGCCGCAAAAGATGGAAGGCTCGGCAACACTCGAAGCATTGCCGAAGTTCAATCCGTTGATGATTCTGCGCTACTCGGCGACGCACCGCACCAATCATCTAAAAGTCCACAGGCTTGACGCGCTTGATGCATATAACCAGAAGCTCGTGAAGAAGATTGCGGTACGTGGCATTCAGACGCGCGGCCTCGCCGGCACGAACGCCTACCTGTACCTCGAAGGGATCGACATCTCAAAGAAGGCCCCGGTGGCGCGGATTGAGATGGAAGTAAAGCTGAGTTCCGGCGAGATCAGACGGCAGCTCAGGCGGCTGGAGTTTCGTCGTGATCTTTTCGTTGAGTCCGGGGAACTCGATCAATATCGCGGATTCACGATCTCCCAGATTGACTACAACAACGACACTGTAGAATTCACAAACGGAGTCGTTTTGCAGGCCGGTGAAGCGACCGGCGATGTAAACGAGAAGGACATCCGTCGCATTCAAATTCGGGAGACCATAAAGGCGCACCTGGACAAGGAAAAGCAGCTCTTTGCGCAGGGCATAAAGGTGCTATCGCTATTTTTCATCGACGAGGTTGTTAAATACCGAGACTACGATCAGGACGACGAAAAGGGCGATTACGCCCGCATTTTTGAGCAGGAGTATGCTCACCTGAAAGAGGAATATCTTTCAGAACTAGCTATCGATAATGAAGAGTATCGAAAGTATTTAGCCGGAATCCACGCGGCTGCGACCCATAACGGATATTTCGCAATCGACAAGAAAACAAATCGGATGAAGGACCCGGCGGCTTCGGCCAGGGGTGAAAATGCTGGCCTGTCTGATGACGTAGACGCCTACGACCTTATCCTGAAAGACAAAGAGCGGCTCCTATCATTTGAAGAGCCGACGCGCTTCATCTTTTCGCATTCTGCACTTCGGGAAGGCTGGGACAATCCCAACGTATTTGTCATGTGCATGCTCAAGCACAGCGACAATATGATTTCGCGTCGCCAGGAGGTCGGTCGCGGGCTGCGCTTGTCCGTTGACCAGCACGGCGAGCGCATGGACCTGCCGGCTATTGTGCATGACATAAACGTCCTGACCGTGGTTGCGAGTGAAAGCTACAAGGACTTTGTCGCAGGTCTACAAACGGAGATAGCGGAGTCCCTGTCGGCTCGTCCTCGTAAGGCAAACGAAGAATATTTCACGGGCAAAATGCTTGATACCGAACAGGGCCAGATCGAGGTTACCCCCCAAATCGCACGACAGATTTACCGGTATCTGGTCAAGAACGACTACACTGACGACGGCGACAAAATAACGGAAGGTTACCACGCGGCAAAAGAGGCAGGTCAGTTAGCTGAGTTACCTGATGATTTAAAACCGTACGTCAGGCAGATCATTGAATTAATTGACAGTGTTTTCGATGACAGCAAATTGCCGAAAATCGATGACGGGCGAAAACCAAAGACTAATCCACTTAATGAAAATTTCCAGAAGAAGGAATTTCAGGAGCTCTGGTCACGGATAAATCGCAAGGCCGTCTATCGCGTGGATTTTGAATCAAGCGAGTTGGTTAAAAAAGCCATCAACACGCTGGAAAGCGATCTTCGCGTGACGCCGCTTCAGTATACGGTCCAAGTGGGCGAACAACTCGCTGCCGTGACGGACGAACAGTTGAGTGCGGGAGAGAGCTTCAGGCTGACCAGTACCAGCACCGAAAAGGGCGGGGCTGTCCACTCGGATGTCACCTATGACCTTATCGGCAAAATTGCGGAAAATGTCCAACTCACCAGAAAGACGGTGGCGGAGATTCTCGCGGGCATAAAGCCGGCGATCTTCGGCCAGTTCAAAATGAACCCTGAACATTTTATCGCCGAAGCATCGCGGCTCATCAAAGAGCAGAAGGCCACGGCAATAATCGAGCAGCTTTGCTACGACGAGGTTGAGGACCGCTACGATACGGACATCTTCACAGCCGCCCAGACAGGGCAGGATTTTTCCCGCGCCACAGGTAAACTTAAGAACCACGTCTATGACTATTGCGTGACGGACTCGGACGTGGAGCGCAGATTTGTCGATGAGTTGGATACGAGCACGGAAGTTGTGGTCTATGCAAAGCTTCCTAGAGGGTTTTTGATTCCAACCCCGGTCGGAGACTACAACCCGGATTGGGCCATCTCTTTCAAACAGGGAAGCGTCAAACACATCTACTTCGTTGCCGAGACGAAGGGCTCTATGTCGTCCATGAAACTCCGCGAGATTGAGAAAACTAAGATCGAGTGCGCGCGAAAATTCTTCACGGAGCTGAACGAGCGGATTACTGCCGACAAGGTCAAATACGATGTCGTAACCGACTACGCTAAATTAATGGACCTCGTGAGTGGGGTAGCTGCATGACCGTTGCCATGATGAACGAGATCGTTAAAACGGCATTCATGGCCATGGAGGTGTGATGCGATGGCGATCAAGAAGTTTTTGAGCATCACAAATGTCGGCCGGCTCGTAAACTGCGCGCAGAAGGGGCTTGAGCTTAATCGCTACAATCTGGTTTTTGCTGAGAATGGGCGAGGCAAAACGACGCTTTGCGCCGTTCTTCGCTCGGTTCAGACCGGCGAACACGAACATATCACGGAGCGGAAGACAATCGGGCCTATCACCGGCGATCCGACAGCTTCTATTCGCCTCGATGCGGCGAACGCGAATTACGGCAAAAAGGGTTGGAGCGCAAGGGTTCCGGAGATAGCGATATTCGATGCTACGTTTGTTGCCAGGAATGTGCATGCGGGCGAATATGTCGGCCGCGACCACCGCTCCAATCTCTTGCAGGTCATTGTCGGTGAAGCTGGCGTTGCTCTTGCCGAGGCGGTCAGCAAGCTCGATGAACAAATTCGTGACAAGAATGCCGAGATCGCGCGCGCGGGGAAAGCGCTGCAACCCAATCTCCCGGCAGGCGTAAAGCTCGACGATTTTCTCGTTCTTGCGGATGATCCCGATATTGATGCCAAGATTGCTGCTAAGTCGGCTGAACGCGCCACCGCACTTCAAGCTGAAAATATTAAGGCAAGGGCCGCGCTCGCGCCCGTGACGATACCGACGCTACCTGAGAACCTTGCAGCCATACTCGCCAAAACAGTTGACGATATATCCGCCGAGGCCGAAAAGCGGCTTAAAGATCACATAGCGCACCACAAGATGCAGGAGCGCGGAGAGGCCTGGATTGCCGAAGGTCTCGGCTATCTACACGACGATTCATGTCCCTTCTGCGGACAGGATACAAAAGCGTCGTCTTTGGTCGAAGCCTATAGACAATACTTCTCCGAAACCTACGCTGCGCTTATTGAGGAGATTGCACAGCTTCGTACCGACATTGAGACCTCTTTCGGGAACAGCGCGTTGGCTACGATGGGAAGGCTGTTTGCCACGAATGAAGCAGGCGTTCAATTCTGGAAACCATTTACCGCTGCTGCGGTGGAAACTCCAGACCATGATAAGCTGGTCGTGCCGTCTGCGACTGCATTGCGCGAAGCTGCCATTGCGCTTGCCACTGCGAAACAAGCAAATCCGCTAGCTCCAATCGCGCTCGATACCAAATTCCAGACAGCGCGGGTCGCATATGATGCTGTCGCCGCCACTCTCACTGCTTACAATGCGGCAGTGGCGGCAGCCAATGTCGCTATTGCCCAGCAAAAGGAAAAGGCCAAGTTGGCCAATGCTGCGGGAATTGAAAAGGAGTTGGCGGGGCTGAACCTCATAAAGCTCCGTCACGACCCAAAAATCGTGCCGTTGTGCACGGAATGTAAAACGCTGGCGACCGACAAGGAAGGGCTCGACAAAGCGAAAGAGACCGCCAAGCAGGCGCTCGACAATTATGCCGACAAGATGATCCGTGACTATGAGGGTACCATAAATAATCTGCTTAAGGGCTTCGGCGCAGGTTTTACGATTACCAATAGCAAAAAGACCTATGTCGGCGGGACGCCGACTTCGGTGTATCAGATACTCATTAACAATAAGCCCGTCGATCTTGGCGATGCCGCTACGCCGGTCGGAGAGCCGTGTTTCCGCACGACACTTAGCGCCGGAGACAAGAGTACGCTGGCGCTCGCCTTCTTTCTTGCGCAGCTTGATCACGACCCGAAGAAGTCTGATCGTATCGTCGTATTCGATGATCCATTTAACAGCCAGGATCGATCTCGCCGCGAGCGGACGGCTGAGTTGCTAAAGAAGTACGGTAAGGACTGCGCGCAACTTTTGCTGTTGTCACACGACCCCTTCTTTCTTTCACTCGTATTCTCCAAGCTACCAAAGGCGGAGCGTCATACGCTCCAATTGTCGCGCGCTGCTGACAATACGACCACCATAGAGGAATGGGATGTTGAGAAGGAAACACAGGATGGTTACTTCAAAGACCATGCCGCGTTGTCCTCCTACCTCCTTAACGGTGCCAAGGACCTTATCGACATGGCTCGCAAGATTAGGCCTGTCCTGGAAGGTTATCTCCGCTACAGGTTTCCCAACCAGTTTCCTGATAATGAATGGCTAGGAGATATGATCAAGCGCATACGGGATTCAAAAGGGGCTCATCCGATGTCCGCAGCACTGGAAGAGCTGGAAGGTATTAATGACTATTCGAAGAAGTATCACCACGATACAAACCCCGGTAAGGCTGATAGCGAACCACTGAATGATGGGGAATTGCAAGGATACGTACAACGTACGCTAAAGATTGTAGGAGGGTACTGAGGGCAGACAGTATCGGATGCCCGAGTCAGCGCTTCCGTTTTAGCTTTTATTTGCTCGCGATGAATCGCGCCGCACTTGGCAGACTATGACAATTCGCGGCTGCATCCTTGCCGATTAAATTGACTACCTTGTCGATTCGATCAGGAGGAACCCGCATCCGTGCGCCTTGTAAGGCGGCTACGATAGCGTCAATCTGTCCTGATTTTCCCAGAACCTTCTGAAGGAGATCGTGGGTCAGAAGGTCGGCGGTTGAGAAGACAGTCAGGCCTTGGAACCGGGTGGCGCAGATATTTCTGGCCTTGCGCTCATCAAGGATGGTCATCGCGTTTGCCCCCACCGCAAAAGCGATAGTTGCCGCTTCGCCGTCATCGAGAGTCTGAGCGGCATGGCCTTCAATCAACGTTTCATAAACCACAAGGTCGGTCGGATCGAGAGCGACGGTCTGCAAAACTCGCTGGCGTACAAGGTCCTGCAAGGCCTCGCTGTCAGTGTGGCCGTTACGCGCGCCATTGGCGAGCTCGGCCGCCGCATTCTCCGTGACCAGAAATGGATTCGGGAAAGCACGAATGATTTCGTGCGCGCGGCCCGTAGCGTTGAGATTGATAACAACGCTGGCATCGATAACGAGCGGGGTTTGCGGTTTATCAAGAAAGCTTGACGAGCTCATTGGCCTCGCTTTCTTCGTTTTCCGCCCCGTCGAGAAGCTCCCGGATTTGATGACGGTCCAGTTTGAGTAACCGCGAAAGCTGTCCTTCACTGTAGAGGTCGCGTTTCCACGCCTCGCGCGCCAGAAGGGCAAGCCGCTGAGGAACAAGCCCCTGCGCCTCAGCCGTATGGGCATAGCGGTTTGGGAGTTCGCCCAGCACTTGTTTCGCTTGCTCATCCGTAATGCCGCCATTCTTCTGGAACCAGTCCCAGGTTCCACGTTTGGCAAGCGACAGCTCTTCAAGTCTCCTGACCATCGCTTCCCGCGAAATGCCGAAGGCATGGGCAAGAATGATGATATGGCGACGGGTGAGGTGGCTCTGGCCTGCCGTGATCTCGGCAAAACGCTGTCTTACCGCCCGTGCCGGCGTCAGGAAGCAGCGCCCGAAGGCATCCGCATAGCGCTCTTCGCGTGACTTAAAGTCTTCGTCATCGGTGAGAACCTCAGGCTCCCGGCGCGTAGAGGTCAGGTGGCCAAGTTCATGCCCCCCGGTTTGCACAACGCGTTCGGCAGGATGATTGGCGTTTAAAAGCATACAAGCGCCGACCGCATCATCGTACGCGAAGAGGCCGGACACTTTGCCGTCCAGACGCCGTACATAGACACGGATGCCAAGCTGAAGGCCGAGCAGAGAAACGATGTCGAGAACAGGGCCGGGTCCGAGGCCGAGCCAGTCACGTAGTTCCTGGGCGTCCTGTTCCGCTTGCAGCCTCACATCGCCGGGAAGTATCGGCCGTTCAGGCGGATAGTTCCTTGCGCGGTGAACGCCAAGGGCGTTTTCAAGTTCGACTTCGGCGCTGACGAGGTCATTAAGGAGTTGCGCGGCGTCTTCAGTCGCCTTGTCCGCACTCTGCGGCAGTTTGCGAAAGCGCGGCACCATATCCAGGTGGACTGACTCCTGGCGCAGGATTGCGTTGGCGGACGTGCGGTAGAGGGCCGCCAGCTTCTGGAGCTCATCGGTTTTGACCCGCCGTTGGCCCTGTTCGATGGCCACAAGCGTGGTGCGTGCGACCTCAATCGCGCTTGCAGCATCGGCCTGCGTGAATTTGGTGGCTTCGCGCGCTACGCGGAGGCGCTCGCCAATGACAACATCAGAAAGTTTTTCAGACGGCATGGTCATTTCTCAATTCGCGACCATTGCCTGATAAAGGAACGCGCCCCCAATGAACTCATAAAGCTTTTCCACTCCTCTCTGTGGCGGCTGACCAATCCAGCCAGTTGTCTTTCGGTGTCCTCAACAGACCGGCCAATCGCCGGGGCCACCAGTTTGGCGTGCCGCCGAATGATTGGTTTGCCGTCCTCTTCGGCCAAATCGGCAAAATGGTCCATGTGCAAAACGCCGGCAACCGCATATGCCCGGAATGCCGGGCTCATTCTCGTGAATTTCGGGTCTACGGCGGCCTCAAGCGTTTCAGCCGACATGTCGGTGCAGATATACGTGCCTGCGTCCTCTTCAAGCCCGGCGGCATGGACGCTGACACGCCGCAGCATGCAGGCCGCACAAGCACCGCACTGACGACGCGTACCGCCTATAGAGGCCCATTGATTGTTGCGCCAGCACGATCTGGTCTTCTTCCACTCTTCGTCTTTGTCGATAGCGGCAAATGCGGCGAGACTTTGCCCCTTGGTGCTCCATAGCTGCGGAAAATCGTACTGAATGTCTTTCTTCAGCAGCACCTTCAGGAAACGCTGCATTTTGCTCGTGAACAGCGGGTGATTCCGGTAATCGGGATAGCCATGGCTGACAGCCACGAGGACCGGGCCAAAAATGCCCTGGCCGCTTTCAGGCAGAAGGACTTTTCCCGCGTTCGTGAGATAGGCGGCAATGCCGCTTATCATCGCGAACTTGAAACCACGGCTTCGCGCGCTCGTTTCACGGTTAGGCATATCGCATGAGACATCATAGGGGACAGCAGTGAACGGCTGCCCCTTGCTCTTGCGAGTAGGCTTCTTTTTGCTAACCCGTACCAGGACGAGTTTTCCGTCAAGGTCGCGTTCCATCAGGCCGGCGACGGCAAGGGAATCCATGCCGTCGCTAAAAGCTAGTACGGCTTCCGTTGGCATGGACAGGTTCAGATAGTCCAGGGGCGGCGCAGGGGCGCGGCTGTGGCGTTTGACGAAGCTTATCGACCAGTAATCGCCCGTCAGAAAGCCGATAGCGTCATGCAGTGACGATATGATGCCCGGCGCGTTCCAGCGGTCCGGATCATGAACGGGGATGCGCACCGATAATTGGCGCGGCCAGCCCCGTGGCGGTCGTTTGACAATCCTGTCTGCATATTCGATGGCGGCGGCAACCACCATGGCGTCAAATATGACTTCTTCCCAGCGCGCAAAGGCGTAGGACTCGAGCGCAGCCGTAGAAAAGCTGAAGTCGCGGCCGAACTCGAAGGACTCTTTGTCTTTGCGCGGTCGGCGGCCTTTCTCGACAACATCGATGGCTTTGTCCGGAATCCGCTGATGTTGGGGGAGCTCATTCATCGCAGGGCCGGCCCTTCATCAATCCCGGTATGCTTGGGGAGAGGGGCAGCGCTCTTTGCCGGTTTGTCGGAAGACATGACTTCGGATGCAAGAGCGCCGAAGTCACATTGGCTGCGTGCAGCGTCCAGCCGGTCGCGCACGAAGCGTGCGCTGCGGTCGCTTCCCTCACGCTGATAAACCTCTTCGACGCTGCGAAAGGCGTTGCGCGTATATTCATCAAAGGCATTTTGCAATGCCGTGCCGCATGCTTTATCGCCGGTCAGGCCGTCGGTGACGGCCTCGATGGCGCAGTTGACAAAGGCATTACCCAGTGCGGAGCCACGGCAGTTATTCCGGGCCTCTTCAAGCTGAACAATCCGGTCTTCCTGAAAGAGCTTTCCCTGGCGTCCGCCGCCCAAGATGTCGCGGACCCGTTCAAGCGGGAGTTCGCGCGCGTCTTTCTTCAACGCATAGGGCAGGGCCTCGCGCACTGCGCCTTCCGAAAAGACGGACTTTGCCGCCCGTTCGGCGAGGTCTTTCCAGTGCCTGCGCATCGGCAGGCTTCTATGAGGGCCATCAGTCATGGTGAATCTCCATGTCAGATATATAACACAAAAAATCTGACAATGTCAAAAACGGAGATTCTGGTTGTTTCTGCTTGGTTTCAATCGTCTTGCCGTTGGCGCGTCCGGTCAGCCGGACCGGGCTCTAGGCGCAAAGCGCCCGGAGCCGCCGTAGCGTCTCCGCCCTGGAGAGGGTAACGATCCCTCGCGCTTGGGCAGTCTTTCGCTGCTGCCAATATGCGAGGTGGTGAGGGATGGGGCATAATAAGCCAAAATTGGCATGTTAGTGGCAGTTATGGCGTATAAAATGCCAGAAATGGCACTTACACCATTTTTTATGTGTTGATTTAAAAGGCCAATTCTGGCATATTATAGTCAGAAACAGCTTTTAATATGACAGAAATGGCATGTTATGGAATTCACAGGAGATATTTCTGATAATGCGGTTCTCAAGGAACTGGGCAGCCGTGTTGCCCGGTACCGGCTGAACAGCAATTTGACCCAGGCGGCTTTCGCCAAGGAGGCGGGCGTCTCACTGCGAACGGTCATCAGGGTCGAACACGGGGAGTCTACGCAGACATCCAATCTCATCCGGATTTTGCGGGCGCTCCGCATCCTAGAGAATTTCGAGGCCCTCATTCCCGAGCCCGCGATGAGCCCCATTCAGCAACTTCAGTTGCACGGAAAAAGCCGCAAACGCGCCTCTCCCGAACCCGACAAGTCCGAAGCCAAAAAGCCGTGGGCCTGGGGAGACAGTGAATGACGGTTGCAGAGGTACGACTTTGGGGCAGGGCCATAGGTGCTGTCAGTTGGAATGACGATACAAAGCTCGCCAACTTCGAATATCGCCCGGAATTTGTCGGCAGCGGCATCGAAGTCTCGCCGATAACCATGCCGCTTGCTGACCGTATTTATTCGTTTCCGGCGTTGCCGCGAGAAAGTTTTCACGGATTGCCGGGCCTTCTTGCGGACTCGCTGCCGGACGATTTCGGCAATGCGCTCATAAATGCATGGCTTGCGCGGGAAGGCCGCGATCCGGGAAGCTTCAATCCGGTCGAACGCCTTTGTTACACGGGTAATCGAGGCATGGGCGCTTTGGAATATGCGCCGTCCTCAGGTCCTTCTGCCGCCACATCCGAGAGAGTGGATGTCAAAGCGCTGGTGGACCTTGCCAGCGAAATCCTCACCAAAAGGAATCAGCTTAAAGGCTCCTTTGCGGTTCCGGATCGGGAGGCCTCCCTTCAGCAAATTCTACGTGTCGGCACATCCGCTGGCGGAGCAAGGGCCAAGGCCATCATTGCCTGGAACCCGGAGACCAATGAAGTCCGCTCGGGTCAAATAGACGCTGGTAAAGGGTTTTCGTACTGGCTCCTCAAATTTGACGGTGTTTCCGGCAATAAGGACAAGGAACTCGAAGACCCCACCGGGTACGGCCTCATCGAGTATGCCTATCACAAAATGGCGGTGGCGGCCGGAATTGCCATGAATGAGTGCCGGTTACTCAAGGAAAACGGCCGTAGCCATTTTATGACCCGGCGCTTTGACCGGACGAAAACCGGGCAAAAAATCCATATGCAATCTCTCGGCGCAATGGAGCATTTCGACTTCAAAAAGGCCGGGGCCTATTCCTATGAACAAGCCTTGCGCACAATTCGTAAGCTCGAAATGTCCGCAGACAGCATTGAAGAGCAGTTCCGGCGCATGGTGTTCAATATCGTCGGTCGTAATCAGGACGACCACGTAAAGAACATAGCGTTTCTTATGGATAAAAAGGGCGTCTGGACGCTCTCGCCGGCCTTTGATGTTACCTATAGCTACAACCCCAGCGGGGCGTGGACCAGCAGCCATCAAATGTCGCTGAACGGCAAACGCGATGATTTCGGTATCGATGACCTTAAGGCTTGCGCCAAGAACGCATCGATGAAGCGGGGACGTGCAGAGGAGATTCTCAGGCAGGTTCAGGACGCCGTACTGAACTGGATGGATTTCGCCGAAGAGGCGGGGGTTCCGGTGGAAGTTGCCAAAAAGATCAGGAACGCCCAGCGCACCGATATATTGAAGTAGTTCGCTGAGATCGCCTCAGGCATTGTTTCCGGCCGGACGCGAGATTTGGCGCATCAGCGGCACCCGGTCAGGCCGCGTCCGGAATCATTCGCGTAAAGTATCGATTTTCGACACTTTACGCGTACGATTGCGGAATTCTTTGGAATTGAAGGGCCATCAATCCCGGCGCAGCGAAAAGTCTATGAAAGCAGTTGCGAGCCCCCGCAACCAAATAAAACGCTGTCAACTCAATGAGTTGGCGGCGTTTTGCTTTTGCGCCCCGTGTTGCAACGGAACGCAACATGATCCCGAAAGATTCCAAACACTTACGGCCAGTCCCGATTCTTCCGTGCGACACGGACGCGACACGGAACGGGCTAATGTTGCCATTGTGTTCTTGGCATTTGCATCCCCTCTGGGCCTCCGGATTGAAAGTTCCGGATATCAGGCGTATATTACGGCTGTAAATACGGTTATTCCGGATCAAAGACGTAATATGAAGGGACGGAAAGATGCAGACCAAGACCGAACGGTTTGAAATGCGCCTCGACCAAGCGATGGTGGATCGCCTTGACGCTTGGCGGAGTCAGCGGGATGACGTGCCTTCAAGGGCAGAAGCCGCGCGCCGTCTCATTGAGATCGGACTCCAGCAATATGCAGCAAAAGGCGTGCGTATCAGCGATGGCGAAAAATTAATCCTCTCAATGCTTCGCGACCTTTATCGCCATCTCGAGGTAAAGGGTGGCGAAATCGACCCTGATTTCGTGCTATCTGCACTTGTAGGCGGCCACTATTGGGGTTTGGCGTGGGAGCATGGCGGCTTATTCCATGGCCATGAGGATCGTGAGCAGGCCGTATCCGAAGTCGTCAATATCCTCGATATGTGGTCGTTTCTCGAAAGCGGCTACGCGCGGCTGACAGACGACGATAAAGCGCGAATTGCCTCGGAACTAGAGTCGCTAGGTAAGGATGTTCGCTTCCCGGGTTTCGACGGCAATAATGAGTCCGAGCACTACAGTATTTCCCGGTTCTTGATTGACGACATGGATCGGTTTTCGTCATTCAAGGGTCGAGACTTGAATTCGCACCACCCGGTCCTCGATGGCTATCGGCGCATGCTGCTCGTGTTTGAGCCAAAGCGGCGCACCTTGACCGGCGGCGAGCTGGATGTTTCGCAAATTATTGCTGTACTGCATGCGCGAATGCGAGGCTGAGGTGGAATCGCCCTCCTGCCGCGAATGAGATAGGCTACGCGACCTGAATGATGGAGCGCTCCCTGTTCACGATCACGTCGCCGCTGTTGCCACGCCATCGAGCCGCACGCGCACCGTGGTGATACCGTTGCCGGCGGCCTCCGTGGCGATGCCGACCGGGTAGAGGCCGGTGCCGGGCAGGTCGATCTGCTTGGCGCTCGCGTCCCAGGCGACGCGCGCGCCCTGGCCGATCACGATCGCCGGCGCCTTGGGCAACTCATAAACGCCCACCGTGGCGATCTCGACCGCCTCACTCTCGTCGGCGGTGAATGCGGCGACGCCGAACAAGTTGCCGACGACGATGCCCTGGCCCGAGGCGATCCCGCCGGCGGGCGCCGTCACCGAGATCATGTCGCCGTTCTGAATGAAGTTCTTCATCGCTCATACTTTTTTCGTGAAACTAATCCTGTCGGAGGCGACCGGCGGGTAAAAAAACCGTAGATAAATTTTCTTCCTATGCTTTCTGCGCGGCAATCGCCGGTCATGTAACGCTTGAAGAGTCGCGTCGAGCCGCATCGGTCACACGGCTTGCATGCCTCCGCATGCGGATGGCGCGTCGCGTTGGATTCCTTGTCAGGGCGATTTCGAAAAAGCCTTGAGGAGACGTTGTCCGTTTAACGGATTTTAAACTAATGCGGGAAAATACTCGTCATACGACAACTTTAACGCGAGCACGGGCCGGCCCATCCGGGCCGGAAGACGGCGAGCAAAAGAAGCAGGTGCGCCCAAGCGGCGCCATCAGGGTGGAGACGAACCGATGAACGACTACGGATTGAAAGAACGCCTTTCCTTCATGGAGATCGACGAGAAGACTCGCGCCACGCTGCGCGAATTGCTTCCCTGGCTGAAGGAACATTTGCCATCGATCCTCGATCAGTTTTATAGCCATATTGCAAAATACCCCACCGTCGCTCGCCTCTTCCCGGACGACCAGTTGAAAGGCCGCGCCAGAACCGCCCAGCTCCAGCACTGGACGCTGATCGCTTCGGCCGATTTCGGCACCGATTATGTCGAATCCATCCGCCTGGTCGGTCAGGCGCACAACCGCTTGGGGCTGGAGCCGAGATGGTACATCGGCGGCTATGCTTTCATCATCACGCGTCTGCAGCAGCAGATCGTGACGGGCCTTCAGAAGGGCTTGTTTAAGAAAAATAGCCGTGAAACCCTGGCGCGGTATCTCACCGCCGTCAGTAAGGCGGCGCTCCTCGACATAGACTTCGCCATTTCCGTCTACCTTGATGAAGGCCGCCGCGAGAAGGAGGAGGCCACAAAACGTATCGCCGAGGTCTTCGAAAAGAATATTGGCGCCGTCGTGGACGCGGTGGCTTCCGCCGCGACGGAATTGCAATCCACGGCCGCCTCGATGTCGGCGGCGGCCGAGGAGACCAGCCGTCAAAGCGAGGCTGGCGCTTCCGCCACCCAGCAGGCGAGCGCAAACGTCCAAACCGTCGCGGCAGCAGCCGAAGAACTTTCTTCCTCGATCACCGAGATCAATCGTCAGGTCAAGCAGTCGTCCGATATCTCGAGCCGGGCCAACATGGAAGCCGAACGCACGAACGAAACCGTCCAGGGCCTTTCCGGCGCCGCCCAGAAAATTGGCGATGTCGTCAACTTGATCAGTGAGATCGCCGAGCAAACGAATTTGCTCGCGTTGAACGCGACGATCGAGGCGGCGCGCGCTGGTGAGGCGGGAAAGGGCTTCGCGGTTGTCGCCTCCGAGGTGAAAAATCTCGCCACCCAGACGGCGAAGGCGACGGAAGAAATTGCAACCCAGATCACCGAGGTGCAGGGCGTCACGAAGGACACCGTGAACGCCATCCAAAGCATTCGCGAGACGATCAAGGAAATCAACACAATCGCGGAAGGCATCTCAAGTGCTGTCGGCGAGCAAGGTGCCGCCACCCAGGAAATCGCGCGGAACACCCAGCAGGCCTCGACCGGCACCCAGGAGGCGAGCAACAATATTTCGAGCGTAAGCCAAGCCGCTTCCGACACCGGCGCCGCCGCGCAGGAAGTCTTGCGCGCGGCGGGTCAGCTTTCCGAGCAGGCCGAGACGCTGCGTTCGGAAGTCGATAAGTTCGTTGAGCAGGTACGGGCGGCTTAAAGGCCGAACGGCCGGTTCAGGGAGAAAACATAAGGCCGGCCCGCTTTACGCAGCGGACCGGCCTTTTTTCTTTTTAACGGTATGTGTTCCGCCGCCTTGGCGGGCCTTTGTTTGAGCGGGAAGACGCGCCCCCCTGCAATGGGATTGTGCTTCTCCGCCGAATGCCCATCTAATGGGGGCAAGGGGTGGGCTTAAGATAAGGAGAAAAGCATGTCCCGTTTGCTGTCCACGTTCGTCCTTGTTATCGGGTTTCTGCTGCCGCACGCCCTTGCCGCCAAAGGGCCGCTTACGGCTGAGGAAAGTGCCATCAACACGGTCATCCAGGCCCAGCTCGACGCCTTCCGGCGCCACGATGCGAAGGCCGCGTTTTCGTATGCCGCTCCCGGCATTCAGGCAAAGTTCCGGACGGCGGAGAATTTCATCTCCATGGTCGCGACGCAGTACCTGCCGCTCTATAGCCCGAAGCGGGTCGAGTTTCTCGGCCTCTCGCAGGAAAGGGGCGGGGTCCTACAGCGATTGAAGGTGCTTGGGCCGGATGATCGGGAGTACGTCGCCTACTACCCGATGGAGCGGCAACCCGACGGCAGTTGGCGAATCGGCGGCTGCTTCATCGAACCGGCGGCTGGTTTCGACGCCTGAGCGCCGGGCAATCGCCGGCGATTGAAAAAGGCCGCCCTACTTTAGGGGTTCGCCGCGCCCTGGCTCCCGCACGCAAAACCAGAGCAGAAGCAGCCCGATCACCAGGAACGGCAGGACCGTCGCCATGCCGACGCGCTGGCTTGCCGTAAGCGTGACGGCAAGGCTGAACAACGCCGGTCCCAGGAAGGCCGTCGCCTTGCCGGTGAGGGAATAAAGGCCGAACATCTGCGAATGCATGCCTTCCGGGGCAAGCCGGGCCATGAGCGACCGGCTGGCCGACTGCACGGGGCCGAAGAAGGTGCCGAGCAGAAGCCCAAACCCCCAGAACCAGGCCTTCGATTCCGTGAGGAGAATGGCAACCGACGTCAGGAGCAATGCGACCAGGGCGATGGCGATGACGCGTCGCGCGCCGATCCAGTCGTCGAGCCAGGCAAACGCCGCCGCGCCGATGCCGGCCGTCACGTTCAGCGCAATTCCGAACTGCAGCACCTCGATCATGTCCATCCGGAACGTCTCGGCGGCGTAAATTCCGCCGAACAGGAAGATCGTGTTGATGCCGTCGATATAAAGCATATGCGCGAGCAGGAACCAGGCGACGGCTGGGTAGCGCCGGATCGTCCGCAGGGTGCCGAAAATTTCGCGCAAGCCCTCGCGCAGGACTTGACCCGCCGGGCGGCCCGTTGCCGGCTCGTCCGGCGTGAAGAGGAAAATCGGGAGCGCAAAGAAGGCGAACCAGATCGCGGCCAGCAGCATCACCGCGCGGATGTGTTCGGCTGCTGCCTTGTCGAGGCCGAAGGGCGGGGTCTCCGGCTGCACGAGCCAGAGAAGGGCGATGCCAAGGCTGACCAGCCCGCCCGCGTAGCCCGCTCCCCAGCCCCAGCCTGAGATGCGCCCCAGCAAACGGTTGGGCACGAAGCCAGGCAGCATGGAATTGTAGAAGACGGCGCCAAGCTCGAAACCGACATTGGCGATGGCAAGCAGGGTAAGCGCGAGCCACGCGTCGCTCGTCATCGGCCGCACGAACCACATGCCGGCGACGCCGAGGATCGCAAGCAGGCTGAAGGCGGAAAGCCAGGGCTTTCGACGGCCGGCCTTGTCGGAGAAGGCGCCGAGGATCGGGCTTAAGACCGCGATGACGAGGGCCGAGATGCTGATCGTCCGCCCCCATTCGGCCGAACCCTGCATCGGGTCGGCGGCGACGGCCTGGGTGAAGTAGGGGGCGAAAACGAAGGTGAGGACGATTGCCGGGAAAGTCGAGTTTCCCCAGTCATAGACGCACCAAGCCGTGACGGAACGCAGGAATCCGGCCGGTCTCTTGGGGCTTTCCTTCCTATCCGGCAAGGACTTCACCGAGGTCGGCGGCGCGCGGGCAGGACTCGATGGTTTCGATCGCTTCGAGGATCGCCGCGCTCTTCTTCGCGTCGATGGCCAGCGCCGCGTTCCCCTGAAACTTCGCGCGAATTTCTTTCACCGTTAGAGGGCGATCCGCGCAACCCCGGTTTTTATGTTCGCGGTGGGAAAGCACCCGCCCGTCCTGCAATGTGACGCGCAGTTCGCCCGAGAAATACTTCGGAAAACCGGAATTCGGGTCAACCGCGTAGTCGACCTTGCCGGCCAGCGCGAGGGTCGCCGGGTCCGACAGCGTCGGAGGCTCCAGTTCGGCCAGGCCGAAATGCCCGCGTGTGATGGCGACGGCGACGAGGTAGGGAATGCTGAACTGGGCTTCGTACCCGTTCGCGGGCCTTCGCTTCTTCTCAAGCGGTTCGCAAACGGTTTTCACGACTTCCTTGGGCACCAGGGCTTGGATATGCGCGATCGCTTCCGGTTGCAGCTTGTTGGCTTCGCGCAAGGCAAGGGCCGCGTCGATGCAGGCGTGGGCGAAATGGCAGGCCGGGTAGGGCTTCGTCGCGACGTTGCGAAGCTCCCACACCTCGCCCAAGTCCGCCGTCGCAAGACCATAATCGCACTTCGCTTCCTCCGGCCCGAGATGGGATTTGTAAAGGCCGAAACGGCCTTCGTACGCTTCCCTCGGGCCGACGAAGCCGTGCTTCGCCAGCATCGCGGCGGTTAGGCCAGCCGCCGCCGCCCACCCCGGGTGCAATCTTTTCGTCCAGGCGCCGTCGGCCAAGAATTCCATGCTGCCGGAGGCCAGGCTAAGCGCGATGCCTTGCGCCATGCCAAGCGCCTTGGCGTCAAGACCGAAAAGTTTCCCGGCAATCAGTGTGCAGCCGAAGATGCCGGCAAGGCTGGTTGGATGAAACCCCACGTAATGAAACCCGCCTTTCGCCACGGCGCCGATGCGGGCGCTTGCCTCGATGCCGAGAATGAAGGCGGTCAGCATTTCGCGCCCGGAGGCTTTTGCGAGAGTGGCGGCGGCCAGCGCGGCAGGAAAGGCGCTTGCCGTCGGGTGGACGATGCCGGCGACGTGGGTGTCGTCGTAGTCGAGGCCGTGGATCAGGAAGCCGTTCATCACCGCCGCGTCGCGAAGCGGAAGCCTTTCCTTTCGTCCGATGACGGGGGCGTTGCCTTGCCCGGCGATGGCGGCAAGCCCTTGCAGGGTTTTTTCCGAAAAGTCGAAGGTCGTTGCGGCGAAGGCGATCCCGACCGCATCCAGGATGAGGAATTTTGCGCGTGCGCGCACATCCACTGGCACGTCGTTTCCGTCGAGATCGGTGGCGAATTCGGCTAAGCGTTCCGCGATGGTGGCCATGGCAGGCGGCCTTTCGGCAAGGTTTGACGCGACTCGAGAGTTACCCGTCGGGACAGCTTTTTCTATAGCGCCTTCAAGCCTGCATAGGAAGCAAAGGGGTGGGGTCGATAACGGGATAGGCGTCGTAGCGGTGCGCAGCTTCACCGTCCGCGCGATGGTCTTGAACGGCTTGGCGCAGTTCGAGGTGAAGGTGGTTGGTGATTCCGGGGTAGCGCCGGGTAAGGTCTTGCACCGTACCGAGGCGGGTTTTTCCGGCCTCGACCGGCTCGCGCATCTTGACGGTCGGGCTCACGTAGAAATGGCGGACGATAAGGCCCGCTTCCATCGTCACCTCCACGTAACGGTAGTGGGAATCGTTCCGGTAGGGCCAACCGATACGGGTGACGACGCCGCTCACCGCGCTGGTGACTGGCGTGCCCGCGGCGGCAACAAGGTCAACCCCCTGATGCTTTCGCTTGCCACCGTTCCGGGCGGCGCCGAAATGGCCTTCGCCCTGTGCGTCCCGTTTCCGGATCACCGGGTTCGGCACTGGGCTTGCCAAGCGCGGAAGCGGCGGCATGGCGGGGTCGGAAGGAAGCAGGGTATTCGGGGTTTCGCGGGACATGGGTCGCCTTTCGGTGAGTTAGGAATAGTATCCTAAATTAATTGGCGCGGTGGCGTCAAGAGGGTCGCGGCTTTCCGGTTGCCTTTGGCGGAAGACGCCGCCAGATTCCCGCCATGACCGCGATGGAAAAAAATCTCGACCGGCGCCTTTCCGTGGCGCCGATGATGGATCGGACGGATCGCTACCAGCGCTCTTTCCTCCGGCGCATCACGCGGCGCACGCTTCTCTATACGGAAATGGTGACGGCGGACGCCGTCCTGCACGGGGATCGCGCGCGCCTTCTCGCCTTCGATGAGGAAGAGCAGCCGCTTGCGCTTCAACTCGGCGGTTCCGAGCCAAGCGCCCTCGCCGCCGCCGCCCGCATCGGCGAGGCCTTCGGCTATGACGAGATCAATCTTAACGTCGGCTGTCCGAGCGACCGCGTTCAACGCGGCCGCTTCGGCGCCTGCCTGATGGCGGAGCCCGAGCGCGTCGCCGCTATCGTTTGCGCGATGCGGGACGTCGTTGCGGTCCCGGTCACGGTCAAGACCCGGATCGGGGTGGACGCGCACGACGATTACGAATTCCTGGCCCGCTTCGTAAGCCTAGTCGCCGCCGCGGGCTGTGCAACTTTCATCGTGCACGCCCGCAAGGCCTATCTCCAGGGCCTAAGCCCGAAGGAGAACCGTACCGTCCCACCGCTTCGCTACGAGGTGGTCTATCGGCTGAAGACGGATTTTCCGGATTTGGAGATCGTTCTCAACGGCGGCGTCGAGACGCTGGAGGCGGCGGAAGATCATCTCCGCCAGGTGGACGGCGTCATGATCGGCCGGGCGGCGTACGAGAACCCTTATCTTTTGGTGGAAGCGGATCGTCGCTTCTTCGGTGACGCGGCCCCGCCGCCCGTCCGCGAGGCGGTGGTTCTGGCCATGCTGCCCTACCTCGAAGCGAAGGTCGCGGCGGGGGTGCCCTTAAGCCGGATGACGCGGCATCTCTTGGGGCTTTTCAATGGGATAGCGGGGGCTCGCGCCTGGCGCCGATGTCTGACGGAAGAAGCTTTCCGCGCCGATGCCGGCCCGGAAATCGTGACCAAGGCCCTGCGCGCGATGGGGCAGCCGGAAACGCGGGCCGCGACCGCTCTTTAGGCGCGGCAATCAGACGCTGAAGGATTCTCCGCAGCCGCAAGTGCCGGTGGCGTTGGGGTTGCGGAAAACGAAGCCCGACTGGAACTTGTCCTCGACGTAATCGATCTCGCTGCCGATCAGGAACATGAGGGCCGCCGGCTCGATGAAGATCGTCACGCCCTTGTCCTTCAGGGTCTCGTCGCCGGGAATGACCTCCTCCGCATATTCCAGCCTGTAGGAATGGCCGGAGCAGCCGGCGTTGGTGACGCCAAGCCGCAGGCCAAGAACGGGCTTCTCCTGCCGCCGTGCCAACAAATCCTTGACCCGTGCGGCGGCGGTATCCGTAATCGTTAGAGGGGCCTTTTGTTCCATTCTTCTTTTCTTCCTTCTTCCGCCTTCTTTCTAGAGAAGGCCGACTTCAAGCTTGGCGGCCTCCGACATTCTACTCTGATCCCAAGGCGGGTCGAAAACAACTTCGACCTGCGCCTCCTTGACGTTCGGCACACTCAACAACTTCTGACGGACGTCCTCCGCCAAGATGTCGCCCATCCCGCAGCCCGGCGCGGTCAGGGTCATCGTGACCTCGACCCGGCTTCCCCCGTTTCCTTCGAGGGCCGTCGTCTTGCAATTATAGATAAGACCTAATTCGACAATGTTAATGGGAATTTCCGGGTCGTAGCAGGTCCGCAGCTGCTCCCAGATTGCCTCTTCGTTCGCCTCGCCGTCTGCCTCGGGAGCGGCCGACGGTGCCGCAGCGCCTGCCGCCTCCAGCCCGAGGGCGTCGGCGTCCTTGCCGTCGATGCGCGCCAGGTTGCCGTGCACGGCGACCGTATAGGAGCCGCCCAGCGCCTGGGTAATCGTCACCGGCGTACCGGCCTGCAGTTCGACCTTCGTGCCGGCCGGAATGAGGGTCGCGTCGCAGTCCCGCTGCAGAGTGAGGACGCCATCTTCCGTCATCGTTTTTCCTTATGTCCTATTTGTCCTATTTGTCCTATTCGGTCTTCACGGCTTCGGTCTGCCGGTTCAGCGCCGCCGCCAGGGTGTGCCAGGCAAGGGTTGCGCATTTGACGCGGGCGGGAAACGCGCGGACGCCGGCAAGGGCGGCGAGCTTCTCAAGCTCAAGCAGCTCGTCCGTCGTCGGCGGCTCTTTCCGCGTGATAAGTTCCTGGAAGCGCCGGAACAAGTCGTTTGCCTCCGCTTCCGTCTTGCCGATCACCATGTCCGTCATCAGCGAGGCCGATGCTGTCGAAATGGCGCAGCCGGCACCTTCGAAGGCGGCGTTCTTCACGATCCCGTCCTGCACGGTCAGCCGCAGGGTAAGCCGGTCGCCGCAAAGGGGATTGAACCCTTCCGCCTCGCGGTTTGCGCCTTCCAGCCCGCCGAAATGCCGCGGCCGCTTGCTGTGATCAATGATGACCTCTTGGTAAAGTTCTTTCAGATCGAACATTAGCCAAAAATCTCCAGAACTTTCCGGATGGCGGCGGCAAGCGCGTCCACGTCTTCCTTGGTGTTGTAGAGGCCGAAAGAAGCCCGCGCCGTTGCCGGCACGCCGAAGCGATCCATAAGCGGCTGCGCGCAGTGATGGCCGGTTCGGATGGCGACTCCCTCGCCATCGAGGATCGTTCCGATGTCGTGGGGATGGGCGCCGTCCAGGGTGAAGGAAAGGATGCCGCTCTTTTCCTTCGCCGTTCCGATCACCCGCAGGCCCTTGATTTCCGAAAGGCACTGCGTGGCGTAGTCGAGAAGCGTCCCCTCGTGGGCCTGGATCGCCGCAAGCCCAAGCCCCTGCAGGTAGTCGATCGCGGCACCAAGCCCGATGGCGCCGGCAATATGCGGCGTTCCGGCTTCGAACTTGTAGGGGATGACGTTGTATTCCGTCTTCTCGAACGTCACCGAGCGAATCATGTCGCCACCACCTTGATAGGGGGGCATCGCTTCCAGATGCTCGGCCCTGCCGTAAAGGACGCCGATGCCGCTCGGCCCATAGAGCTTATGGCCGGAAAAGGCGTAGAAATCGCAACCGAGACCCTGAACGTCCACCGGCCGGTGGGGGACGGCCTGGCAGCCGTCGATAAGGACGGGCACGCCTTGGGCATGGGCAAGACGGACGATTTCCCGGACCGGCACGACCGTCCCGATCGCATTCGAGACATGGGTGATCGCGACAAGGCGGGTGCGCGCGTTCAGAAGCCTTTCATAGGCCCCCATTTCGATCTCGCCGGCGCCGTTCACCGGCACGACGCGAAGAACCGCGCCGGTCATCTCCCTCAAGATTTGCCAAGGGACGATGTTCGAATGGTGTTCGAGGTGGGAAAGAACGATCTCGTCTCCTGCCTTGAAGCGGGTGCGGCCGAAACTCTGCGCCACTAGGTTGATCGCCTCCGTTGCTCCGCGGACGAAGATAATCTCGCGGGTCTCGCGGGCGTTCAGAAAGGCGCGGACCTTCTCCCGCGCCCCTTCGAAGGCGGCCGTCGTCTTTTCGGAAAGTTCGTAAACGCCACGGTGGATGTTGGCGTATTCCGTAGTGTAGACGTGTTCCACCGCCGCGATCACCGGACGGGGCTTTTGCGCGCTTGCCGCGCTGTCCAGGAAGACAAGCGGCTTGCCGCGCGCCTTGGTTTGCAGAATGGGAAAGTCCCGTCGGGCGCGGGCGGCGTCGAAGGCGGGCGCCGGTTGCTCTATGTGGTGCGCCATCTCCGTCATGGGTGCCCGCTTGTCTGCCTTGGGTTCGCAAGCCAGTTCGCCATCATGCGGTGCAGCAGCTCGCGGACGGGTGCCACCCCGATTTCCTCGATCTGTTCCGTCACGAAGGCTTCCGTCAAGAGGCTGCGCGCCGTTCTTTCCGAGATCCCCCGCGAACGGAGGTAAAAAAGCGCCAGCGCGTCGAGCTCGCTGACGGAGGCGCCGTGGCTGCATTGAACATCGTCGGCGTGGATTCGCAATTCGGGCTTTGCGTTCACTTGGGCCGTGTCCGACAGCAACAGCGTCCGACTCAACTGATGCGCCACGGTTTTCTGGGCATCCGGCTGGACGACGATCTTGCCCTGGAAAACGCTTTCCGCGCGGCCGTCCACGACGCTTTTGTAGATTTCGTTGGAACGGCTTCCGGGCTTCAGGTGGTCAATCACGGTCGTCGTATCCAGGTGCTGGCGGCGACGGGCAAGATGGACGCCGTTCAGGCGGCAGTCGATCCCGCTACCGTCGAGCAGGACCTGAATCTCGTTCCGGGCGAGTTCGGCGCCAAGCGACAGCGCGAAGTTTTCGTAGACCGTGCGATCGGCAAGCCTCGCGAGGGTAAGGGCGGTGTGATAGGCGGCCTCGCCTTCCTCTTGCACTTTGTAGTGGCGAAGGTGGGCGCCTTCCGCGAGGACGATCTCGGTCACCGCGTTCGTCCAATAGCTAGCCTTCGTCTTTCCGACATAGCTTTCGATGACATTCGCCCGGCATCCCTTGCCGAGGATGATCAGGTTGCGAAGGTGCAGGCCGGCGTTTGCGGCCGCTTCCGTTGCGAGGAAGACGAGGTGAAGCGGGGCTTCGAGCGCGGTTCCGGCTTCGATCACAAGAACCGTCCCCTCCGCTATGAGGGCCGTGTTCATTTCGAGAAGGGCAGTCACTTCCGGGGTGCCGGCCTGGGCGAGGTGGGCCTTCACCAGCTCGGGGTGCCGGCAAAACGCCTCACTCAGAGGAAGGACCCGGATACCTTTCGGCAGCTCTTTTTCCGCCTGTCGTTCAATCGCGAATTGGCCATTCACGAAAACCATGCGATGGCCGGGAAGGTCGCCAAACGGTTCCGGCAGGTCCGCGGCGGGCGTCTTTCCCGCTGTGGCCTTCGGCGCGAAGACGTCCTTCGCAAGCGGCGCCAGGTTCGTGTATTTCCACGCCTCGACCTTGCGCGTCGGAAAGCCGTGTTCGCCGAATAGCCGCAACGCCTCTTCTCGGAGGGCGGCAAGCCAAGCCTGCCCTTTGCCGGGAAGGCCTTGCCGCCATTCCGGATAGCGTTCGATATATTCGACGCCGGTCATTGCCATGGGGTTCGTTCCAAGGGTTTGGGTCAGGCGCTGGCCGTTACGGGCGCCGCGCCGGTCTTTTCGATATGGCCGTAACCCTTCTTTTCGAGTTCAAGGGCAAGTTCCCTACCGCCGGTCTCGACGATGCGGCCTTCCGAAAGGACGTGCACTTTATCCGGGACCACGTATTCGAGAAGCCGTTGGTAGTGCGTGATCAGGAGGATCGCCCGCTCCGGTGAGCGAAGGGTATTGATCCCGTTCGCGACGACTTTCAGGGCGTCGATATCGAGGCCGGAATCCGTTTCGTCGAGCACGGCAAGGGCGGGAGCCAGCAGCGCCATTTGGAAAATTTCGTTCCGCTTTTTCTCGCCGCCGGAGAAGCCGACGTTTACGCCGCGCTGGAGAAGGTTTTCGCTGATGCCGAGAAGTTTTGCCTTCTTCCGGGCTACCTTCAGAAATTCGATGGCGTCGAGTTCCGGCTCGCCCCGGTGGGCGCGGATCGCGTTCAGCGCCGCCTTCAGGAAATACATATTCGAAACGCCGGGAATCTCGACCGGGTATTGAAGGCCCAGGAAAAGACCCTCGCGGCCACGCGTCTCCGGCGGCATTTTCAGAAGGTCCTTGCCCATAAAAAGGACCTCGCCCTCCGTCACTTCATAGCCGGGGCGTCCTGCGAGTATGTGCGCGAGCGTGCTTTTGCCGGAACCGTTCGGCCCCATGATGGCGTGCACCTCGCCGGCCTCTATGGAAAGGGTAAGTCCACGCAGGATCGGCCGGTCTTCGATCGTTGCGTGCAGATTTCGGATTTCCAGAAGCTTTGCCATGTTCCGCCTTTTCCTTCTCAGCCGACCGCGCCCTCTAGGGTAACGCTCATCAATTTCGTAGCCTCGACCGCGAATTCCATCGGCAACTCCTTGAAGACCTCTTTGCAGAAGCCGTTGACGATCATTGAGATGGCGTCTTCTGACGAAAGCCCCCGCTGGTTGCAATAGAAAAGCTGGTCCTCGCCGATCTTCGAGGTCGTTGCCTCGTGCTCGACGCGGGCCGTACGGTTCCTCGATTCGATGTAGGGCACCGTATGGGCTCCGCAGGTGCTGCTTAGAAGCAGGGAATCGCACTGGGTATGGTTCCGGGCGTTTTCCGCCCCGCCCAGAATCTTGACGAGCCCGCGGTAGGTGTTCTGGCTTTTTCCGGCCGAAATGCCCTTCGAGACGATCGTGCTGCGTGTGTTCTTGCCGATGTGGATCATCTTTGTGCCGGTGTCGGCCTGCTGGTAATTGTTCGTCGTGGCGACGGAGTAGAACTCGCCGACCGAATTATCACCCTGCAGGATGCAGCTCGGGTATTTCCAGGTGATGGCGGAGCCGGTTTCGACCTGCGTCCAGGAAATTTTCGAGTTTCTTCCGCGGCAAGCGCCCCGCTTCGTGACGAAATTGTAGATGCCGCCTTTTCCTTCCTTGTCGCCGGGGTACCAGTTTTGCACAGTTGAATATTTGATTTCTGCGTCGTCCAGCGCCACCAGCTCGACGACCGCCGCGTGGAGCTGGTTCTCGTCCCGCATGGGTGCCGTGCACCCTTCGAGGTAGCTCACGTAACTGCCCTTGTCCGCGACGATGAGGGTGCGCTCGAACTGGCCGGTTTGCGCGGCGTTGATCCGGAAATAGGTCGAAAGCTCCATCGGGCAGCGAACCCCTTCCGGCACATAGACGAAGGAGCCGTCGCTGAAAACGGCGGAATTCAGCGTCGCGAAGAAATTGTCGGAATAGGGAACGACGCTTCCCAGGTATTTTTGCACGAGCTCCGGATGGTTGGCGACCGCCTCTGACATCGGGCAAAAAATGACACCGGCCTCCGCCAGCTTTGCCTTGTAGGTGGTTGCGACGGAAATGCTGTCGAACACGGCATCGACCGCAACCCCGGCGAGGGCCTCCCGTTCCCTTAAGGGAATGCCAAGCTTCTCGTAGGTGGCCAACAATTCCGGGTCGACCTCATCGAGGCTTTTCGGCCGATCCTTGTCGGATTTTGGCGCCGAGTAGTAATAGGCATCCTGGTAGTTGATCGGCGGGTAATGGATATTCGCCCAACTGGGCTCTTCCTTTCCAAGGGCAAGCCATGCGCGGTAGGCCTTCAGCCGCCATTCGAGGAGCCAGGCCGGTTCATCCTTCTTGGCCGAGATGAAATGGACTGTGTCTTCGGTCAGGCCGCGCGGCGCGCGTTCGGATTCGATCTCGGTGACGAAGCCGTACTTGTACTCCCCCGTGACGGAGCGGATGGTTTCGGCCGTGTCGGTGTTCGTTGTCATGCGTTTGGTTCTTTCCGGTATTCTGGCCTTCAAGCGGCGCCGATGCCTTTTTCGTCCTTCGCCAGCGCCGGCCCGAAGAAGGGCGGCAGTGGCGTCGTCAGGTCCGAAAGTTTGATTTCGGATAACGCGCTCCGGACCGTGCGGTTGATGATTTGCCAGTTGCTGCGGACCGGGCAGAAAGATTCGATCCCGCAGGAGCCGTGGGAGTCCTCGATGCAGTCGGTCAGCGCGATGGGCCCGTCGAGGGCGGAGATGATGTCCGCCACGCTGATCGCGGCGGCCCCTCGCGCGAGCCGGTAACCACCCCTCGCCCCTCGATAGGAGGTGAGCAGGCCGGCGTGGGTAAGACGCTTCAAAACCTTGCTTACGACCGGTGCGGGAAGGCCAAGATCGCTCGCCAGATCCGGGGCGCTGAAACGCTGGTTCGGATGGGCTGCGATATGGCTCATCAGGACGACCCCGTAATCGACGAGCCGGTTCAGGCGAAACATGACAACATTCCTAAAATTAAATCAGCACCAATTTAGTCTGCTTTAAAATTAGGGAATATGGCGTCCCTGTCAAGGGCGGAACGCCTAGATTTTCCTTTAAAAATCTAGGGATATTCGGCAGCCGGTCCGGGCGCATACCCGCCGCTTCGCCCGCGGTTTCGATGGGGCGGAAAGAAAATCCACCCATTTCCTAGGCATTTCTTAACCTGGATTGCGTAAAAAAAGCACTCACAGTTCCAAGGGGCCTTCAACGGATGATCTACCGCGAAACGCTGAAACAGGCGGCGGAATACGCTGGGGCGGCGCTCGCCAAGATGGCGGTCCTTGCCATTCCGCCGCAACCAAGCAATTTCGAGATTTGGTACAGCTATTTCGGCGGGAAAGATTCCGAACTGAAGCGGATGATCGACGCCATCCTGAAGAAGAAACAAACTTTCACGGAAACGTTGAACGGCGAACTCTACAACCGCTTCTTTGGACTTTCCAACGAGGTTGCGGAGATTCAAACCGCGAGCGAGCGGATTCAATCCGCCGTGACGCGGGTTCTCGAATATCTCGGCGATGCGAACACCGAGGTTTCCCGCCACAACCAGAAGCTGGAAACCATGTCCGGGCAGATCGCAAACGCAACGAACATAGACGCCATTCGCGAGACGGTGACGAGCATTCTGCTGGAAACGAAGCAAATGGCGGCGAAAAGTCATAAACTCGAAAGCCAATTGAAAACCGCGACTCACGAAATCATCGAACTTCAGGAAAACATCCAGTACATCCGCCGGGAGGCGACGACGGACGCGCTGACGGGCTTGCCGAATCGCAAGCATTTCGACGAGCAGCTTTCGCTTGTCATCCATCAGGCGGTAGAGGCGAACGAGCCGCTTTGCCTGATGATGGCCGATATCGACCATTTCAAAAAATTCAACGACACCTATGGGCACCTGCTCGGCGATCAGGTGCTGGGGCTCGTCGGGAGTACGCTGGTCGAATGCGTCAAAGGGCGCGATATACCCACTCGGTTCGGCGGCGAGGAGTTCGCGATCATTCTTCCGCGTACGGCGATCGGCGGCGCCGAAAAGCTCGGGCAGGAAATTCGCAAGCGGGTCGCCTCCAAAAAAATCGTTCGCAGGGCGACGAGCGAGAATCTCGGCGGCATCACGCTTTCAATCGGCATCGCCCAATACCTGCCGGGCGAGCCGCCGAAAAGCCTCATCCAGCGGGCCGACAACGCGCTTTACCGGGCCAAGAGCCATGGGCGCAACCGGGTCGTCTCCGAAGCGTCCCACGATTCACGCATCGTCATGCACGGCTAATCGAAGGCGCCCGCGCGCCTTACCCGGCCTTGCCCAGCAATTCCTCTGCCCGCACCAGGTCTTCCGGCCGGTTGACGTTGAAGAAGGGGTCCACGGGTTCCGTTGGATAGTCTATATCGGCCACCCGGTAGCGCGCCGTCCAGCAGCCGATCTTGCGGACACCTTCTTCCATCAGCGCTTGGCGCAAGGGCTGGGCAAGCTTGACCGGCCAAAGGCCGAAGACCGGGTGCGGCCTGCCGCCGGAAACGGCCCGCGCAAGGTCGGCGCCTTCGGTTGCCATGGCCGCTTCTATGGCTTGCAGGAAGCGCCCCACGAGATCGCGGGGGAAAAAGGGGCAATCCGTCGCGAAGGTGGCAACCCACCGGGCGTCCGGTGCATTCTTCCTCGCCCATTCCATGCCGGTCAGCACGCCGGCAAGCGGCCCCGCATGCCCTTCGACGACGTCGCCCGCGACGGGCAGCCCGAAACGGGCCAGCCGGCCAGAATCCGCGTTGGCGTTAAGAACCATTCGCGCCACTTGCGGTCGCGCCCGCTCGATCGCGTGTTCGAGCAAGGTCCGGCCGCCAAGGGCGAGGAGATATTTCTGACCCCCGCCCATTCTCAAGGCGCGGCCTCCCGCCAGCAGCACGCCCACCACCTTCGTCAGGTCCGGTCCCGCCATTTTTTGATCTTTTCCCCTTTCAGGACATGGCCTCTTTCAGGAACATGGCTACAAAGTTTCCGCTATTGTTACACTCTTCACCAGTCGCTTCGCCACGGAGGGAGGGCAGCCTTCCTTTCCTTTCGGGGATAGCGGTTGAGGGGCGGATGACGAAAACCAAGAGGGAAACAGGGGTGCCTCGGCACCCGGGGAAGGGGAAGAAGCGAACGCGCGCCACCCCGAAGGGTCGCCAGATCGACCCGCGCGCCCTGGCGGAAGTTCGCGCCTTGCTCGGCAAGCGTTCCCGGGCCCGCGATCTTCTGATCGAACACTTGCATCGGCTTCAGGATACCTACCATGGGCTTTCCGCCGCCCACCTGCGGGCCCTGGCGGAAGAGATGCGCCTCTCCATGGCCGAGATTTACGAGGTCGCCACCTTCTACGCCCATTTCGACGTCGTGAAGGAAGGGGAGGAGCCGCCGCCCGTGACCGTTCGCGTCTGCGACGGTGTTGTCTGCGAGACGATGGGGTGTCGGGCCCTTCTGGAAGAACTCCCCAAGCGTTTAGGCACCAAGGTGCGCGTCCTGCGCGCGCCCTGCATGGGCCGGTGCGCCGAAGCGCCGACCGTGCGCCTTCCGTATGGCTTTGTCGATCGCGCGAGCACGGAAAGCGTTGCGGCGGCCGTCGCTTGTCCTTCGCCGGCGACGGCTATTCCTTTTCTTTCCTTCGAGGCGTACGCCGCCGAAGGGGGGTATGCTCTGCTTCGCGCCTGTTTGCGTGGCAAGCCGGCTTCCGAAATCCTCGAAACGCTCGACGCGGCCGGCCTTCGCGGGCTGGGTGGCGCAGGCTTTCCGGTGGGGCGGAAATGGGCCGCCGTTCGCAAGGGGCCAAGGCCGCGTTACCTGGTTCTCAACGCCGACGAAGGGGAACCCGGCGCCTTCAAGGACCGCTTTTGCCTGGAACGCGATCCCCACCGCGTCCTCGAAGGTGTGGGGATTGCGGCGCACGTCATCGAGGCGGACGCCGTTTACCTCTACCTGCGGGACGAATATCCCCAAATCCGGGAAATCCTGGGCAAGGAGATTCCGAAACTCGAAATAGCGGGCTTGGCGCCTTCGGGCGGCATCCACCTCCGCCGGGGGGCCGGCGCCTATGTGTGCGGCGAGGAATCGGCGATGCTCGAAAGCCTCGAAGGCAAGCGGGGTTACCCCCGCCACCGGCCGCCCTTCGCCGCGCAAGCCGGTCTGTTCGGGCGGCCGACCTTGATCCAGAACGTGGAAACATTTTATTGGCTCCGCGAAATCCTGGAAAAGGGTGCCGCCTGGTACCGGGGCGAGGGCCGTCATGGCCGAAGCGGGGTGCGTCTTTTCTCGGTTTCCGGCCGGGTGCGCGCGCCGGGCGTGAAGCGCGCGCCGGTCGGCATCACGGCGCGCGAGCTGATCGCGGAACACTGCGGCGGCATGGCGCCCGGCCACCGCTTAAAGGCTTTTCTCCCCGGCGGCGGCGCCGGCGGCATCCTGCCGGCTGCGCTGGCGGACCTGCCCCTCGATTTCGGCACCCTCGAGTCGGAAGGGGCCTCCCTTGGGTCCGCCTCTCTGATCGTGCTTTCCGATCGCGACGATTTGTGCGCCGTCGCGCTTAACCTCCTGCGTTTCTTCGAGGACGAAAGCTGCGGTCAATGCGCGCCCTGCCGGGTCGGAACGGAAAAGATGGTGAGACTGCTGGAGCGGCCGAAATGGGACCGCCCGCTTCTGGAAGACCTTGCCCGGGCCATGGCCGAGGCCTCGATCTGCGGTCTGGGCCAGACGGCCCCGAATCCGCTGATGTCGCTGTTCCGCCATTTCCCGGACGACGTGCCGCCGGGGGAAACCTAAAGTGGAAAAACACGTCCGCTTTGTTCTCGATGGAAAGCAGGTGACGGCGAAGCCGGACGAAACAATCTGGCAGGTCGCGCACCGGCTCGGCATCGAAATCCCCCATCTCTGTTACCGGGAAACGCCGGGCTATCGCGCCGACGGCAATTGCCGGTCTTGCGTCGTCGAGATCGAGGGCGAGGAGAGGCTTGCCGCCGCCTGCCTCCGCAAGCCGGCGGATGGCATGAAGGTTTCGACGGCGGGCGAGCGGGCGGACGCGGTGCGGCGGACGGTGATGGAGCTTTTGCTCACCGATCAGCCGCCGCGGAAAGTCGCCCATGACCCGGCGTCCGATTTCTGGGGCTGGGCCGACCGGCTGAAAATCTCCGAAAGCCGCTTCCCGGCGCGCGCTGCGGTCGCAAAGGACACGAGCCACCCCGCCATGGCCGTTCACCTGGACGCCTGCATCCATTGCGGGCTTTGCGTTTGCGCCTGCCGCGAGGTGCAGGTCAACGACGTTATCGGCATGGCCGCCCGCGGTCCGGCGACGAAGGTCGTCTTCGATTTCGACGATCCGATGGGGGAGAGCACTTGCGTGGCGTGCGGCGAATGCGTCCAGGTCTGTCCGACCGGCGCCCTGATGCCGGCGAATTTGGTGGACGAGAAAGGCGTTGGCCACGTCGCGGCTGACCGACGGGTGCAGAGCGTCTGTCCCTATTGCGGGGTCGGCTGCCAGGTCGTTTATCACCTGAAGGGGAATACCCTTCTCTTCGTCGAAGGCGAAGATGGGCCGGCGAACGAGGACCGCCTCTGCGTCAAGGGACGATTCGGCCTCGGCTATGTCGCGCACCAAGATCGCCTGCAAAAGCCGCTGATCCGCCGTCGGGACGTGCCCAAGGAGGCAAGCCCCGAATTCGATTCCCGGAACCCGCTCACCCATTTCCGCGAGGCGAGCTGGGAGGAAGCGCTTGTCGTCGCCGCCGAGGGTTTCCGAAGGATCCTGGCGCGCAATGGAAAGGGCGCGCTCGCCGGGCTGGGTTCGGCGAAATGCTCGAACGAGGAGGCCTATCTTTTCCAAAAGCTCGTCCGCACCGGGTTCGGCAGCAACCACGTCGATCACTGCACGCGGCTCTGTCACGCAAGCTCCGTCGCCGCCCTTCTAGAAACGATCGGCTCCGGCGCCGTCACCGCCCCCTTCACGGAAGTGCTGAACAGCGACTTCTTCATCGTGACCGGCAGCAACCCGACCGAGAACCACCCGGTCGCCGCGACCTATTTTAAAAACGCGGTGCAGCGGGGCGCGCGGCTTGCCGTCATTGACCCGCGTGGCCAGGCGTTGAAGCGTTACGCCGCCCATATGCTGCAGATCAAACCGGGCAGCGACGTTTCGCTGCTGAACGGCATGCTGCACGTTCTCGTCGCCGAAGGGCTTTACGATCGCGCTTTCGTCGCCGCCCGGACGGAAGGCTTCGAGGAGCTGCGGGCCCATCTCGAAGCTTACCCGCCGGAACGCGTCGCCGCGACGTGCGGGATCGACGCCGGAACGATCCGCCAAGTCGCCCGCGAATACGCCAAGGCCAAGGCGGCGATGATCTTCTGGGGAATGGGCGTCACCCAGCATGTTCATGGGACGGACAATTCGCGCTGCCTGATTTCCCTCGCGCTGCTCTGCGGCCACCTTGGCCGTCCCGGCGCCGGCCTTCACCCCTTGCGCGGCCAGAACAACGTGCAGGGGGCTTCCGATGCCGGCCTCATCCCGATGATGTACCCTAACTACCGCCCGGTGGCTTCTCCCGACCAGCGCGCCTTCTTCGAAAAACTGTGGGGAGCGAAGCTCGATCCCGACCCGGGCCTGACCGTCGTCGAGATGATGGAGGCCGTTCACGGGGGCCGGATCCGGGGCATGTATTTCGTTGGCGAGAACCCCGCCATGTCGGACCCGGACGCGAACCGCGTGCGGTCGGCGCTCATCAAGCTCGAACATCTGGTGAGTCAGGAAATCTTTCTCACCGAGACGGCCGCCTACGCCGATGTCGTTTTGCCAGCTTCCGCCTGGCCGGAGAAGGACGGCACGGCAACGAACACGAACCGCCAGATCCAGATGGGCCGCAAGGCGCTGGAGCCGCCTGGCGATGCGCGAGAGGACTGGTGGATCATCCAGGAGATCGCGCGGCGGCTCGGGCTGGACTGGCGTTACACGCACCCGCGCGACGTCTACGACGAGATGGGCCGTGCGATGCCCTCTCTCGATCATATTTCCTGGGACCGTTTGGAACGGGAGGGCGCCGTTACCTACCCGTGCGACGGGCCTTCCGTTTCCGGCCGCGCCATCGTCTTCGGCGACCGCTTCCCGACGCAAAGCGGTCGCGGGCGCCTCGTGCCGGTCGCGGTCGTGCCGCCGGACGAAGTGCCGGATAAGGAATACCCGATGGTCCTCATCACGGGCCGCAAGCTTGAGCATTGGCATACGGGCGAGATGACCCGGCGGGTGGACGTCCTCGACGCCCTCGAGCCGGAGGCGGTCGCCAGCCTGAACGCCGCCGATCTGGAAAGGTTCGGCATAGGACCGGGGGGGCGGATTCGCGTCGAGACGCGACGCGGCGGGATCGAGCTTACGGCCCGGGTTGACCCGGCCGTTCCGCAAGGCGCCATCTTCGTCGCGTTCTGCTACGCCGAGGCCTCCGCCAACCGGTTGACCAACGCGGCGCTTGATCCTTACGGGAAGATTCCCGAACTCAAATATTGTGCCGCCCGTGTTGAGGCCTTGGGCGAGAAGCCGAACGTCGCGCCGCGCAAGGCTTAAGGTGCGCGGCCGCGCCCTCTTGCGACGAAGGCCGGGTTCTCGAAGCCTGGCTTGCCGTAGCGCAATTCTTCGTTGTCGAGTGTCGTGATGTTGCCGCCCGCCGCCAGCAGGATGGCGTGTCCAGCCGCCGTGTCCCATTCCATCGTGCGGCCAAGGCGCGGGTAAAGGTCGGCCTTGCCTTCCGCAATCGCGCAAAATTTGACGGCGCTTCCGCTGGTCTTTCGCTCGCGCACCTTGAATTTCGCGAGGTAGGTTTCCGTCTCCGGCCCGGTGTGGGAGCGGCTGGCCAGCACGACGAACCCCTCCGGCGACGCTGTGACGGCGGTGATCGGTCTCGGCTTTTCCTCTCCGATAGCGACCGTGGCCGTGCCGGGGCCGGCCGCCGCGTAGGTGATGCTCGTCAAAGGCACGTGAATGAGTCCCAAAACCGGGCGGTCGCCGATGACCAGCGCCACGTTGATCGTGAACTCGCCGGTACGCCCGACGAATTCCTTCGTACCGTCGAGGGGGTCCACGAGCCAGAACCTGCCGCCGGCGATGGAGGGAACGTCGCCCGCCTCGAAGCGTTCCTCCGAAACGACCGGGATATCCGGCGTCAGCTTCCGGATGGCATCCAGCAAAATACGCTCCGAAATTTCGTCCGCTTCCGTTACCGGCGAGGCGTCGTCTTTTTTCCGGACGGTGTAATCCCTTGCCTCGTAGATGCGGACGATTTCCTTTCCCGCCTGACGCACGGCCGGGCGCAGCGCCCCGACAAGTGCGAGGTGGTCCGTCGCGTCCGGTGCTTTTTTCTCACTCATGCCGCTTTCTCACTCATGCCGTTCGTATTGCCGCTTGCCGAACATGGTGTTCCAGGCGTCCTTGTCTTCCGCCCAGTCCTTCTCCATCTTTCGCGGCACGTCCATGCCGCGCTTGACGGCAGGGCGTTCGTGGATTGCGCGGTACCAACGTTCGACGTTCGGGAAGTCTTCCAGTTTTTGCCCGTGCATGTCGTGCCAGCGAATCCAGGGGTAGGTCGCGATGTCGGCGATCGAATAGTCGCCGGCGAGGTAGGCGCTTTCGCCCAGACGGCGGTCCAGAACGTTGTAAAGCCTCGCGGCTTCGTTCGTATAACGTGCGATGGCGTAGGGCAGTTTCTCCGGCGCGTATTTCCGGAAATGATGCGCCTGCCCAAGCATCGGCCCGATGCCGCCCATCTGGAACATCAGCCACTGGATCGTCACGTAACGTGTCCTGGGGTCTTTGGACAGAAATTTTCCGGTCTTTTCGCTAAGATAGATAAGGATGGCGCCGGACTCGAAAAGTGCCAGCGGCTTGCCGTCCGGCCCTTCCGGATCGACGATCGCCGGTATCTTGTTGTTGGGGCTGATCTTCAGGAATTCCGGTTCGAACTGGTCTCCCTTCGTGATGTCAACCTTCGTGACGCGGTAGGGCAGCGCCGCCTCCTCGAGATAGATCGAAATCTTGTGGCCGTTCGGCGTGCCGTCCGTGTAGAGATCGATCATCCGGCGCTCCTTTGAGGGACAGGGGTGTTCGGCCCCTCTATAGCACCCCTCCTTCCTTGAAACGAGCCCGGCGGGAAAGACCGGATCAACCGGTCAAGGAGAGCTTCCAGATTTATGCTACTCTCGGTTCATGCGGTCCGTGCCAGCCATCGATTCGGTCGAAACGCCATCCGGGAAAGGGGCGGCGGACGAGAATTTTCCCGTCGGCTCGCGCTTGCTTCCGGCGAGGCTCCGGCCGCACGTCGCCGCCTTCTATGCCTACGCGCGGGCGATCGATGACGTTGCGGACAGTCCCGACCTTGCACCGGACGAGAAGGTAAGGCGCCTGGAAGGCTTCGCCCGCGCCATCCGGGGGGAGGAAAAAGACGACCCGGTCTATGAGAAGGCGCATCGTTTGCGCCAAAGCCTCGCGCAAACGAAGGTGTCCTTCGTTCACTGCACGGACCTGGTGGATGCTTTCAAGCAGGACGCGACGAAGCTTCGCTACAGCGACTGGCAAGACCTCATGCGTTACTGCGACCGTTCCGCTGCGCCCGTCGGACGTTACCTTCTCGATCTGCATGGCGAGCCTGCGGCGAACTACCCGCCGTCGGACGCGCTCTGCAACGCGCTCCAGGTCTTGAATCACCTTCAGGACTGCAAGGAGGACTACCTTCGTCTCGGCCGTGTCTACCTTCCGGAGCCCTGGCTTGCCGAGGCCGGCGCCTCCCTTGAGGACTTGGCGGCTCCTTCGGCAAGCTTTGCCCTTCGGCGGGTGATCGACCGCTGCCTGGATGGCGTCGAGGCGCTCCTCGTGACCGCCCACCGGCTTCCGGATGTGCTCGGGAACCGTTTTCTGGCGATGGAATCCGCCGTCATCGTGGCAATCGCCGAGGCGTTGACGCGAAAACTTCGCCGTCGGGACCCGCTGGCCGGGCGTGTCGTTCTCACAAGGATGGAATATGCGTTCTGCTTCTTGAGGGGGGTCGGCCGCGCGCTTTGGTAAGGGATGCTTCCGTTTTCTTTTCGCGTCCCCCGTTTCGGGCTATGTTCATACCTTCTCTGGATTTGAGCGGTTAACCTCACGTGCAGATGCCTTTCGCGGCCCCCCATATTTCTCCGGATACGGCAGCGTCCGAGTCGGCCGAACGGATCGCAACCCGTTCCGGCACCTCGTTTTTCTGGGCGATGCGGCTTCTTTCGAAGTCACGCCGGGAAGGGATGTTCGCCATCTATGCCTTCTGCCGGGAGGTGGACGATCTCGCCGACGACTCCCTGCCGCGGGCGGAGAAGATCGAGGCTCTCGGCAAGTGGCGCGCGCAGATCGAAAGACTTTACGCCGATGGAAAAAGCGCGGGCTTGAGCTTGACGGCCCGCGCGCTGGCCGAACCGATCCGTTCGTTTGGCCTTCGCAAGGAGGATTTTCTCGCCGTCATCGACGGAATGGAGATGGACGCGAACGGCCCCGTCCGAAGACCTTCGATGAAGGAGCTGGAGCTTTACTGCGCCCGCGTGGCGGGTGCGGTGGGGCGGCTTTCCGTCCATGCGTTTGGCGCGCCGGGCGCCAAAGGCTATGCCGTCGCCGACAAGCTTGGCCAGGCGTTGCAGCTTACGAATATCCTTCGGGACCTTCGCGAGGACGCCGGGGAAGGCCGCCTCTACCTGCCGGCCGAGCTTCTGGAAAAACATGGCATTATCGGGTGCGAACCAGGCAAGGTGCTTGCGCACCCCGCCTTGCCCGCGGTCTGCGAGGATCTTGCCCGGCTTGCCGAGCGCCGCTTTCGGGAGGCGGAAGCGGCTCTTGCCGAATGTTCCCGCCGGCAGATGCGCCCAGCTGTCGTCATGATGCGGGTTTACCGGAAGCTCCTTGAAGGCCTGCGGGCAAGGGGATGGAAGGATCTGGATCGTTCGGTCGGCCTTTCGAAGGTGGAGAAGATCTGGATCGCCTTGCGCCACGGAATCTTTTAGCGGATGACCGTCTTTCACATCGTAGGCGCCGGCCTTGCCGGCCTTTCCGCAGCGGTGCGTCTTGGCCAAGCGGGGAAACGGGTCGTCCTTTACGAGGCGGCCGATCACGCGGGGGGGCGATGCCGGTCCTATCTGGACGCGACCCTCGGCCAGCGCGTGGACAACGGCAACCATCTGCTTTTTCGCGGGAACCGGGCAGCCCTTCGTTATTTGCAAACGATCGGCGCGGTCGGACATTTCATTTGCCCGCACGAGCCCGCCTTTCCTTTCGTTGACCTTGAGACAGGCGCGCGTTGGGTCGTGCGCCTGAACGGCGGGCTCTTTCCGTGGTGGATTCTTTCCCCCTCGCGCCGCATTCCGGGCACCAAGGCGGCCGACTATTTGACGGCCCTTCGCCTTTTTACGGCGCCCAGGCAGGCAACCGTCGCCGAGACCTTTGCGGACGGCGGCCCACTCTACCGCTATTTCTGGGAACCCCTTGCCGTTGCTTCGCTGAACACGCCGGCCGAGAGGGGGGCCTTGCGCCTTCTCCTGCCGGTCGTGCTGCGCGTCTTCGGCAAAGGGCGAGAGGCGGCGCGCCCGATGGTGGCAAGGGACGGCCTTTCGGAAAGCTTTATGGATCCCGCGCTCGACTTCCTCCGCAAGAAAGAAGCGACGGTTCGTTTCACGCACCGCTTGCGGGGCATCGGTTTTGCGAATGCCGCGGCCAGCGCGCTCGATTTCGGCGAACGCCGCGTTGACCTTGGGAAAGACGACCGGCTGATCCTCGCGGTGCCGCCGGGCAACGCCGCCGATCTGCTGCCCGGCTTGACCTGCCCGCAAGCCTACGAACCCATCTTGAATGCCCACTTCCAGTTGCCTGAGGCGCCGGCCTGGCCCCACGAAACTCCTTTCATCGGCGTCGTCGGCGGCCTTGCCCAATGGGTGTTCCTGCGCGGCCGGATCGCTTCGGTGACGGTAAGCGCCGCCGGGGCTCATATCGACGCGGCGCCGGAGGCGCTCATTCCAAGGCTTTGGTCGGACGTTGCCCGGGCGCTTCAGCTTCCCGAAACTTCCCCCCCGCCTTGCCGCGTCATCAAGGAACGCCGCGCGACATTTTCCCAAACGCCTTCCGCGCTCGCCCAACGCCCGAAAACGCGGACGGCGTATGCGAACCTCTTCCTGGCCGGCGATTGGACCGATACCGGCCTCCCTGCTACGATCGAAAGCGCTATATTCTCCGGTCATCTGGCCGCCACGGCCGCCATGAAACGCTAACGAAACGCGACCAAGCGGAGACAACATGGTAAGTTTTCTAGATCCCGTCGCGGCGGTGGATGGCTCGGCGCGGATCGACCCGCTTCTCGACCAAGTCATCGAAGAAAGCAGGCGGGATTGCTTCCGTCGGCAGGCCGGGGACGGCCATTGGGTCTTCGAGCTCGAGGCGGACGCCACGATTCCTTCGGAATACATCCTGTTCGAGCATTTTTTCGACGAGATCGACGCCGCATTGGAGAAGAAGATCGCGGCCTATCTCCGCCGCAATCAATCGGACCGGCATGGTGGCTGGCCGCTGTTCTACAGCGGCGATTTCGACATGAGCGCAAGCGTCAAGGCCTACTATGCGCTCAAGCTCGTCGGCGATGACGTGAACGCCCCGCATATGAAGCGCGCCCGCGAGGCAATTCTTGCCCGTGGCGGTGCGGCAAAATCCAACGTCTTTACGCGAATCACGCTCGCTCTTTTCGAGCAGGTGCCGTGGCGGGCGGTACCGGTCATGCCGATCGAGATCAGCCTGTTGCCGAAATGGTTTCCCTTTCACCTCGACAAGGTTTCCTACTGGTCGCGGACGGTAATTGTCCCGCTTCTGATCGTGATGGCGATGAAACCGAAGGCCGGGAATCCGCGCCGAGTCGGCATCCGCGAGCTTTTCACGACTCCGCCCGAAAAGGAAAAGCGCTACCACGTGAACCCGACCGGCTCGCGGCTCGCGGCGCTTCTCTTGCGGTTCGATACGCTGCTTCGCTGGGTTGAGCCGTGGTTCCCGAAAGCCATCCGTTCCCGTGCGATTGAAAGGGCGTATCGCTTCACGAAGGAACGGCTGAACGGCGAGGACGGCATCGGCGCTATCTTCCCCGCCATAGTGAATTCGGTCGTCGCCTTTCATTGCCTTGGCTATCCGAAGGACCACCCGGACGTCGTCGTTGCGAAGAAGGCAATCCGGCGGCTGCTCGTCGAGCGCGAAGACGAGGCCTACTGCCAGCCCTGTTTCTCGCCGGTGTGGGACACCGGCCTCATGTCGCTCGCCCTTCAGGAGGCGCCGAAAAGCGAGGAGGCCGCGCAGCATCGGAAGGCGCTCGATTGGCTGAAGGACCGCCAGATCCTCGACACCGTCGGCGACTGGGCGGCCCGGCGGCCGCACGTGCGGCCCGGCGGATGGGCTTTTCAGTACTGGAACGGTTATTACCCCGACGTCGACGACACCGCCGTCGTCGCGATGGCGCTGCACCGGTTCGACAAGGCAGGCTACGCCGAGGCGATCGACCGCGCGAGAGAATGGATCGTCGGCATGCAAAGCGAAAACGGGGGGTGGGGCGCCTTCGATGCCGAGAACGCCCATTACGGCCTCAATCATATTCCCTTTGCCGATCACGGCGCGCTCCTCGACCCGCCGACCGTGGACGTCAGCGCACGCTGTTTAGGTTTCCTTGCCCAGATCGGCTACGGGAAGGACCACCCCGTCGTCGTCCGCGGCATGGAATTCCTGAAACGCGAACAGGAAGCGGACGGGTCCTGGTTTGGCCGCTGGGGTACGAATTACGTTTACGGCACTTGGTCGGTCCTTTCCGCCTTGCAGGCGTTGGGGGAAGACCCTGCCGCGCCGCACATACGGCAGGCGGTGGAGTGGCTGAAGTCGCATCAGCGCGAGGACGGCGGCTGGGGCGAGGACGGCGCCACCTACTGGGAAGAACGCCGCTCGGAAACGAAGGCGAGCACGGCCTCGCAAACGGCCTGGGCCGTTCTTGGCCTGATGGCCGCCGGCGAGGTCGAAAGCGAATCCGTCGCACGCGGTGTGGCCTACCTGCTGCAAGCGCCAAGAACCGGCGCGCAATGGGAAGAGCCTTGGTACACGGCGGTCGGCTTTCCGCGCATTTTCTATCTTCGCTACCACGGCTACAGCGCTTATTTTCCGGTTTGGGCGTTGACGCGTTACCGGAATCTCAAGCGCGGCAACGCGCTCCCCACCCGGCACGGCATGTGATGCGCCTAGGTTTTGTCACCGGACTTCGCTCGGAAGCCGTCATCGTCGAGGCGGCGGCACGCGAGGCGCCCGAAGAAACCCGGCCGCTTTTATTTTGCGCCGGGGTGCGGTCGGGCCGGACCGAGGCGGGCATCCGCCGTCTGGTGGCCGATGGCGCCGGCGCTTTAGTGAGCTTCGGCATCGCAGGCGGTCTGGCGCCCGGGCTTTCCCCGGGCAGGCTCGTGCTGGCCTCTGCCGTTCAAACGGCGGGCGGGCCTTCCTATGGGGTGGATATTGCTTGGCGAGGTCGGCTCCTGGCCAGGCTGGCGGGCGCCTTGGAACCCGCTCTCGGCGAGTTGGCGGGAAGCGATGTGGTCCTGCGCACGGCGGAAGAGAAAAGCCGCCTCCATGGGCAGACCGCGGCGCTGGCCGTCGACATGGAAAGCCATGTCCTTGCCCGTGTCGCGCAAGAGCGGGGGCTTCCCTGCCTCGTTGTCCGTACGATCGCGGACCCGGCGGGCGCTGGCGTTCCGGCGTCCGCCCTGGTTGGCATCGGCCCGATGGGTGAGACGCGTCCTTTCGCTGTGCTGAAGCAGGCCGCACTGACACCTTGGGAATGGCCGGCGCTTCTGCGGCTTGGGCGTTCGCACCACTTGGCGCTCGGCACGCTCCGCCGGCTGATCGGGCTTGCCGGCGTCGGGCTTGCCTTCGAGGAATGGGATGCGCCGTAAGCGGTTTTAAGCGGCGTCGCTCGTGTGGGATTTCTCGATGAACTGTTGGACGTTCTTCTCGAAGACGTATTCCGCTTTGCGTTGGCTGGCAAGCGGGATGTCTTCGGCCATGTCGCCTTCCGTCCGGACGCCGAACAGGGCAACCTTCAACGCCTTCCACGGCCGCGAGATCGTGTCGTTCACGGCGGTCGGCTCATACCCGCAATGCACCATGCAGTTGGCGCATTTTTCGTAATTGCCGGTGCCGTAGTTTTCCCAGTCCGTCTCCTCGATAAGTTCCCGGAAGGAACCCACATAGCCTTCGCCTAAAAGATAGCAAGGCCGCTGCCAGCCGAAGATGTTGCGGGTCGGGTTGCCCCAGGGCGTGCAGTGGTAGTTCTGATTGCCGGCCAGGAAGTCGAGGAAGAGGGAGGATTGCGAAAATCGCCACTTTTTCCCTTTCCCCAACCGGAAGAGGTCGCGGAAAAGCCGGCGTGTCTTTTGGCGGTTCAGGAAGTGTTCCTGGTCCGGCGCGCGCTCATAGGCATAACCGGGGGATACCGTGATTCCCTCGACGCGAAGCTCGTTCGTCACGTAGGAGAAGAAATCCGCCATCTCCTTCGCGTCTGCCCCGTCGAACAAGGTACTGTTCACGTTCACGCGGAAGCCTTTTTCCGCGACGGTGCGGATCGCCTGAACGGCGCGGTCGAAGACGCCTTCCTGGCAGACCGCCTTGTCGTGTGTCTTGCGGTCGCCGTCCAGATGAACCGAGAAAGTGAGATAAGGGCTCGGTTGAAAGAGGTGCAGCTTCTTTTCAAGCAAAAGCGCGTTCGTGCACAAATAAACGAACTTCTTCCGCGCGACAATTCCCTGGACGACTTCCCCGATTTCCTTATGCAGGAGGGGCTCGCCGCCGGGAATGGAAACGACGGGCGCTCCGCATTCATCGACGGCGTCCAGGCATTCCTTGACGCTAAGCCGCTTGTTCAGGATTTCGTCCGGGTAGTCGATTTTTCCGCAGCCGGCGCAGGCCAGGTTGCACCGGAAAAGGGGTTCGAGCATGAGAACGAGAGGGTAATGTTTTGCACCCCGCAGGCGCTGCTTCAGCACGTAAGCGCCGACGCGAATCTGTTGAATAAGAGGTACCGCCATCTAGTCCTTGTCCTTTATCCGCTGCGTTTCAGGCGCAAGCCGACGGCTGCTCGTCCAGCAGTTCCGGCGGCAGCTTGAACTGCACGTGTTCTTCAATTCCATCAAGCGCTCGCACCTCCAATACGCCGAAGTCGCCAAGCCGCTGGATGACTTCCTGGACGAGCTGTTCGGGGGCGGACGCCCCTGCCGTGATCCCGATCGTATTGATGCCTTCCAGCCATTTCGGATCCAGGCCCCGCGAATCCTCGATCAGGTAGCTGGGCAGCCCCATTTCAAGGCCGATCTCGCGTAGCCGGTTCGAGTTCGAGCTGTTTGGGGCGCCGACAACCAACAGCAGGTCAACCTCTTTCGCCAGGTAACGAACGGATTCCTGGCGGTTCTGGGTCGCGTAGCAAATGTCCTTTACGTCAGGGCCTTGGATCTTCGGAAAACGTTCCTTCAACGCCTCGATCACGTCCCTTGTGTCGTCGACGCTGAGCGTGGTCTGGGTGATGTAGGCCAGCTTATTGGGATCGCGCACCTTGATCCGGCTGACATCGCCTGGCTCGGAGATAAGCAGGACGCCACCTGGGATCTGCCCGCGGGTTCCTTCCACTTCCGGATGCCCCTCATGGCCGATAAGGATAATTTCGTAGCCGCGCTGAGCGTAGCGCTGTCCCTCCTTGTGCACCTTCGAGACGAGCGGGCAGGTCGCGTCGAGCACCGGTAGGTCGCGGCGCTGCGCTTCCCCAATCACTTTTTGGGAAACGCCATGGGCGCTGAAGACGGTGACGGCACCTTCCGGCACCTCGTCGAGCTCGTTGACGAAACGCGCACCTTTCGCCCGCAAGGCGTCCACCACGTGCTTGTTGTGGACGATCTCATGGCGTACATAAACAGGCGGCCCGTACTTCTCGAGGGCGTGATTCACGATCTCGATCGCCCGTTCGACGCCAGCGCAAAAGCCGCGCGGCTGCGCGAGCAAGACCCGGATTTTTTTTTGCTTTGCCGAGGTCATGAAAAATCCAAATACTTTTCCCCGCGGGTTTTTCTGCTTGCCGGGGCAAACCAATAGGACACCCGCGGCGCCCCTTGCAACGCGTATAATTCGTTGAAATCTTCAAAAAGGCAAAGGTTTAAGGCTTTGGCATAGCAATTTTGCGCTTTCCATGCCCTATCCACCGTTCAGTCGAGGGCATTGACGTGGCAATATGACCCTAATTTTTCTGTCCCTTTTCCTTGCCCGAAAGGGACTCGCATAAGAGGGTGGCATGACAACACTCGTCACCGGTGCTTCCGGTTTTGTCGGTTCGGCAATTCTCCGGGCCTTGCTCGAGGCGGGGCATGATGTTCGTGCGCTGGTTCGGGAATCGAGCGACCGGCGGAACCTCGAGGGCCTTCGGGCCGATGTCGTGATTGGGGATCTCCGCGACCGGGCTTCCCTTGAGCGCGCGCTTCGAGGGTGCGAAGCCCTTTTCCACGTCGCCGCTGACTACCGCCTGTGGGCACGCCGTCCGGAAACCATATACGAGAACAACGTTACCGGCACGCGCCAGATCCTTGAGGCGGCGGGCGAGGCAGGGGTCCGCCGCATCGTCTATACCAGCAGTGTCGCTGCCCTCGGCTTGCCGAAGCATGGTGGCGCGGGCGACGAGGAAACCCCCGTCACGCTTGCCGACATGATCGGGCATTACAAGCGCTCGAAATTTCTTGCCGAGGAAGAAGTTCGCCGCCTCGTTTTAAAAGGGCTTCCCGTCGTCACCGTGAACCCTTCGGCGCCGGTTGGCCCCCGCGACATCAAGCCCACGCCCACCGGCCGGATGATCGTCGAGGCTGCTGCCGGCCGCATGCCGGCCTATGTGGAAACTGGTCTCAACGTCGTTCACGTCGACGACGTGGCAAAGGGGCATCTGCTTGCCTTCGAGAAGGGCGAGGTCGGTCGGCGCTACGTTCTTGGCGGCGAGAACCTGACGCTTCGCGAGATTCTTGAAAGGCTCGCCGCGCTAACCGGAAGGGGGGGGCCGAAATTCCGTATTCCCCGCGGCTTTGTTCTTTCGGTTGCGGCGGTTGCCCAAACCTGGACGCGGATCAGCGGCGGAGACCAGCCCTTTGTGACGATCGACAGCGTTCGCATGTCGAAGAAGCAAATGTTCTATTCAAGCGACCGGGCGCGGAAAGAACTCGGCTATCGCCCGCGTCCGGCGGAGACGGCGCTGCGGGACGCCGTGGCGTGGTTCGCGGAGCGCAGTTACTGTCCGCCGCCGCGTATGCCCTAGACGGTCTTCCGCCTTATTGCCATAAACGCCGGAACGAGAGTCAGGGTGCAGACCATCATCAGCAACAGGGCGATGGTCAGCAGCGTGCCCATGCTGGCGGTGCCCAAATGGGTGGAAAGCATCAGGCTTCCGAAGGAGCCGATCGTGGTAAGCGTGCTGAACAAAACGGCACGTGGCGTGCTGGTGTGCAGGACGTCCACGTCGATGCCGTTTCGCTCCCGCAGGACGAAATGAATACCGTTCGCGACGCCAATCCCCAACAGCAACGGCAGCACGATGACGTTCGCAAAATTGAGAGGGACGACGAAAAGCACGGCAAGAAGGTTCGTCAGAAGTGCCGCCAGGCCTAAGGGCGCCAGCACAAGCAAAACGTCCGAGGTGCGCCTGAGAATAAGCGCCAGAAGGCCGGTGATCAGAACCAGGGCAAGCGCGCTCGCCTGCCAGAAGGCCTCGATGACGGCCGCCGCTGCGCCGAGCATGGTTATCGGATCGCCCGCCGCGTTCGGCGCGACGGCCTCGACGGTGGCGATGAAGCGGCGAAGCGTGGCGGGATCTTTAGGGTCGCCGGCCGGCAGGACTTCGACCCTTGCCTGGCCATCCTTGCTGAGGAAGCGCGTCTTTAGGGAAACGGGCAACGTCTCGAACGTCACTGCTTGTGCGCCAAGGGCGGCACGCAAACGTTCCAGCTGCATGGGCAGCGTGCCAAGCAGCCTTTCCTCCAGCGCTTTGTAGGAGAGGGGGGTGGCGTCCAATTTCCGAAGCGCCTCGGCAAGCCGCTTGGCGGACCGGACGTAATCGGCGGGATGCCCGCTATCGGCCAAGGTTTCGATCTTTTTCCGAAAGACGGCAAGCGCCTCCTTGCGCTCAGCTTCCGTCAATTCCTGCTTCTCTGCTTTCCCCATCAGGACGGGCAACAGGATGACGGAGAGGTCTTCGATGGTGGCGAGCTTCTCGCCCTGGTCTTTTGGAACGAGATCCTGGGGAATGACGACCTCTTTCACCTCCGGCAGCTTTGAAAGTTTCTCCTTGAGCGCGGTGGTCGTTCCAAGATCGTGCGCTAAGATGGCAATGGCGTAAGGATCGATGTCGCCGGCTTCCATAAGATCCAGGAAGGTGCGCATGGCTTCGCTGTTCGGGTCCTTGAGGTGCAGCGGATTGAAATCGAATCGGGCGAAAGGAAGCGCCACGAGACCGGCCAGCGCAAGCCCGCCGCTCGCAGCGACGATAAAGCGCGCCCGCCGGCGGATGACCGCGGAGAAGTCGAAACGCAGCCGTGGGGTGGGGGGCGCCTTCCGGAACCGGAGAAGGACGAGAAGGGCTGGCAAGATCGTGAGGTTGGTGAAAAGAGAGACGAACATGCTGGTCCCGGCAATAAGGCCAAGCTCGGCAACGCCCCGATAAGCTGTCGGCAGAAAAGCATAGAAACCGATGGCCGCCGAGATGGCGCAGAAAGTCAGCGCCCCGCCGACCCCTTCCGCCGTTTGTTGCAGGGCCGCCGCCGGCTCCGTTCCGCGTTCGATCCCCTCCCGGAAGCGCAGGGCGAAGTGGATACCGAAATCAACGCTTAGGCCCACGAAGAGAACAGCGAAAGCGACGGAAATGAGGTTTAGATGACCGACGGCGAAGGCGGCAAAGGCGAAACTCCAGATAAGCCCCATCACCAGCGTCAGCAGGATCGCTAGCACGAGGCGCACCGAACGCATGCCGATCAGGAGAAGGCCAAGAACGAGAGCAACGGAAACGCCGCCGACCAGGCCCATGCCTTCCTGTATGCTTTGGATTTCCGTTTCATCCAGGGCGGCGTCGCCGGTCAGCCGCAGGCGGACGTCTTCCGGCAACCCGTTCGTTTGGGCGAGCGCGCGGATAAGGCTTATGGTTTTCTTCGCCGGGGCAAGGGACCCGAAATCGAGAACCGGTTGTACGGCGATCAGTTGCCGGGCAAGGCCGGCTTTTGGTTCGCCTTCCATAAGGGTCTTCCACGAAAGGTCGCGAGGGCGACCCGCGCTCATCGCCTCGACGACGTCCACCGCGCCGTTCAGAATTCGCGTGAGCCCTTCCGCTTTTTTCTTCTCCGCCTCGGCCGTGTCCAGGACGTGATCGGTGGCAAGTCCCAGCATCTCGAGCAGGCCGTCAAGGCGGGGGTTCCCTGCGAGGGTTCCCAGGAAAGGCTGGCCATCGGAGAGGCGCAAGCCGAGATCGTCGAGGTCTTGCCGATCAAGATAGAGAAGCCCGTTCTTTTTGAAGAACGGATCGGCCGCCGGGTAAAAGACGTCACCAAAACTTTCCGGCCGCGCGCGAAGGTGCGCCACCAGTTCTTCTGCCGCGGCATCGACGCGATCGGGATTTTCGCCCTCGAGAACGACAAGAATCACGTCGGAGTATTGTGGAAACGCCGCCTTCAGCGCCTCGGCGTTTTGCCGGAAGGGCAGCTCGCGGGAAAGCATATCCGTCGTTTTCGTGTTCAGACCAAGGGTGCCAACCGTGTAGTAGAGGAGGCCCAGCGTCACGGCAAAGGCGGTCCATAGCACAGCCTTTGCCCGGTGGTGGACGAGGCCAACCCATTGGCCAAGGAGATGGCGGTAGCGGCGGACTATCTGTTCAATCACGGGGAGCGTTATCTGCCCATGGTGGGAGAGTCAAAGATGGTGGTGTTTTTATGCTCGGGAATGCTTAAATAGCATAACAACGCCACCCACAACACGAAAGGCTCATGAAAGGAAACGGACATGCGGCGCCAAAAAATAAAGCAGATTCTCTTTCTGGCTGTTGCCGCCGTATTTCTGGTATTTCCCCTTCGCGCAGAGCCGATGGCGCCAGCGGCAGTTATCGAAAAACTCCATGAAAAACTGATCTCGGTCATGAGGGCGGCCGACGCGCTTGGCTACGCGGGGCGGCGCGAAGAACTGGCCCCCGTTCTTCTGGCCAGCTTCGACCTTCGCAGAATGTCGCAAGTGACGGTTGGGAGCAACTGGAAGACGATGACGGACGCGCAAAGGGACGCGCTTGTCGAGGCGTTCACGGACATGACGATTTCGAACTACGCCTCGCGCTTCAAGGGGTTTTCGGGCGAATTTTTTGAAACCCTCGGCACTCTCGAAACGCCGCACAAGGATATCGTCGTGCAGACGCACATCGTGACCTCGGACGAAAAAATTCGCATCGATTACCTGTTGCGGGAAACGCCGGACGGGTGGCGCATTATTGACATATTTCTGAAGGGAACGATCAGCGAGCTGGCGGCACGGCGCTCGGAGTACATGACCGTTATCCGCGACCAGGGGGTCGACGTGTTGATCGGAGCCGTCCGGAAAAAAGCGGCAAGCCTGGCCGCGGCATCCTGACACTTGGGCCACATGCTTGGCGGTACGCGACGTTTCCTCGGCCTTCTCCTGCTAGGCGGGGTTCTTTTACCTGCCGCGGCGGCTTCCGCAAAGGCTGCCGACTTGCGGGTTCAGGTGCCTGAAATCAAAAACCGATCCGGCATCATGCGGTTTGCCCTTTACGATCGGGCCATCGGTTTTCCTTCCTATGAAGGGCGCTTTGCCCATCTCGACATAGCGGTGCCGAAGGAGGGGGTGGTGGAAGCAGTGTTCGCCGATCTTGCTCCGGGCGGCTACGCGGTTGCGGTTTATCACGACGCCAACGGCAACAACAAATTCGACAGCAGTTTTTTCGGCTTGCCGCTGGAGGGCTATGGCTTCAGCAACAACGCCCGCGGTTTTCTGAGCGCACCCGGCTTTTCTTCGGCGGCGGTTGCCCTTGGGGAAGAAGGGCGCACGATTGAAATCCGGCTTTCCTATTGAGAGCGGAATCAAAAACGGCGCCCCAAAGGGCGCCGTTTGATAGATCGTCTTGGGCTTAAGCGTTATCCGCCGTTGCCGTAATCGGGATAGGAATAGCCATAGGGGCTCGATCCCCCTTCGAGGGGCAGCTTGCCGTCGTAAATCTTGTCCATCCGATCCTGCCGATAGAGGCTTCGGATCGTGGCGTAGAGGTCAATCGCGGTCCGCTGCAATTCCTCGAAGCGCTCGATGTTCCGTTCGCGCCGATCAAGCGCGCTCAGCCCGCTTCGCACATAGGTAACCCATTCCTTGTCTTCGCTGTTCGCCCAGAAACGGAAGGGATCGGAAAAACTGTCGACGAGAGTGCCCACGAGATCCCGTGGGTTCGACGGTCCGCCAACCGGCAACATCAGATAGGGACCCTCGGGAACGCCCCAAACGGCCAGCGTTTGCCCAAAATCCTCAATGTGGGGTTCGAGCCCCCATTCCGTGGCCACGTCGAAAAAGCCGCCGACGCCGACGGTCGAATTGATGACGAAGCGACCGAGGGTTTCAGCCCCGTTCTCGAATTTCGCCTGGAGAATCTGGTTCGCGATCACGGTCGGCGTCTGAAGGTTGAGAAGCGCGTTGCGAATGGCTCGCCGCATTAGCTCGGGTAGGAGAAAACGGTAGCCCTGGGCCAGCGGCTTGAAGAGGTTGCGGTCGAGGAAGAGGTTGGCATCCAAGATGCCGCGGTTAACGTCTTCGAGGGGGTCGTTGATGTCCTCTTCTTGTTGAGCGTGCGCCTCCGATAAGGGCAGCCCAATGCAAACCAGCATCAAGACCATCGCTACCCAGGCGCGCGGCGCCCAAAGCACACGAAGCGGTTGGGGAAGGGACCGGCCTACCCACATTTTATCTACTCCCTCGCAACTCATTCCCTAAGCCTTTTCAGAAAGATAACACGTTTTAAAGCGTCCGCAAGCGGTCTCTTGCCAAAGTGAACGACATTTTTGACAGAATTTCCTTACCAATTCCTTGCCGCAGTTCGCCCGTTTTGGTTCTTGAGCGCAACGGCCGGGTGGTTGCCGAGGGGGGGCGGTTTATTGTTTACTACCGGGTGCTAAGCGTGCTGCACGAGGGAGCGTTGGGAAGCAATATGCCGCCAGATACCATCCTTTCCGAGATCCAGAAAGAGAGCTTTCACGAGAACGGTTTCGTAATCGTTCGTCAGTTGTTTGACGCCGACGAAATGCGCCGGATCGAGGCGTGGACGAACGAGGTCGTCGCCATGCCGGAGGTGCCTGGCAATCACATGGTCTATTACGAGGAAAACCTTCGCGAGCCGGGAAAGCGTGTGCTTCAGCGAATCGAGAATTTTTCACCCTACCATGAGAAGTTCTGGGAGCTGTTCAACAGCCCAAAAATGTGCAGCGCCGTTGCCGAGCTGTTCGGTGAACCGGCGGTCCTTTTCAAGGAAAAAATCAACTTCAAATTACCCGGCGGCGGTGGGTTCAAGCTGCACCAGGACCAACAGGCCGGGTGGGGGGTCTACGCCGATATCTTCATCACGATGCTTGTCAGCATCGACCCGTCAACGCAGGAAAACGGCTGCCTCGAACTTGCCGCCGGCCATCATCGAAAGGGGCTGGTCGGAAAGGAATGGGAACCCCTGAACGAAGAAGACGCCAGCCGGGAAGGTTTTGCGCTTGTTCCCTTCACGAGTGACCCTGGCGATGCGGCTTTCTTCGATTCCTATGCGCCCCACCAGTCGCATCCGAATCAGACGAATAAGCCAAGGCGTGTCCTTTACGTCACCTATAACAAAGCCTCCGCCGGCGATCATCGCGTCCGCTACTATGCCGATAAAAGGCGCAGCTTTCCGCCGGACATCGAACGGGAGCCGGGCAAGCCTTACGTCTTCCGGGTGTGATCTTCTTAGGCTTTTAGGATGGGTTGAAATGGGCAAGATGCGGAGTTGGGATCAGCGCCTTGGCTTCCGGATCGCCAAAGGGCTCGCCCGCACGCCGATAACCCCGAACCAGGTTTCGCTTTTCTCGCTGGTGCTTACGCTCACGGGCGCTGCTTTTTTCACAAGCGGGGAGGCGGTGTTGCTCCATTGGGGGGCCGGTCTTTTTGTCGCGGGGCGATTCCTCGACCACGTGGATGGTGAACTCGCGAGATACAGCGGCCACACCTCGCGCTTCGGCTATTACCTCGACTACACCGTGGGCGCCATAAGCTACGCCGCCCTTTTCCTGGGTTTGGGCGTCGGCTTTCGGGAGAGTGCGCTTGGGGACTGGTCCATCGTTCTGGGATTGGCCGGCATGACCGCCGCCCTTCTTGCGATGGCGCTAAATATCGGCATCGATCGGCAAAATGCGGAGGGGGCGGTTGGCTACCCGTCTTTTGCCGGATTCGAGCTTGAGGACGGCATTTATCTTATCGCCCCCATTACCTGGCTGGGCGGGCTGCTGTTTTTCTTCACCGCCGCCGGCATCGGCGCCGTCTGCTACCTGCTCTGGACGTTCCGCTGCTATCTGAGAGGAGAGCCTGCCAAGGCTTCCGGACGCTAGCCCCGGTTCCTGGGCGTGCGAAAGCGCAAATAGGCATAAATGGCAAAGGCGGGCACGCCGATACCGGCGGCCAGCAGCAACGCCTCGCCCCAGCCGAGCCATAGGGCGACCGGGATGGCGAGGATCGCATCGTCGGGATCGAAACCGCCAGCACCTTCGAAGGCGGGCTTTCCATGACCTTCTCGGTTTTCCATCTGAACAACGAAACCCAAAATCGCCGCCACCGCCGAACCCGCGACAACCCCAAGCGGAATCGCCGACATACCAAGCGCGCTTTCGCGAAGACCGATGCCGATTCCGACAAAAACCATGCCGTTGACGGTGGCGTCGCAAACCAGATCGTAACGATGCCCCCACGCGCTCGTGATGCCGGTAAGCCGTGCCAACTCGCCGTCCGCGCGATCGAGCAGTATGGAAAGCACGAAGAAAAGCCCGCCCAGCAAGGTCCAGAAGGGGTCGCCTGCGGCGTAAGCGCCGCCCGCCCCGAGGCCGGCAACCAGGCGCAGCGTCGTCAATTGGTTCGGCGTGACGGGCGTGCGCGCCAGTACCCGGACCGGCGGGCGGACGAAGCGGTGGATCCAGGTGTTATGGGACATGGCGGAGATCAGAGCGGGTGGTAAAATGGTTTCGGCGGCGTGCGGTTCCTAGCGGTGGCTCGGGCGGGATCGTAGTCGCCGTTTTCTCAAAGAAAAAGTTTTTTCCGTTCGGCCGTCATTGACACCATAGGGTGGGCGCGGTTTCCTGATCTCATTCAAGGACTAGGCATATGGCGAATATCCCTGAAGAGCCTCTGCTGCTGACGCCGGGGCCGATCACCACCTCCCGGGCGACGAAAGAAGCGATGCTGCGCGACTGGGGCTCGCGGGATCGCGATTTCATCGCGCTGACGCAGGGGGTGCGGGAAAACCTGCTGCGGCTGGTCGGCGGCATGGAAAGCCATACCTGCGTGCCGATCCAAGGAAGCGGCACCTTCGGCATGGAAGCCGCGCTCGGCACGCTCGTCCCGCGTCACGGCAAGCTGCTCGTTCTCGTGAATGGCTCCTATGGCGCGCGTATGGCCGAGATCGTCGTGCGCCTGGGTCGGGCCTGTGCGACGCTCGTTTTCGAGGAGTCCCGGCCGGTTGATCCGGCGGCGCTCGAGGAAGCCCTCAAGGCAGACCCCGCGATCACCCATGTCGGCGCCGTTCATTGCGAAACCGGGGCCGGGCTTTTGAACCCGATCGAGAAGATCGCCGCCGTCACGGCGAGGCACGGTTGCGGGCTTTTGCTGGATGCGATCAGCACCTTCGGCGCCTTGCCGCTCGATGTGGCGGCTCTTCCTTGCGAGGCGGTCGTCGCTTCCGCCAACAAATGCCTGGAAGGCGTGCCCGGCGTCGCCTTTGCCATCGTCGGGCGGGAGGCCCTTGCCGCCGTGAAGGGGAACGCGCCTTCCCTGAGCCTCGATCTCTATGGCCAATGGCGCGCCCTTGAAGAAACCGGCCAGTGGCGGTTCACGCCACCCACCCATGTTGTGGCCGCCCTTGCCCGGGCGCTCGAGGAGCACGCGGCCGAAGGCGGCGTCGAAGGTCGCGGAGCGCGCTATCGCGGCAATTGCCGCTTACTGGTCGAAGGTATGCGCGAGCTGGGTTTCCGGCCGTTTCTTCCCGATGCGCTGCGGGCGCCGATCATCGTCGCTTTCCATTCGCCGGCGGACCCCAACTTCGCCTTTCCCGCTTTCTACGACCTCCTTCGCGACCGGGGCTATGTGATCTATCCCGGGAAGGTGACAGCGGCGGACACTTTCCGGATTGGTTGCATCGGGCGGGTCGCCGCGCGGGATATCGAGGGCGTGTTGGTGGCGGTTCGGGCGGCGATGACGGTGCTGGGAGCGGCCGCCTGACCAGGCCTTATTAGGCCTTCTTCAGAAAAGCCTGGAAACGCCGCGCGACGGCCGCCGGCTTCACCGTCGGACGGCCAAGCGTGGCAAGCGAACCGGGGCGAATGCGAAGATGAAGAAGCACCGGGCCGGTAAGCTTGGCCGCTTCCCGGTAGGCGCGCTCGAATCCGGCCAGCGTGTCGGCGCTGTAGGCATGGGGATAGCCGCAAGCCAATGCAACGGCGGCGAAGTCCACGCTCTCCGAAACCGTTGCCTGGCCGCCCGTCGAATCGTGGGTCCCGTTGTCGAGTACGACGTGGATCAGGTTTTTTGGCGCGTAGGCCCCGATCGTGGCAAACGTGCCCATCTTCATAAGCGCGGCGCCGTCGCCGTCAAGCACGACGACGGGGCGCGCGACGTTCAGCGCCACGCCGAGCCCAAGCCCGCTCGCGCAGCCCATCGAGCCCACCTGGTAGAAGTGCTGGTCGCGGTCGGCGAGGGTGAAAAGTTCGCGGCCGCATTTTCCGGTCGTTGTAATGACGGCCGCCTCCTTCGAAACGAGGCCGAGAAAAGCCTCGAGCGCCACCGCCCGGGTCGGCCGCTCGATTCCTTCCCGGTGGTCATGCCGCTTTCCGGGCGGCGGCAGCGTGCGCTTTCGCTGGTTGAGGCCGTCGTCACGAACGGCGCCCTTTTCCATGAGGAACGCAAAGGGGCGTTCGGAAGCGACGAGCGCCCGGTCCGCCGTCTCGAGGGCCTCCGGAATCTCGGCTTCTTCCTTCGGAAAAAGCCGGTGGGGGATTTCCATGTCGGCGAGCAGGCGCTCCGTGATTCGCCCCATCAGTTCGTGCTGGGGCTCGTCCTTAAGGCCGGGCTCGCCGCGCCAGGTCGTGATCAGAAGAAGGGGAATGCGAAAGGTATGGGCAAGCGAGGTAAGCGGGTTCACGGTGTTTCCGAGGCCCGAGTTCTGGCACATCATGACGCTGCGCTTCCCGGCAAGCCACGCGCCCGCCGCGATGGCGACGGCTTCCCCTTCGCTTGCCGCGCCCACGTAGCGAAGGTCGGGGCTGCTGATCGCGCGGTTGATGAAGGGCGTCAGGAACGAACAGGGCACGCCGGAATAGAAACCGAACCCACGCTCGCGCGCCGGTTTCAAGAAGGCGTCCGCTTCGATCATAAGAAGTTGCGGGCTTTCGCGAGGTCGAAGGGGTCGTCGATGTCGAGCCAGTGGCCGGTGATGTATTGCACCTGAATCTTGTGACCGGCCTCGACGAGCCGGTTGAAAAGGTCTGGCATGTCGGCCGCCGCCAAACTGCCCTCCGCGGCCATCACCTCGATCTCGTTCCGCACGACGCTGGCGCCGTTCGGGCTCAGCAGGACGAGGCCGACCCATTCGCCGTGGATGCCTTCCGGGGGAAAGTCGGTGCCGATGCGAAGCAGGCGCGCGGTGTCGCCTTCAAGGTAATTCGGATGGAACGGCTGGTCGCAATGAACGAAATCGCGGGCTTTCTTCAGCGTCTGGCGTTCCCGCCAAAGGCCGTCGGCCACAACGGTGATATCGGCCTTCGATCCCTGCAACTGTTCGAGAATGTAGCTTCGGTACAGAATGTCGCCGTAGGAAATCAGGCAGGTGTCGTCCTTCAACTGGTCGATCGCGCATGCGAGGGATGCCACCTCGCCGGTCTCGGCAAAGTTCGGGTTCGTGCGCAAGTCAATCGAGGGAACGTTGATCGTTTCCTTGCCATAACCGGCGACGACCGTCACATGGCGGATGCCGCACCCGCGGATCGTGGCAACCATCGTGCGAAGCAAGGGCTTGCCGCGGACGTCGATCATGCATTTCGGCCGGTCTTCCGTCAGCGGCCCCAGCGAATCCCCTCGCGTTGCCGCCAGGATGATGGCGCGTCCCTTCTCGCTCTTTTGCGGCAGATAGCGCTGTTCGGCTTCCGAAAGTTCCGGTTGCCCGGAAAGCTCGAAGACGTCCTTCACCGAGGCAATCGAATCCTCGATGTTCAGCAGGCTTTGCGTTTCGTGAATCTGTTTGCTGACTTGCCGCATGGCGGAGATTGCGGCGCGCAGGTTCTGATTCGCCCAGATGACCGTCGAAACGCCGGCCTTTTCATACTGCGCCGTCGGTGTCGCATAATACATTGTGGGTACGATGACGACCGGGCAGGTGTCTCCCCATTCCTTCATGAAGGCAAAGATTTCATCCGCCGTTTTCTGCTTGGAATGGACAAGCAGGGCGTCGGCCCCGGCCCGGTGGTAGGCCTCGGCGCGTCGGAGCGCCTCGTCCAGGCCCCAGCCTGCGATGAAGGCTTCGATCCGGGCCAGAACGCAAAAATCGGGGTCGAGCTGGCTGTCCTTGCCCGCCTTGATCTTGCCGCAGAACTCGTCGATGTCGGCAAGCGGCTGGCCTTCGCCGAGGAAGGAGTTCGTCTTCGGGAAAAGCTTGTCCTCGATACAAACGCCGGCGATGTGCCGTTGGCAGAGTTTCGTGACGAGACGGCGGACGTTGTTGAAGTTGCCGTACCCCGTATCGCCGTCCACCAGGATCGGGATCGTGGTTGCGTCCGACATGAATTCTAGAATTTCAAGGACTTGGGTCCAGGACGCCTCGTTGTTGTCGCGGACGCCGAGCGCCGCCGAAATGGCAAGGCCGGAGGCCCAGACGCCACGGAATCCCGCCTCCTCGACGATTTTCGCGGAAAGCCCGTTATGGGCTTCCATGAGGAAGGAAAGCTTCGGCGCCAGCAACTCCCGGCGCAGGAGCGCCGCCTTCGTGGGCTCCGCGGGCGCTTCCATCTCGCGTTTCGGAAGAACGACCATCGCTTGAATTTCCTAAATGGACCCGTAACATCTACGTCATATTCCAAGGGTTTTCAAACGTCTGTGACGGTTGCCCGAAGGGTCCGCCTTGCCAGGCTTGGCCTTCCGGTGCGATACCCACGCGGGCAAGAGGGGCGAGAGCGAGGGGAAAATGCAAGCGATCATGCTGGCCGCAGGTGTCGGTGCGCGGCTCGGCCGGGCCGATGCCCCGCCGAAAGTGCTTCTGGAATTCGGGGGCCGGACATTACTCGCCCGTCATATCGAGATCCTGCGCGGTGCCGGCCTTGCTACCCTCGTCCTTGGCGTAGGCTACGAGGCGGAGCGGATCGCGGCCGAGGTCGAAAGGCTGCAAGCCGGGGACTTCGTCCGTCTCGTTCGCAACCCCGACTATCGGAAGGGCAGCATCACGACCCTTTGGGCCCTCCGGGACGCATTGCGGACGGGGGATTCCGTTCTGCTCATGGACGCCGACGTCCTTTACGACCGGCGCCTGATCGAACGGCTTTTGGCCGCCCGCCACCCCAACTGCTTCCTCCTCGACCGCGATATAGAGCCGGGCGAGGAGCCGGTAAAGCTCGGCATCCGGGGCGGCGTGCCGGTCGATTTCCATCGCCGCCTCGAGGTGCCTTGCGATTTTTATGGCGAATCGGTCGGCTTTTTCCGCTTTTCCCCGGAAACCGTTCGGAAAATTCTCGGCCACGCCGAGCGCCGCCTGAAAGCCGGCGAGGAAAATCTCTGGTACGAGGAGGCAATCCGCGATGCGGTGCGCAACGAACCCGCCGGTGCCTTCGGCTTCGAGGACGTGACCGGTCTTCCTTGGGTCGAGATCGATTTTCCCGAAGACGTCCGGAAGGCGGAAGCCTTGCTGCCGGAGCTGCTGGGCTGAAGCCTACGCCCGGAAGAAGTAGTTTTCCGGCCCCTCATAACCGGCGACCAGCCGCAAGGCAGTGCCGGCGGAATCTGGAAAATACGCGCGGTAGCCAAGGGATTCGAGAAACCCGAAGACGTCCTTGGGCGCGTGGCCCAGGCGGGCGAGATAACTCTCGAAAACCTCGATATAGATCGTCGGATGAAAACGGCGAAGCGTCTCGGCCGCTCCTTTGAGAACGAGAAACTCCGCCCCCTCGACGTCGCATTTCACGAAATCAAGGCGCGGGAGCTTGCGTTCTCCGACATAGGCGTCGAGGGTCGTCGTTGCGACGCGCTCGATGACGTAGTCGCGCGCGTTCTCCGGCCCGAAATGGCCGAGGCTGCTGCCCACCCGCCCGGATTCCTTCACCGGCAGGTGCAAATCCACCTCGCCCGGCTGATCGGAAAGGGCCGCCTTGTTCGTATGCACGTTCGGGTGCCCTGCGGCCACGTCTTCCAGGATGGAAAAATTATAGGCGAGCGGTTCGAAGGCGTGGACCTCGACGCGGCCTTCGTGCAGCCGGGCGAAGGCCTTCGTGTAACTGCCCGTATGGGCGCCGACATCGAAGACGACGCCCTGCTCGGGGATGAACCGACCCAGAAATAGGACAACGTCCCGGTCGCGCGAACGTGTCCGGTATTTTGTCCGTAGCTTCTGCGCGAAATGGGCGAAGCGCTGGATCGGGGACCGATAGACGCGCTCGGGGTCGAGTTTGCGGCCTTCCCGTTCCGCCCCGGGTTTGTCTTGTTGGCGAGACAGCGCTTTTCTCTTTCCCATTGCGGATCACTTTCTTCGGCAAGGGGGGGGAGTGTTTCAATTCCCCCTTGCCCTAAATTATAGGGCAGGACCCGAGCGACGTTGAAGCTTGCAGGTGCGACAAAAGCGGCACAAAATACCCTACTATTTCACAACGCGGATGAAACAGGTCATGAAGCAGACGCGGCCGCCTCTTTAATAAAGGTTCACGGTATATATCCTTCCACCTTACTATTCTTGGAAGGGAAGGAAAACAATACATAGGGGTTTCAATCCGCCCGCAGCGGGTAAAAGGGGGAACGACAAGTGAGAATTCAACATCGCAATTATATCAATGGCAAGTTCGTCGACATGCCGAAGGTCGACATGATTCCGGTTCTCAATCCTGCGACCGAAGAGGTGATTTCCGAGATTCCAGATTCACCGGCGGCGATCGTGGACGATGCGGTTGCGGCGGCAAAAACGGCCCAGAAGAGCTGGAAAAAATTACCCGCCATTCAACGGGCGGGTTATTTGCGTCAGATTTCTGCAAAGATTCGCGAAAACATCCCGGCGCTCGCCCGCGCTCTCACCGAAGAGCAGGGCAAGGTTCAGACCCTCTCGGAGATCGAGATCGCCTTCACCGCGGATTACATCGACTATATGGCGGAATGGGCGCGACGGATCGAGGGCGAGATCATCACTTCCGATCGCCCCGGCGAAAACATTTTCCTCTTCCGCCAACCGGTTGGGGTCGTTGCCGGCATCTTGCCGTGGAACTTTCCCTTCTTTCTGATTGCGCGCAAGCTTGGTCCCGCTCTGGTTACCGGAAATTCCATCGTGCTGAAGCCCAGCACAGATGCGCCGAATAACGCCGCCATGTTCGTTGATTTGCTTGCCCAGACCGATATGCCGAAGGGCGTGGTGAACGTCGTCTATGGCAAGGGAAGCACGACCGGCAATGCGCTCTGCGACAACCCGGATGTGGGCTTGGTGAGCTTCACCGGCTCGGTTGGGGTGGGATCTCGGATCATGGCCGCGTGCGCCAAAAATATTACCAAGGTCAATCTGGAACTGGGCGGCAAGGCGCCGGCCATTGTCATGGCGGACGCCGATATCAATAAGACGGTTGCGGCCGTCAAGGCTTCGCGTGTCATCAATACCGGCCAGGCCTGCAATTGCGCCGAGCGTGTTTACGTTGATCGTCGCGTCGAGGACGAATTCATTTCCAAGTTTTCGGCTGCGATGGAAGAAACCAAGTACGGGAATCCGGGCGTGATCCGGGACCTCGACATGGGGCCGATGATCAACAAGGCGGCGCTGGAAACGACGGACGGCATGGTCAAGCGCGCGATCCGCGCCGGCGCGGAATTGGTCAGTGGCGGGCATATCGCCGACGTTGGCGGCAAGGGGTTCTTTTATCAGCCGACCGTGCTGCGCAATTGCGAGCAAAGCTCCGAGATCATGCAGGAAGAGGTCTTCGGGCCGGTCATGCCGATCAATACCTTCGATACGCTGGACGAAGCGATCGAGCGTGCCAATGATTCGAAGTACGGCTTGACGTCTTCGATCTATACCCGCGACATCGGGGTGGCGATGCGGGCCTGTAACGAACTTAACTTCGGCGAAACCTACATCAACCGCGAACACTTCGAGGCGATGCAGGGCTTTCACGCCGGCGTGCGCCAATCCGGCATTGGCGGCGCGGACGGCAAGCATGGCCTCTATGAAAACACCCAGACCCACGTCGTCTATCTTCAGAGTTGAACGGCAAACCCTTGGCGCCGCCCTTATCCGGCGCCCGATAAACGCGCGAGGGGGCGGGCTTCCGGCCTTCCCGTTTCATGCCCGTCCCCTGCGCGTGGGTTGCAAGACGTGGTGGGCGCTGCTGGGATTGAACCAGCGACCCCTGCCGTGTGAAGGCAGTGCTCTCCCGCTGAGCTAAGCGCCCGGATGCAATAACAGGCGATATAAGGGGGCCGGTTTCGGCCTGTCAAGGAAGGTGGTTCCCGCTTCGGGTCGGCGCGCAAATCTTGCTTTGGACGGGGCAGGGGCTTTATGACAATCTGCACAGAGCGACCGCAAGAAGAAAGTACTCCCAACCGTTCGCGATTCGATGGCCAAGCAAAAAACCGCAGTTCTCATCCTCGCCGCCGGGAAAAGCACCCGGATGCAGTCGGATTTTCCGAAGGTGCTGCACCCCTTGGGCGGGCGCCCGCTCATCCACTATGCGCTGGACGGGGCGAAGGCGCTCAAGCCGGAACGCGCCGCCGTCGTCATCGGCCCCGGCATGGCGGCGGTTGCCGAGGCGGTCAAGCCATGGCCGACGGTGCTTCAGAAGACGCAGGCCGGAACGGCCGATGCCGTCCGCGCGGCTAGAAAGGCGTTGGCCGGTTTTACCGGCGACGTCCTCATCCTTTTCGGAGACACGCCCTTCCTGGCGCCGGCTACCCTGAAAAGGCTGTTGGCGCGAAGGCGGGCGAAGCCGGAACCCGCCGTCGTTGTCCTCGGCTTCCGCCCGGCCGATCCCGGCGAATATGGCCGTCTCGTCACGAACGCGGCCGGCGACCTGGAGGCCATCGTCGAATACCGCGAGGCGGACGCCGCGACCCGCCGCCTCACGCTCTGCAATTCCGGTGTCATGGCGGTCGATGGCAAGGCGCTTTTTCGCCTTCTCGACCGCGTCGCGAAAAGCCCGGCAAAGGGTGAATATTACCTGACCGACCTGATCGCCATCGCGCGGAAGGAGGGGCTTGGCTGCGCCTATGTGGAGGGCGAAGCGGAGGAGCTTCTGGGCATCAACGACCGCGCCGACCTGGCCGAGGCGGAGGGACTGTTCCAGCTTGAACGTCGGGCCCGGGCGATGGCGGAAGGCGTGACGCTTCTCGACCCGACGACGGTCTGGTTCAGTTTCGACACCAAACTGGGCCGCGACGTTACGGTCGGTCCGAACGTTTTTTTCGGGCCCGGCGTGACGGTGGCCGCGGGCGCCGTCATCCGCGCCTTCTCCCACATCGAAGGCGCGAAGATAGGCCCGCGCGCCATCCTCGGCCCCTTTGCGCGTCTCCGGCCCGGGGCCGAGATCGGCGAGGGCGCCCATATCGGGAATTTCGTCGAGGTAAAGGCCGCGAAGGTCGAGGCCGGCGCCAAGGTGAACCACCTGGCCTATGTCGGCGACGCCAGAGTGGGCGAAGGCGCCAACGTGGGTGCTGGCACGATCACCTGCAATTACGACGGGTTCACGAAGGCGCGGACGGTGATCGGGAAGGGCGCCTTCATCGGCTCGAACGCGGCTCTCGTCGCGCCCGTCACCATCGGCGATGGCGCGGTCGTCGGCGCCGGCAGCGTCATCACCCGGGACGTCGGCGCCTTCTCCCTTGCGCTGGCGCGGGCGGAACAAAAGGAAGTCCGCGGCTGGGCGCGGGCGCGCCGGGGTAAGAAGGCCATCCGCACCGGAAAAAAAAAGAAGGGGTAAGCCGCCGAAATGTGCGGGATCGTCGGCATTATCGGCAAGGCGGAAGTGGCGCCCCTGCTGCTCGAAGGGCTTAGGCGGCTCGAATACCGGGGGTACGATTCGGCCGGCATCGCAACGCTGGTTGATCAGAAGATCGAACGCCGCCGGGCCGAGGGGCGCATCGCGAATCTGGAGAAACGCCTGCAGGCGGAACCGCTCCGGGGCAAAATCGGGATCGGGCATACGCGCTGGGCAACCCACGGCATCCCGAACGAGAACAACGCCCATCCCCACGCCAACGCCCGCGTCGCCGTCGTTCACAACGGCATTATCGAGAACTTCCAGTCCCTTCGGAAGGAGCTGGAAGACCTCGGCGTTCGTTTCGAGACGGATACGGACACCGAGGTCATCGTCCACCTGATCGCCCATTACTTAAGCGAAGGTTTGCGCCCGGAGGCGGCAACCGCGAAGACCTTGCGCCGGCTGGAAGGCGCTTTTGCCCTTGGCGTCATCTTTGCCGGCGAGACCGGCCTCATGATCGGCGCCCGGCGTGGAAGCCCGCTGGCGATCGGCCACGGGGACGGCGAGATGTATCTGGGTTCCGACGCGCTGGCGCTGGCGCCGCTTACCTCGAAGATCACCTATCTCGAAGAAGGGGATTGGGCCGTCCTGACGCCGGCCGGGGTGACGGTCCATGACGAGACGGGCGCCATCGTCGAGCGCAAGATGGTGAAAAGCACGGCTTCCGGCGCGCTCGCCGGGAAGGGGAATTACCCCCATTTCATGCTGAAGGAGATTTTCGAACAGCCTGCCGTCATCGGCGACACGCTGCACGCGCTGCTTAATCCCGTGACGCGGTCCATTTTTCTTCCCGACCTGCCATTTGACCTGGCGAAGGTTTCCCATGTCACGATCATCGCCTGCGGCACGTCCTACTATGCGGCGCTGGTTGCAAAATACTGGATCGAAAGCATGGCGCGGCTTTCCGTCGAGGTGGATATCGCCTCCGAGTTCCGTTACCGCGCCGCCGCCATGCCGAAGGATGGGCTTGCGATTTTCATCTCGCAATCCGGCGAGACGGCGGACACCCTGGCGGCGCTGCGCTACGCGAAGAAGGAGGGCCAGTGCACGCTTGCCCTCGTCAACGTGCCGCAAAGCAGCCTCGCGCGCGAGGCTGGGGCGACGCTCCACACCTACGCCGGGCCGGAGATCGGGGTCGCTTCGACGAAGGCCTTCACGACCCAGCTTACGGTGCTTGCCTGTTTCGCGATTGCCATCGCCCGCGCCCGCGGCGCCATCGATCATGCATGCGAAGCAAGGCTTTCTCTTGCGCTTACGGAGGTGCCTTCCCGCGCTGTTGAAGTCCTCAACCATGACGAACGCCTGAAAGAGCTTGCCGGCGAAATCGCCGGCGTGCGCGACGTCCTCTATCTCGGGCGGGGAACGAGCTACCCGATCGCCCTTGAAGGGGCGCTCAAACTGAAGGAAATTTCCTACCTACACGCGGAAGGTTACGCGGCTGGCGAAATGAAGCACGGGCCGATCGCGTTGGTTGGGGAAGGCATGCCGATCATCGTGATTGCGCCGAGCGATTCTCTTTTCGAAAAGACCGCTTCGAACATGCAGGAAGTCATCGCCCGCGGCGGACGCGTCATTTTTCTGAGCGACCGCCGGGGTGCGAAGCGCCTGGGCGGTATGGCGGCGGCCACGATCGAGCTTCCCGAGGTTGACCCTTTCGTGACGCCGATCCTTTACGCAATTCCGGTGCAGTTGCTGGCCTATCACACCGCCGTTCTGAAGGGGACGGACGTTGATCGACCGCGGAACCTTGCAAAAAGCGTTACGGTCGAATAAGCCCGCGGGATGGCGCAATTCGATTTCGACTTGTTGACGATCGGCGCCGGTTCCGGCGGCGTCGCCGCCAGCCGGCGGGCCGCGGGCCATGGCGCCAGGGTGGCGATCTGCGAGGCGGATCGGGTGGGCGGCACCTGCGTCCTGCGGGGCTGCGTGCCGAAGAAGCTTCTTGTCTATGGGGCGCGTTTTGCCGATGACTTCGAGGACGCCGCCGGGTTCGGCTGGCAGATAAATTCGCGGGATTTCGACTGGAAGCGCTTGATCGAGCGGAAGAACCGCGAACTCGACCGCTTGAACGGCATCTACCTCAAGATGCTCGACGCGGCGGGCGTGCGGCTGATCGAAGGTCGCGCCAGGCTACTCGATCCGCACGCGGCGGAAATCGGCTCCCAAAGGGTGACGGCGGAAACCATCCTGGTGGCGACCGGTGGCCGGCCGATCTTCCCGGACATTCCCGGCATCGCGCATGCCATTTCCTCGAACGAAGCGCTCGACTTGCCCAGCCTTCCCCGCCGCATCGCCATCGTCGGCGGCGGCTATATCGCCGTCGAGTTTGCCGGCATCTTCCGCCGCTTTGGCGTGGAGGTGACGGTAATCATCCGCGGCGATCGCATCCTGCGTGGCTTTGATTCGGATATCCAGGCCGCGTTGACGAAAGAGATGACCCAGGCCGGCATCCGGATCGAGGCGCACACCCTCGTCCAGAAGATCGAACGCAGGAAAGAAGGGCTCGTGCTCGAGACGGCCGCCGGCGGTCAGGGCGGCCGCATCGAAACCGACCTCGTCCTATACGCGACCGGGCGGGCGCCGAACACGGGCGGGCTTGGCCTCGAGGCAGTCGGTCTTACCCTGGCCCCGAATGGCGCCATCCCGGTGGACGCGTGGTCGCGGTCCGTCGTTCCCAACCTTTACGCCGTCGGCGACTGCACGGATCGGCTGAACCTGACACCTGTCGCCATCGCCGAAGGGCGGGCCTTCGCGGACAGCCTTTACGGGAAGCAGCCAAGGCAGGTGGATCACGCCGGCGTGCCCACGGCCGTCTTCAGCCAGCCACCGGTCGGCACGGTCGGGTTGACCGAAGAGGCGGCACGCGCGGCGCTGGGGAAGATCGACGTCTATCTTTCAAGATTTCGTCCCATGAAGCACACGCTTACGGGCCGTTCCACCGAGACCGTGATGAAGCTCGTCGTTGAACGGGCGAGCGATCGGGTCGTGGGCTGCCATATGGTCGGCGACGACGCCCCGGAAATTATCCAGGCGCTCGCCATCGCACTCAAGGCCGGGGCGCGGAAGGCGGATTTCGACGCGACGGTCGGGATTCACCCGACGGCAGCCGAGGAGTTCGTGACCATGGCCGGTCCAAAAACCGACGCTGGCGCTGAAAACTAAGGAAAATCCGGGACTTCGCCGGGCTTTCGCGCGATTTTTACTGGAAAACCGACGGATTCCGGCGTATCTACCGGGCAGGCGTCGGAGGGTTAAGGAACATGGCGAAGAACTGGTCGCCGGAAAGCTGGCGGAAGAAGCCGGCCCGGCAACTGCCCGACTATCCCAACAAGAAAACGCTTGCCGACGCCGAACAGACGTTGCGCGGCTACCCGCCGCTTGTCTTCGCCGGCGAGGCCCGGCACTTGCGCGCCAAGTTGGGCGAGGTGGCGGAAGGCCGCGCCTTCCTGCTGCAAGGGGGCGACTGTGCCGAAAGCTTTGCCGAGTTCGGCGCGGACAACATTCGCGACACCTTCCGCGTGCTGTTGCAAATGGCGGTCGTTTTGACCTTCGGGGCCGCCTGCCCGGTCGTCAAGGTGGGCCGCATGGCCGGCCAGTTCGCGAAACCGCGTTCGGAGGATATGGAGACGCAAGCCGGCGTGACCCTGCCGAGCTACCGCGGCGACATCGTCAACGGGATGGCCTTCACGGAAGAGGCGCGTGCACCGGATCCGCAGCGCATGCTTCAGGCCTATGCGCAGGCGGCGGCGACGCTCAACCTTTTGCGCGCCTTCGCCCAGGGCGGCTATGCGGACCTGCATCAGGTAAACCGCTGGAACCTTGGCTTTGTCAGCCAGAGCAAGCAAGGGGAGAAATACCGGGATTTGGCGGACCGGCTGACCGAAACGCTCGCCTTCATGGAAGCGTGCGGGCTGACTTCCGAGACGTCCGCGGAGATCCGCCAGACGGATTTCCACACCTCCCACGAGGCGCTGCTTTTGCATTATGAGCAGGCGTTGACGCGGGTCGACAGCACAACGGGGGATTGGTACGACTGCTCCGCTCACCTGCTGTGGATCGGCGACCGCACGCGCCAGCCGGACAGCGCCCATGTCGAATTTCTGCGGGGCATTCACAACCCCATCGGCGTAAAAATCAGCTCCAAGGTTGAAGCGGCGGAGCTGCTTCGCCTCATTGATATCCTGAATCCGAACAACGACCCGGGGCGGCTGACGCTGATCAGCCGGATGGGGGCGGAACAGATCTGGGATCGCCTGCCGCCGCTGATCCGCGCCGTTAAACGGGAAGGCCGAAAGGTGGTTTGGTCCTGCGACCCGATGCACGCCAACACGGTCAAAGCGTCGAACGGCTACAAGACTCGCTCCTTCGATCGCATTCTGAAAGAGATCGAGGCGTTCTTCGCGATCCACCAGGCGGAAGGAAGTTACGCTGGAGGCATTCATTTCGAGCTGACCGGTCAGGACGTCACGGAATGTATCGGCGGCGCCCAGGAGATCACCGAGGACCGGTTGGCCGATCGCTACCATACGCATTGCGACCCGCGGCTGAACGCTTCGCAAGGGCTTGAGCTTGCCTTTCTCGTCGCGGAGGCCCTAAAGAAGGAACGGAACGCCGCCGCACAGGCTTCGGCCGTTTCCTAAGCCGGGCCTGCCTGGCGGCCCGGTAGTTAAGTCCTTCAACCCCGACGCGCGGACAAGGCCATCCAGCCCGATGACCGATCACCTGACAATTGCCCTGGCCCAGATCAACCCGACCGTCGGCGATCTCGCCGGGAATCTGGTGAAGATTCACAAGGCCTACCGCGAGGCGGCAGAGGCGGGCGCCGACCTTGTCATCGCAAGCGAACTCGTTGTGACCGGCTACCCTCCGGAGGACCTCGTTCTGAAACCCTCCTTTCAGGCGGCGGTCAAGGAGGCGGTGCGGAGTCTTGTGGCGGATCTTCGAGAAGACGGGCCCGGCCTTCTCGTCGGCGCGCCTTGGCGGGAGGGGGACGCGCTTTACAACGCCGCCCTGCTGTTGGAGAAGGGGAAGATCGCGAGCGTCCGCTTCAAGCACGATCTTCCGAACTATGGTGTCTTCGACGAAGGGCGGATCTTTTCTCCAGGCCCGTTGCCGGGGCCGATGAACTTCCGCGACGTGCGCTTGGGTGTCATGGTGTGCGAGGACATGTGGAAGCCGGACGTGACGGAATGCTTGAGCGAATCGGGTGCGGAAATCCTCGTGGTTCTCAACAGCTCTCCCTTCGAAGTGGATAAGCCGGACAAGCGTCTGAACCTTGCCGTTGCGCGCGGCGTCGAATCCGGCCTGCCGCTTCTTTACGTCAACCAAGTCGGCGGGCAGGACGAACTGGTGTTCGATGGCAGTTCCTTTGTCCTTCGACACGATCGCAACCTTGCCGCCCGCGCCTGCGATTGGCGCGAGGAAATTCTGCTGACCCGTTGGCGTCGGCACACGGGTGTTTGGCTGTGCGAACCGGGTCCCGTGGCGAAGGGAACGGAAGGGCTGGAAGCGATTTATCAGGCGCTTTTGCTCGCCCTTCGGGATTACGTCGCGAAGAACGGCTTTCCCGGTGTTTTGATCGGCCTTTCCGGTGGCATCGATTCAGCCCTCACCGCAGCGCTTGCGACGGACGCCCTGGGGGCGGACCGTGTGCACGGCGTTCGCATGCCTTCGCCCTACACCTCGAAGGAAAGCCTCGAAGACGCCGAGATGCTGGCCAAAAATCTCGGTATTCGTCTCGATACGGTTTCGATTGAGCCTGCGATGGGCGCCTTCGATTCGATGCTGAGGGATCTTTTCGTGGAACGTCCGGCGGATGCAACCGAGGAGAACATCCAGGCGCGTGCCCGCGGCATGACGCTGATGGCGCTCAGCAACAAGTTCGGCTACCTCGTTCTCAGCACCGGGAACAAGTCGGAAATGTCGGTCGGTTACGCCACGCTTTACGGCGATATGGCGGGGGGGTTCGCCATCCTTAAAGACGTTTATAAGACAACGGTCTATGGATTGAGCCGTTGGCGTAACGCGCATTTTCCGGAAGGCTCCCTGGGGCCGAAAGGCGCCGTTATCCCGGAACGCGTGCTCACGAAGGCGCCGACCGCCGAACTCAAGCCGAATCAGCGCGATCAGGACACACTGCCGCCCTATGCAGCGCTCGACGACATTCTCTGCTGCCTAATTGAGAAGGACATGTCCGTGGACGAGATCGCCGCCCGCGGTCACGACCGTGAGACCGTGAGCCGGGTTTGGCGGATGCTGGATGTCGCCGAGTACAAGCGCCGACAGGCGCCGCCCGGCGTCAAGATCACCAGCCGTTCCTTCGGCCGCGACCGGCGTTACCCGATCACGAACCGCTACAAGGGGTTGGCATGAGCGAGGCTGGGCACTCTGTCGTCGCGCGCTTTGCGCCAAGCCCAAGCGGGCGGCTGCATGTCGGAAACGTGCGCGTCGCCCTTCTCAATTGGCTGCTGGCGCGAAAGTCCGGCGGTCGCTTTCTCCTTCGCTTCGACGATACGGATAGCGAGCGCAGCCAGGAGGAATATGTCGAAGCGGCGCGGGAGGATTTGCGTTGGCTTGGCCTGCTTTGGGACGTGGAGATGCGACAGTCGTCCCGCCTCGCTTTTTACGCCGCCGCCGCCGAGAAGCTGAAGGCGGCGGGGCGGCTTTACCCGTGTTACGAAACGGCGGAAGAGCTGGCCTTGAAACGGAAGACGCTCCTTTCCCGGGGGAAGCCGCCGATCTACGACCGGGCGGCGCTGCATGTGCAGGAGGCGGACCGTCGTGCGTTCGAGGCGAAGGGCCGTCAGCCTTACTGGCGCTTCCTGCTCGAGGACCGGGAAATCCGCTGGGCCGATGGCGTCCGAGGCGAGGTGCGGTTCGCGGCGGTGAACTTGAGCGACCCGGTTCTCCTGCGCGCCGACGGCACGCCGCTTTTTATCCTGCCCGCTGTCGTCGACGACATAGACTTCGCGGTGACGGACATCCTGCGTGGGGAAGATCACGTGACGAACACGGCCGTTCAAATCCAGATTTTCGAGGCGTTGGGCGCGACGCCGCCGCGCTTTGCCCACCTTCCGCTGATGACGGATATCGGTGGCAAGGGCCTTTCGAAGCGGGAAGACAGCCTTGCCGTTGCCGAACTGCGCGCGGATGGGTTCGAACCGATGGCGCTGAACAGCCTGCTGGCGACGGTTGGTAGCTCGGACCCCGTCGCCCCCTTTGCCTCGCTCGAAGCCCTCTTGGCCGGCTTTGACTTGCAAAAATTCGCCCGCGCTACGCCGAAATTCGATCTGGAGGAACTTAAGGGCCTTAACGCCAGGCTCCTTCATACGCTTCCTTTTTCGACGGTGCGGGCGCGCCTCGAGGCGTTGGGCCTCAAGGGGGTCGCCGAGGCCTTCTGGCTGGCCGTTCGCGAGAATTTGGACCGCCTGTCCGATGCCATGACGTGGTGGCGCGTCTGCTATGGCGAGGTCCGGCCCGTTATCGAGGACGGGGCGTTTGTCGAAAAGGCGGCCTCGCTTCTGCCCGAAGAGGAATGGGGGCAAGATACCTGGCGCACATGGACCGAAGCCGTGAAACAGGTGACCGGCCGTAAAGGCAAGATGCTTTATCGCCCGCTCAGGCAGGCGCTTACCGGGGCCGAACATGGACCCGAAATGCAGAATCTGTTACCGATGATCGGCCGAAAACGGGCTCTCGCGCGGCTTCAGGGGGAGGCGGCCTGAACGCGTCTGGTCAAGCCATATGCCGCCCATAGTGACCTATGGAACTTGTTCTCTACAACACGCTGACACGCAAGAAGGAAATCTTCGCGCCCCTGATCCCGGACAGGGTCGGCATGTATGTCTGCGGCCCTACCGTATACAGCCTGGCGCATATCGGGAACGCCAGGCCCGTCCTTGTCTTTGACGTTTTATACCGCCTGCTGAAACGCCGTTTCCAAAACGTCACTTACGTCCGCAACATCACCGACGTGGATGACAAGATCAACGCCGCGGCCGCCGAAAACAATGAGTCGATTTCCGAGCTTACCAAGCGGACGGCCCATGCCTTCCACGAAGACATGGCGGCGCTTGGGGCGCTTCCGCCGGACGTGGAACCGCGGGCGACGGAACACGTTGTGCGCATGGTGGCGATGATCGCACGCCTGATCGAAAAAAAGCATGCCTACGTGGCGGAAGGGCATGTCCTGTTCGAGGTGGGCACGCTGCCAGGTTACGGCAAGCTTTCCGGGAAAAACCGCGACGAGCTGATCGCCGGCGCCCGCATCGAAGTGGCCCCTTACAAGAAAGACCCGGCCGATTTCGTGCTGTGGAAGCCAAGCACTCCCGACCTTCCCGGGTGGGACAGCCCGTGGGGACGGGGGCGGCCCGGCTGGCACGTCGAATGTTCGGCGATGAGCGAGGCCTATCTCGGCGAGACCTTCGATATCCACGGCGGCGGTCGCGATCTCGTGTTTCCCCATCACGAGAACGAGATCGCCCAAAGCACCTGCGCCCATGACGGCAAGCCGTTCGCCAGATTTTGGGTCCACAACGGTTTTCTTACCGTGAACGGCGAAAAAATGTCGAAATCGCTCGGCAATATCCTGACAGTCCGCGACCTTCTGAAACAGGCTCCCGGCGAAGTCGTCCGCTTCGCGGTGCTTTCAACCCACTACCGCCAGCCCCTGGACTGGACGGACGAGACGCTGACCCAGGCGAAGGAAAAGCTCGATCGGCTGTATACCGCGCTTCGTCAGGCGGAAGACGTTCACGCCGCGACGGCGACGGTTTCGGAAGGAGTGGAGGCGCGCCTCCTTGATGACCTTCACACGCCGGAGGCGCTCGGCCATCTCGCCGGCCTCGCCGGCCGGCTCAACAAGGCCGAAACAGCGGACATCAAGGCGGACATCAAGGCGGAATTGCTTGCGGGCGGGGCGGCCCTTGGGCTACTTCAACAGGCTCCGGGAGCTTGGTTTCGTTGGCATCCAGCGGGAGCCGTCGCCTTCGACGCGGCGGCGATCGAGCGCCTGATCGCCCGCCGCGACCAAGCCCGCAAGGCAAGGGACTTTCGGGAAGCCGACCGCATCCGCGACGCGCTTGCCGCCGAAGGGGTCCTGCTCGAAGATCGGGCCGGAAAGACAATTTGGAGACGGGCAGGATGATCCGCAGGAAATCGGATAAGCGAGTCTACCTTTACGACAGCACCCTGCGCGACGGGCAGCAGACCCAAGGGGTCGATTTCGACGTCAGCGACAAGGTGGCCATCGCGGAAGAACTGGATCGCCTCGGCATCGATTACATCGAAGGGGGCTGGCCGGGGGCGAACCCGACCGATGACACCTTCTTCACCAAACCGCCGAGACTGCGCAACGCGCGGCTTGCCGCGTTCGGGATGACGCGCCGGCTCGGCCGCAGCGTCGAGAACGATCCGGGCATGGCAGGGCTGCTCTCAAGCGGGGCAAAAGTGGTCTGCCTGGTGGGCAAGACATGGGATTTTCACGTCAAGGTCGCCCTTAAGGCCACCTTCGAAGAAAACCTCAAGATGATCCGCCAAAGCGTCACCTACGCAAATGAGCGCGTGGCCGAAGTTCTCTTCGATGCCGAACATTTCTTCGACGGGTTCAAGGCCAACCCGGAATACGCGCTCGCTTGTATCCGGGCGGCCCACGAGGCCGGCGCGCGCTGGGTCGTCCTTTGCGACACGAACGGCGGCACGCTGCCCCATGAGGTGGAAGCGATCGTCGCGGCGATAGCGAAAGAGGTGCCGGGGGAGCGCCTTGGAATCCATTGCCACAACGACACGGAGAACGCCGTCGCCAACAGCCTTGCCGCCGTGCGGGCGGGCGCGCGCCAGGTGCAGGGCACGATGAACGGCCTGGGCGAGCGGTGCGGGAACACCAACCTTGTCTCGCTTCTGCCGACCTTGATGCTGAAAATGGGATATACGACGGGTGTTAGCGAAAAAAATTTACGGCAGCTTACGCACGTTTCCCGCCTGATCGATGACCGGCTGAATCGTATTCCCAATCACCACGCGCCCTACGTCGGGGTGTCGGCCTTCGCGCACAAGGGCGGCCTTCATGTCTCGGCGGTGGCGAAAGATCCGAAAACCTATGAGCACATCGACCCCGAACGCGTTGGCAACCATCGCCACGTCGTTGTTTCGGACCAGGCAGGGAAGGCGAACGTGCTGGCCCGGCTCGATGAAATCGGGGTCAAGCTGAAGGCGGACGATCCGCGCCTGTCGGCGCTCATCGAAAAGGTAAAAATGCGGGAATACGAGGGCTATTCCTACGACGTCGCCGGTGCCAGCTTCGAACTGCTGGCCCGCCGGGCGCTCGGCAAGGTTCCGGAATATTTCAGACTCAACAACTTCCGGGTCATCGATGAACGCCGCTGGAACGCAAAGGGCGAGCTGGTTACGCTTTCGGAAGCGAAGATCAACGTGAGCGTCGGCGGCAAGAACACCCTCACCGTGGCGGAAGGGAACGGGCCCGTGAACGCGCTTGATAACGCGCTTCGTCAGGCGCTGGTGCCGATCTATCGCCAGCTCGGCAAGCTGCGCCTCGTCGATTACAAGGTGCGGATTCTGGATTCGAGCTTTGGCACCGAAGCGCGCACGCGCGTAATGATCGAAAGCGCCGCCGGCAAGGGCGATCACTGGACGACGGTGGGCGTTTCCACGAACGTGATAGACGCCTCCTACAACGCGCTGCACGACAGCATTACCTACCTTCTGTTCCGCGCGGGCGCCAAGGTGTGATGGCGGGTACCAATTCGACGCGAGCTACGAAAAGCGGCGGTCCAATCATCGTGCTCGTCGATGCCCAGCTGGGAGAAAACATCGGCACCGCCGTACGCGCGATGTGGAATTGCGGCCTTGGAGAACTTCGGCTGGTGACCCCCCGCAAGGGTTGGCTGAACGAAAAAACGCTTGCCGCTTCGGCGGGCGCCGACCGGGTGCTTGAGAAGGCACGCGTTTATGAGGAGCTTGCGGAAGCGATTGCCGATCTCCGGCACGTCTTTGCGGCGACCGCCCGGCCGCGTAACATGGAAAAGCCCGTTCTCGCCCCACGCGCGGCTGCCGTGCGCATGCGGGAGGCCGAAAAAAGGGGCGATAAAATCGGCATTCTTTTCGGGCCCGAACGCGCCGGTCTTACGAACGACGCCGTGACTCTGGCGGAAGCCATCGTCGAGGTGCCGCTCAACCCGGCCTTCGCCTCGCTTAACCTTGCCCAGGCCGTGCTTCTGTTGGGCTACGAGTGGTTTCAAGCCGGTCTCGCTGCGCCGACACCCGCCGACACCCGCTGCCAGCATGACGAACGCCCGGCCGCCCAGGTCGAACTCCAGGGTTTGTTTGGGCATCTTGAAGGCGCGCTCGACGCTTGCGGTTTTCTCCGCCCGCTTGAGAAACGGCCAGGAATGGTTCGCAATATCCGGAACATCTTCACCCGGGCGGGACTTACGGACCGGGAGGTGAGCACGCTTCGAGGCATCGTGAGCTGTCTCGATCGCCGGTCGAAAGGCTGAAAATAGGCGGGAAATCGGTTTGACAGCCTGCCGTTCGCGCGTATAGTACGCCGCTCCCGGCCGAAGGCGGCGGGGTTTCTGGGAAGTAGTTGATATTATTGATTATGTAAGGTCCGATGACGAAACGGCTGCAATCCAAATACAAGATCAACCGGCGCTTGCGCGTTAATCTTTGGGGACGCCCGAAAAGTCCCGTGAACCGGCGGGAACACGGCCCCGGCCAGCATGGGCCGTCGAATCTGCGTCGGCGGAAGGTCTCGGACTTCGGTGTCCAGCTCGCCGCCAAGCAGAGATTAAAGGGTTACTATGGGAACATCGGCGAGCGGCAGTTCCGGCGGATCTATGAGGAAGCCATTCGGCTCAAGGGCGATACGGGCGAACGGCTGATCGGCCTGCTGGAACGCCGGCTGGACATGATCATTTATCGGATGAAGTTCGTGCCGACCGTGTTTGCCGCCCGGCAATTCGTCAACCACGGGCATGTGCGCGTGAACGGCAAGCGCATGACGATTCCCTCCGCCCTGCTGAAGGAAGGCGACGTCGTCGAGGTGAAGGAAAAATCCCGCGAATTGGCCGTCGTGCTGGAAGCGGCCCAGTCGTCCGAGCGGGACGTTCCGGAATATATCGAGGTTGATTTCAAGGCAATGAAGGGAAAGTTCCTGCGCGTGCCGATGCTTGGCGACGTGCCGTACCCGGCGCAGATGGAACCGCACCTCGTCGTCGAATTCTACTCACGCTGACGAAGGCCAGGTCTTCGGATACGAAAAGGGCGGCCCAAGGGCCGCCCTTTTCGTATCTATTCCATCTCTATTCCATCGATTCTTGGGATTAGCTCGCCGCCTCGATGCCTTTTTCCTTCAGAAGACCTGAAAGTTCGCCGCTTTCATACATCTCGCGGACGATGTCGCAACCGCCGATGAATTCGCCCTTGATATAAAGCTGAGGCACCGTCGGCCAGTCGCTGAACGCCTTGATGCCTTGGCGGAGATCGGGGTCCGACAGCACGTCAACCCCCTTAAATTTCACGCCCATTCGTGAAAGGATTTCGACCACGGTGGCGGAAAACCCGCATTGGGGAAAGACGGGCGAGCCTTTCATGAAAAGGACGACCTGATTCTCGGAAAGATCCGCACGGATGCGGTCGAATACGGGGCTATCGGCCATTGGTTCCTCGTCGTTTGAAGTAAGCCTTAGGTCCCTTCCGGTAGCGCGGTCTGGAGCGCCAAGGCGTGCAAGGCTTCGCCCATGTTACCACGCAGAGCCTTATAGATCATCTGGTGTTGCTGGACGCGGCTCTTGCCTTTGAAGGCGGCGGAAACGACCCGGGCGGCGTAGTGGTCGCCATCCCCCCGCAGGTCCGTGATGGTCACTTGCGCGTCGGGCAGCGTTTCCCGGATCAAACGCTCGATTTCGTGGGCGTCCATCGCCATCGTCAGGGTTTCTTTCTTAAAGGTCGGCCTTAAAGGGCCGCCATGTAAGCGGGAAACCAGCCTTCATGGGCTTCCCGGAGGCTGGCTAACGATATAGGCCGGATGCCTTCGATTTTCAATGCATCGCCGGCGGTCTTCCCGAGGATGAAGGCGGGCACGCCTGCCTGTTCGGCCTCCTCCAGCACGGCCTCGGGCTCCGCCGACGTAAGCAGGTAACGCCCCTGATCTTCGCCGAAGAGCCAGGCCTCTAAGGGCAAGCCGTCGTTCCTAGGTTCTATCGCGACGCCGATGCCGCCAGCCAGCGCCATCTCCGCGAGCGCGATGCCGATGCCGCCATCGCCGATGTCGTGGCAAGCCGTCACCTTCCCGCTTTCGATGAGGCGGCGCACGCAATCGCCGTTCCGCCGTTCCGCGGCAAGATCCACCGCGGGAGGCGCCCCTTTCTCCCGCCCAAAAATCTCGCGAAGGTAAACGGAAGCGCCAAGCTCGCCCCGCGTCTCGCCGATCAGGCAAATCGTCTCGCCGGCGCGCTTGAAGGCATGCGTCATGCGCTTGTCGAGATCCGCAAGCAGGCCGATCGCCCCGATCACAGGCGTCGGCAAGATCGCCTGCCCGTTCGTCTCGTTGTAGAGAGAGACGTTGCCGGAGACGACGGGGAAATCAAGGGCCAGGCAGGCTTCCCGTATTCCCTCGATGGCGGCCACGAACTGGCCCATGATCTCCGGCCGTTCCGGATTGCCGAAATTCAGATTGTCCGTGATGGCGAGCGGCCTGGCGCCGACCGCCGTCAAGTTCCTCCACGCTTCCGCCACGGCCTGGGCCGCGCCCACCCTGGGGTTTGCCCCGCAATAGCGGGGCGTGCAATCCGTCGTCATGGCAAGTCCTTTGTTCGTGCCATGGACGCGGACGACCGCGGCGTCGCCGCCGGGCCGGTTGATGGTGTCCGCCATCACCATGTGGTCGTACTGCTCCCAGATCCAGCGGCGGCTGGCGAGATCGGGGCTGCCGATCAGGCGGCGGAGGCTTTCTCCGGGGTCTTGTGGCGCCTTGCCGATGGGCAAGGAAAGGGGTGGCGCTATAATGGGCTGCGTCCACGGCCGGTCGTAGCTCGGTGCCGCCGAGGCAAGCGGTGCGATGGGAAGGTCGGCGACGACTTCCCCCTTCGATCGCAGAACCATATGGCCGCTGTCCGTAACCTTGCCGATGACGGCGAAGTCGAGTTCCCACTTCTCGAAGATCGCCCGCGCCACGTCGGTCCGTTCCGGCTTCAAGACCATCAGCATGCGTTCCTGGCTTTCCGAAAGCATAATTTCGTAAGGGGTCATGCCTGCCTCGCGGATCGGCACCCGGTCGAGGTCCATTTCGATGCCGGTGTCGCCCTTCGATGCCATCTCGAAAGAGGACGATGTCAGCCCCGCCGCCCCCATATCCTGGATAGCGACAATTGCGTCGGTCGCCATCAATTCGAGGCAGGCTTCCAGCAGCAGTTTCTCGGTGAAGGGGTCGCCCACTTGCACGGTCGGGCGCTTGGCGTCCGAATCCGCGTCGAATTCCGCCGAGGCCATGGTGGCTCCGTGGATTCCGTCGCGGCCGGTCTTCGACCCGACGTAGACGATGGGATTCCCAGGTCCGGCCGCCGCCGAATAAAAGAGGCGGTCGGCGTCCGCAAGGCCGACCGTCATTGCGTTGACTAAGATATTGCCGTTGTAGGAAGGATGGAAATTGCATTCCCCGCCAACGGTGGGTACGCCGATGCAGTTGCCATAGCCGCCGATGCCGGCGACGACGCCGGCCACCAAGTGACGACTTTTTGGATGGTCCGGGCTTCCAAAGCGCAGCGAATCGAGGTTGGCGATCGGTCGCGCGCCCATCGTGAAGACGTCGCGCAGGATGCCACCGACGCCGGTCGCCGCGCCCTGGTAGGGTTCGATGAAAGAGGGGTGGTTGTGGCTCTCCATCTTGAAGACAGCCGCCTGGCCGTCCCCGATGTCGACGACGCCGGCGTTCTCACCCGGCCCGCAGATGACCCAAGGGGCCTCGGTCGGCAGGGTTTTCAGCCAGCGTTTCGAGGATTTGTAGGAACAATGCTCGCTCCACATGACGGAGAAGATGCCGAGTTCCGTTAGGTTCGGCTTCCGGCCGAGGATTGCGAGCACCTTTTCGTACTCCTCGGCGTTAAGACCGTGCTGGGCGGCGATGTCGGGGGTGACGTCGGGGGGGGTGCCAGTCATGCGAAACTCGCCGCAAGGCCTTCGAACAGGCGCTTGCCGTCTTCGCCCCCAAGCAGCGGTTCGGCCAGCCGTTCGGGGTGCGGCATCATGCCGAGAACCGTGCGCGTTTCATTGAACACGCCGGCGATGTCGTGGGCGGATCCATTCGGATTCGACCCTGCGTCCTTTCCGCCTTCCGGGGTGCAATACCGGAAAGCGACCCTGCCTTCCCCTTCCAGTTCCTCAAGCGTCTCCGCGTCGGCGAAATAGTTTCCTTCGAGATGGGCGATCGGAATGCGAAGCACCTCGTTCTTGCGGTAGGCCTGCGTGAAAAGGCTTGCGGGCGTTTCGACTCGCAGATGGACGTCGCGGCAAATGAATTTGAGGCCTTCGTTCCGAAGCAGCGCACCGGGAAGCAGTCCCGTTTCGGTCAGGATTTGGAAGCCGTTGCAGATGCCGAGCACCGGCACGCCCCGTTCGGCCCGTCGCCGCACCTCCCGCATGATGGGGGAATGGGCCGCCATCGCGCCGCAACGAAGGTAATCGCCATAAGAGAACCCGCCGGGCAGTACGATCAGGTCCACCTCAGGGAATTCGCTGTCCCGGTGCCACACGGCTAGCGGTTGACACCCCATGGCGTGCGCAAGAGCGACGCGAACGTCTCGATCGCAGTTCGAACCGGGATAGACGATAACGGCGGTCTTCACGGCGACGGTCTCTTCGGGGGGTTGACGGCGGGACGAACAAATCCGGGCCTTAGTCCAGCAACTCGATTTCGTAGTTTTCGATGACGAGGTTGGCGAGCAGCTTCGTGCACATCGCCTTCAAGACCTCTTTGGCGCGCGCGGGGTCGGTTTCCGCCAGTTCGATTTCGATATACTTGCCCTGGCGGACCCCATTTATACCGTTAAAGCCAAGCGATTTCAAAGCGTTCTCTATGGCCTTCCCTTGCGGGTCAAGAACGCCCGATTTCAGCATGATATGAATGCCCGCCTTCATGCGCCGCGCTTTTTCAATGGAACGATCGCCTTGATCACTGCATGACGGCCGGACCGTTGAGGTCCGTTGGTCCGCCTTCCGGAAGGATGCCAAGCCGCCGCGCCACTTCTTGGTAGGCGCCCTCGACATTTCCGAGATCCCGGCGGAAACGATCCTTGTCGAACTTCTCGTTTGTCCGCACATCCCAAAGGCGGCAGCCGTCCGGGCTGATTTCGTCGGCGAGGACGACATACACCTGGTCGCCTTCGTACAGCCTGCCGAACTCGAGTTTGAAGTCGATGAGACGGAGCCCGATGCTGAAGAAAAGGCCGAGAAGAAAATCGTTGATGCGAAGCGACATCGACAGGATGTCATCGAGTTCTTGCGCCGACGCCCAGCCAAAGGCGGTGATGTGCTCTTCCGAGATAAGCGGATCGCCGAGTTTATCGGATTTGTAATAGTATTCGATAATCGAACGCGGTAACGGCGCGCCTTCCTCGAGGCCCAGCCGCGTGGCAAGCGAGCCCGCGACGACGTTCCGCACCACAACCTCGACGGGAATGATTTCCACTTCCCGAATCAGTTGCTCGCGCATGTTGAGCCGGCGGACGAAATGAGTCGGAATTCCGATCTCCCCCAGGCGGGTCATCAGGTATTCCGAGATCCGGTTGTTCAGGACCCCCTTGCCGGTGATGATGGCGTGTTTCTGGTTGTTGAAGGCGGTCGCGTCGTCCTTGAAGTATTGGACGAGCGTGCCCGGCTCAGGCCCCTCGAAAAGAACTTTGGCCTTCCCTTCGTAGATTCGTCTGCGCCGTGCCATGAATACCCAGTGCCGAAAAAGAAAAAACCCCCCGACCGGTGGGACGAGCGGTTCAAAGCACGCCCAAGATATAGCAACTCTCCCCCTTGAAAACAATGCCAGCCAGGCTGGGGGGGGGCGATCAGACAGCCACGTTTTCGAAAAGCGTCTCGTCCGGACGGCCGTCGGCGAACCGAAAGACGGGCGGGCCTTCCTTTCCGGCGGCAGGCAGCGCGATCAAGGCGCTGGAGACGGTGCCGAAGCCATCCCGGTCCGCGATCGTCATGGCGCTTTCTTCAAGGCCGTCGTCGGCCGCGCGGTCGCGGCTTGCGAGCAAGGCCTCCCATGTCGCCCAATGGTCCTTATCGGGATCGGGAAGGGGGGCGGCCTGGAAAAGCGGCAGATAAGTGCGGATGCGATGCGACCGCGTGTCGTTTCGGTCATGAGCCGTGATCATCGAGATTCCCGGCGGCAGCCGCCACCGTTCGATGGCGCCCGTGCCTAGGCTGCGCAGCCAGAAGGCCTCCCGGCTATCCGCCACCACCAGGTTGAAAGGCCGGTAGGCCTGCGTAGCGAGTTCGTCCAGCGCCCGAGCGGCCGTCGTTGCGTCCGCGTAGTCGAGGGTTCGAAGGACGATTTCCCCCCGACTGCGCTTGCCGGCGGCCGGTCCCAGCGTTCCCGACCGGTTCAAGATTCCTGCCACCACGCCCGCGTCGTTTAACCCAAGCCACGTTCCGCCGCCTTCGATGTCCTTGCCGGCCACCACCTGGGGGCGGTTATCCCAATGCCGGCCGGGGGGGAGAGCCGGCCGGCCGATCTTTTCGTCCCGGTTGGCGGCAAGCAAAACCGGCCAGTCGGCGTCGGGACGGTAGGCGAACACAAGGGTGCACATGCGAACTTTCAGATACCACTTCCGTGCCGGGCTCGCTATATAAGGAGCGCGGTGGGAATCTCGCAATCCCGCCGTCAGCAAACGAAACGGCAAGCACAGGGTGGAGACGATGAACGGCAGCTTCAAGGATCGGGAGAAGGCGGCAGAAGCCAAATTTCAGCACGATCAGGAAACCACGTTCAAGGCCCAGGCGCGGCGCAACCGGCTGCTTGGGTTGTGGGCAGCCGAGCTTTTGGGCCTCGTGGGCACCGACGCCGAGACGTATGCGAAAGAAGTCATCGCCGCCGACTTCGAAAAGCCCGGCGACGCCGACGTTCTCGAGAAGGTCTTCCAGGATTTTCAGAAGAAGGGGCTCGACATTTCCGAACACCGCGTTCGCAAGGAAATGGATCGCTTCCTTCAAATCGCCTTTGAGCAAATTACCAGCGGATAGACGTTGTCTCCGGGTTTCCGGCTGGGCGGCCGATCGTTGCTAGGCGTTTTCGAAGACCCGCCCAAAGATCGTATCGACGTGGCGCGTGTGGTAACGGGGGTCGAAAAGCCCTTCCAGCACCGCTGCCTCAAGATGGCTTGAGATGTTTTCGTCAGCCTTCAGAAGGTCGAGGAAAGCGGTTTTCTCCTCCCAGGCTTTCATCGCGTTTCGCTGAACTGCCGCGTAGGCGGCTTCGCGGCTTAGCCCTTTTTGGGTGAGGGCGAGGAGCACGCGCTGGGAATAGGCCAGGCCGCCCAAGGCGTCGAGATTACGGCGCATGTTTCCGGGATAGACGACCAGTTTCTCGATGATTTCCGCAAGGCGGTTCAACGCAAAATCAAGCGTGATCGTCGCATCCGGCGCGATGATCCGTTCGACGGAGGAGTGGGCAATGTCCCGTTCGTGCCAAAGGACCGCGTTCTCGAGTGCCGGTGTTACGTACCCGCGGACGACGCGGGCAAGGCCTGTCACGTTTTCGCTTAAGACCGGGTTCCGCTTATGCGGCATGGCCGAGGAACCCTTCTGGCCTGGCGAAAAATATTCCTCCACTTCAAGCACTTCCGTCCGCTGTAGGTGGCGGATTTCGACGGCCAGATTTTCCATCGTGCTGGCCGTGACGCCGAGCGTGGCGAAGAACGCCGCGTGGCGGTCGCGCGGGATGACCTGCGTCGAGATTGGTTCTACCCGAAGGCCCATCTTTTCCGCTACGTAGGCTTCGACTCGGGGGTCGATGTTCGCGAAGGTGCCGACGGCGCCGGAAATCGCGCAGGTCGCGATTTCGTCGCGTGCTGCGAGCAGCCGCCCGCGGCCGCGCTGGAAGGCGGCGTAGTGGCTGGCAAGCTTGAGGCCGAAGGTTGTCGGCTCGGCGTGGATGCCGTGGCTGCGCCCGATGCAAACGGTGTCCTTGTGCTCGTAGGCGCGCTTCTTAAGGGCGGCGAGCAGCCGGTCGACGTCCGCGAGAATTCGATCGCAGGCTTGGGCCAGCTGGACGGCGAGGCAGGTGTCCAGCACATCCGAGGACGTCATGCCTTGATGCACGAAGCGCGCTTCTGGCCCGACATGTTCGGCTAGATTCGTCAGGAAGGCGATGACATCGTGATGCGTTTCCTTTTCGATGGCCTCGATTCGCGCGATCTCGACCTTGCCGCGTTTGCGCACGGCCTCGGCGGCTTCCTGCGGGATGACGCCGATCTTGGCCTGCGCCTCGCAGGCATATGTCTCAATTTCGAGCCAGATCTTGAATTTGTTTTCGGGTGCCCAGAGGGCCGTCATTTGCGGGCGCGCATAGCGTGGAATCATGGGTACGGGCACCCCAAAGAAGGCACAAAGAAACGGACAACCCTAGCGGGCGGAAGCATCTCCCGCGCCCCGGATTTTACAGATGTTCGAAACTTTTAAAACCGGAATGTCGAGATTCGGGCAAGGTAACCCCCGCCGGCGAATCTTGGGCCCGAAAGATAAAGAAACGGGTCTTCGAACTATTCCGCTTTGGCCGAAGCCTCGTTCGCGTCGGCCGGAGCCTCCTTTGCGCCGGTGGCATCGGAACTCGTCACGATCAATGGGTACTCGAAGGTCGGGTTTTGCCGCCCCGTGTAGACGTAACGTCCCTCCTTGAGTTCGACTTCGTAAATCTCATCGTAGCCGGTCAGAAGTTCGCCCTTGGAGAAAAGCGGCTTGTTTGCCTTTTTACCCTTGTCATTGACTTCGTAAATCTCAAGACCGACCGCGTAGGGTACGTTCTCGTTCTTGACGCGGAACTTGTACGTGCCGGGCTTGATGATGAGGGTCTGGATGTTCGGCACCCGGGCGCTTCGCGTCTTGCGGTTCTCCCGCGGGCAGTCGCGCGGGAAGGTAACCGCAATGTCCTGGGCGGCCCCTTCCGGTTCGACGAACTGGCAGGCCGACGCGCTAAGTTCGATCACGTTGTCTTTCGAGACGCGCAGCGGCTTCACCGGCACGATCTGGAGATCCGGCGGGCGGTAATTGTCCTCGGACAGATCCTTGGCAGACGCAGGGTTGGCCGCTAAGGCAAGGCCGAACAGGGCAAGGACGGCTAAGGGAAGGGAAAAAAAGTTTACCAGAAGCCGGTGCAACACAAACCCTCTCCTTGTCATTTTCATCGTTTCCATGAATGCGTTTTTGGTTTGAAAGCCAAAGTTTTCTCCAAAATTTGGATGCGCTGCGTCGGTACCGATCAGGGAATAAGACGTAATTCTCTGGCCGCCTTGACCGTGACCCGAGTCAGCCGCTCAATGTCGGCATCGTCGTGGGTGGCGGTGATGGCAAAACGTATGCGGCTCTCTCCTTCTGGGATTGTCGGGGGTCGGATGGCTATACCCAATATATCATTTGTTTCCAAAGCGATACTCAAACGAAGCGCGTTCTCTTCCGATCCCACGATTACGGGGATTATCTGCGTTGTTGAGCGCCCAATGTCAAGCCCCGCCTGGCGGAAAACGTGACGGACATGCGCGGCGGCATCTTGGAGCCAAGCCCGCTCGGCGGCCATTTTCGGCACGAGGTCTAAAGCGGCGTCATTGGCTCCCAGGACCCCGGGTGGCAGGGCGGTTGAATAGATCAAGCCGGGGCAGCGATTGACCAGGAAGCTCCGAAGTTTTTCGGAACAGACCACGTAGGCCCCGAAGCTTCCCAGTGCCTTGCTGAAGGTCCCCATGACGAGATCGATCCGGTCGCCGTATTCGGCGGCAAGTCCAAAGCCTTCCGGGCCAAGAACGCCGGTGGCGTGAGCCTCGTCGAGGTAGAGGAAAGCCCCATATTTATCTGCTATTTCAACAAGTTGCCTAATGTCAGCTTGGTCGCCATCCATGCTGAAGACAGATTCGGTCACGATAAAGCGTGGCCGGTTTTCGCGCCTTCCTTCACGCAAGAGGGATTCAAGATGATCGAGATCGTTGTGATGGTAACAAATCTGCCTCGCTCCGGCGGCCCGGCAGCCCTGGTGAAGGCTGGCGTGGTTCAATGCGTCGAAATAGACGAGCGGCTCCGCCTCGAGAATCCGGCGATTCAAAAGGGCCGCCAGCACGGCGACGTTGGTCTGATAACCGGAGGCCATTACCAGGGCGGCCTCCTTGCGCTTCGCCCGGGCTAATTTTGCTTCTATTTTTTCGAAGAGTTCTAAATTTCCGCAGACCAGCCGGGAAGCCCCGGACCCCGTTCCCCAAGCCTCCGTCCACGCGATGGCGCGCTCGCGAAGGGCCGGATGTTGAGCAAGCCCCAGATAGTTGTTCGACGAGAAGTTGCAGAGAGTCTTGCCTTCGCGTTCGATGCGGCTGCCGTCCGTCTTGCCGAAAGCGCGCAACCGGCGCCTTCGGTTTGCCGGCAGGTTTTCCAGAAAGTGATGGTATGCTTGGGGTGCCTGCTTCATGGGGGTCTCGGTGCGTGGTCGGTAAGGCAACTTGGGTGCAAAACATACCACGTGGGCAAGGCCTACCGGTAATAGGGAAGGAGCAAGCCTTCGCGTGACGATAGGTGGCGTGACTAGAAGTGAAGGGTCATTAAAAAACGCATGAGGAACGACCGTTTCGCCACTTTCGAAGTCGCCGACGGGACGCGGATTCGCTACGCCTTCTGGCAACCGGAAGGGCCGCCGCGCGGCGCGGTTGTCCTGCTGCATGGCCGTACGGAGTTCCTCGAAAAATATTTCGAGACGGTCGACGAATTGCTGGCCAGGGGGTTTGCGGTCTGGTCGAAAGATTGGCGAGGGCAGGGGCTTTCCTCGCGGCCGCTTTCGAACGCGCGAAAGGGGCATGCCGATTCCTTCGACCCCTTGCTGGAGGATCTCCACGTTTTTTTGACGGAGATCGTGCGGCCAAGCAGTCCCGGCCCCCATATCGCGCTGGCCCATTCGATGGGGGGGCACCTGGCGCTCCGCTACATGGCCGAACGGCCGGGGTTCTTTGCGAAGGCCGTGCTGTCGGCGCCGATGGTGGATATCCACACCGGCGGGATGCCGCGGCCGTTCGCCGAGCAACTTGCCCGGCTTACTGTTCAGTGCGGACTCGGCAAGCAGTACTTGGTTGGGATGGGGGATGCGGACCCCTACGCAGCCGCGTTCAAGGACAATCTTTTGACGTCCGATCCGGTGCGTTTCCAGCGCAGCCGGGCACTTACGCAAGCAAACCCCGCGCTGGGCCTGGGCGGGCCGACCTTCGCTTGGGTGCACGCGGCATACCAGTCCATTCGTAAGCTGGAAAACCCGGATTATGTGCGCCGGATCGATGTGCCGGTGCTCTGTCTAAGCGCCGCCGAGGAACAAATCGTCCGGAACGACGCTCAAATACGCCTTTGCCATCACCTGCCGCAGGCGACCTTTGTTTCGTTTCCGGAAGCGCGCCACGAGCTCTTGTTCGAGCGCGACCCCATTCGGGCGCGATTCTGGGAGACGTTCGACAAATTTACCGATTCGATTTGACGCGCGCCCGTTCAATTGTCCTCGGAATCGAGCAACCGCAGGACGTGCGGCAGGATTCCCTCAACAATCATGGCGACCCCTTCGGCGTTTGGATGGACCCCGTCCAACAAATTCAACTTCGGATTCTTTGCCACGCCTTCGAGAAAGAAGGGATAGAGCGGAACGCGGTGTTTCTTGGCCAGAGCCGGGAAAATGGCGTTGAACGCCGCGTCGTAATCCGGGCCCAGGCCGGAAGGAACGCGGCTGCCGGTCAGCAGGACTCGGATATTTTGCTGGCGAAGAAGGGTTAGGATTCGATCCAGGTTGACGTAACTTTCCTGCGGTTCGAATTGGGCGAAGACGTCGTTGGCGCCGAATTCAACAATTACGATCTCCGGATCAAGGGCAAGGATACGGTCGAGGCGGGCAAGGCCGCTTGCCGTCGTGTTACCGGAAACGCCGGCGTTGAGGACGGTGACACCGTAACCCTTGGCGCGAAGCGCGCGTTCAAGTTGGGCCGGAAAGGCTTGCGTCGGCGGCAGGTTGTACCCCTTCGTCAAACTGTCGCCGAAGGCGACAATCCGGATATCGGCCGCCACGGCGGCGGGCGCCAGCAAGAACACAAGCAGGAGCAAGAAGGAGAAGGACGCCCCGCGCCGCCGTCCGGTCAAAGCAGCCCCATGGTCTTGAAGGACTGGTGGCCCTGCTTGGCGATGATGACGTGATCGTACAATTCGATGCCAAGCGTCTCGCAGGCCTGCCGCACTTCCTTCGTCATGGCGATATCGGTCTTCGACGGCGTCGGGTCGCCGCTTGGGTGGTTGTGGACCATGATGATGGCGGAAGCTCCGAAGTCGAGGGCGCGCCTCACGATTTCCCGCGGGTAGATCGGCGCATGATCGACCGTCCCGCTCTGTTGGACTTCGTCGGCGATGAGGGCGTTCTTGCGGTCCAGGAAAAGCAGGCGGAAATGTTCATTCTTTCGATGCGCCATGGCGGTGTAGAGGTAATCCAGCAATTGCTGCCAACTGCCGATCACCGGCTGGTGCAGGAGTTCCTGGCGGGCAAGCCGGAGGGTCGCTTCCAGAACGGTCTTGAGGGCGACCATGGCGGCCTCGCCCATACCGGGGGTGGCGAGAAGGTCTTTGGGCTCGGCCTGGAGGACGTTCGCGAAATTGCCGTAGCGCTTTAGCAGGGCTTTTGCCAAAGGCTTGACGTCCTGGCGCGGGTACGCCGGAAAGAGAAGCATCTCGAGCATCTCGTAATCGGTGAGGGAGTCGGGCCCGGAGCTCAGGAATCTTTCGCGAAGACGCTTGCGGTGACCCAGGTAATGGGGCTTCTCGTCCCCCGTCGCCTTTCTGTCCATCGCCCGTCTCCGTCAGACGTTATAGGGCGGGCAGACAAGGCCGGTCGGCGACAGGGTAAAAATTTCACACCCCTCCGCCGTCACCCCAACGCTGTGTTCGAACTGTGCGGAAAGGGAGCGGTCTTTGGTGACGGCCGTCCATCCATCGTCGAGGATTTTCACGTCATACCCGCCCGCGTTGATCATCGGCTCGATCGTGAAGAACATGCCCTCCTGCAAGGTGACGCCTTCGCCGGGTTTACCGAAATGCAGGATGCTTGGGGCATCGTGGAAGATGCGGCCAAGGCCGTGCCCGCAGAAATCGCGGACGACCGAGTAGCGCTGGGCTTCGGCATGGGATTGGATGGCGTGGCCAATGTCCCCCAGCGTGGCGCCAGGCTTGACCTGCGCGATGCCCCGCATCAGGCATTCGTAGGTAATCTCGACAAGGCGGCGGGCTTTGACGCCGGGTTTCCCGATGTAAAACATCCGGCTCGTATCCCCATGCCAGCCATCGAGGATGACGGTGACGTCAATGTTCAGAATGTCGCCGTCGCGTAATTTCTTTTCGCCGGGGATGCCGTGACAAACGACGTGGTTGACGGAAGTGCAGATCGATTTCGGAAAGCCGCGATAATTCAACGGTGCCGGCACCGCGCCATGGTTCACGATGAAATCGTGGCAAAGCCGGTCGAGTTCTCCGGTCGTAACGCCAGCCTTCACGTAAGGCGTGATGAAGTCGAGCGTCTCGGCGGCAAGCCGGCCGGCGCGGCGCATCCCTTCGAAACCCTTCGCATCGTGAAACGTGATGCTATGGATTTCCTCCAAGGCTTCGGCCGGCTGGGTGGTTGTCCAATCCTGTTCCACGGGGCCCACTTCTTTGCGTTGTTTTCAAGCCATTCGAAAGGCGAGCGGCAAGGCGCGGTCCAGCGCGATCGTCTCGGCGCTTATCCGGCAGGAAAAACACAAGCTTTCCACGCCTTCCGCCCGGGCCACTCGCGCCGCTTCAACATAGGCCGGATCGATTTCCTCGGCGAGAACAAAACCAGTGCAATCCTCGCGTTGGACGAGGTAAAGCAGGACGGCGCGCCCGCCCGACCGGACGACATTCGCAAGTTCGGCAAGATGCTTCGCGCCGCGGGTGGTGACGGCGTCCGGGAAGGCGGCGAAGTCTTTCAGCCGTAGAGTGACGTTCTTCACTTCGACGTAACAGCGGGGTTTATCCCCGCTTTCGAGCAGGAAATCCACGCGGGAATTTTGCCCGTAAGGAACCTCGCGCCGGATGGAGGCATAGCCGGTAAGCCCAGGGATGCGGTCGGTAAGCAGGGCTTCCTCGACGATCCGGTTCGCAAGCACCGTGTTGATGCCGACGAGGCCTTCGCCGATGCGCACGAGTTCCCAAGTGTAGCGAAGCTTGCGATTCGGGTTTTGCGCGGGCGATATCCATACCTCGGCGTTTTCCTCCAGCAGCCCCATCATCGAGCCCGGGTTCGGGCAGTGGGCAATTATGCGTTCGCCGCTTTCAAGCTCCACGGTGCTGAAGAATCGCTTGCTGCGGGTGAGGAAACGGCCGCGGATGAGGGGGGCGGGAAAGCGCATACCGGAAATGTAGAGGCCTGGCTTTGGCCTTTCAACCGGGCGCGTTTCCGGCCTATGCTTTTTGGAAGCGAAGGCTTGAACCGCATGTCCATGACCCCTCTTTCGACCGCTTGCCTCCTGGTTATCGGGAACGAGATTCTTTCCGGCCGTACCCGGGACGAACACGTTCCCTATTTCGGGAAGCGGCTCAACGAATGGGGGATCCGCCTCTCCGAGGTGCGCGTCGTGCGGGACGATCCGGATGCGATTGCCGAGGCCGTGAACGCCTGCCGCGCGCGCTACCGTTACGTCTTTGCGACCGGCGGCATCGGCCCCACCCACGACGACGTGACCGCCGCCGCCGTGGCGATGGCCTTCGGCCAGCCTTTGGAGCGCCACCCGCGCGCCGCCGCGATCCTTGAGGACTATTACGGACCGGAGCGGATCAACGATTCCCGGCTGCGCATGGCCGAAATGCCGAGAGGGGCCAAGCTCATTCTCAACCCGGTCAGCAAGTCGCCCGGCTTTCAAATAGAGAACGTTTTCGTGCTGCCGGGCCCGCCGCTTGTCCTGCAGGCGATGGTCGAAGGGGTAAAGGGAAGACTCGTCGGCGGCCCGCCGGTCCTTACGCGCGCGGCTTCCGCAAAACTTGGCGAGGGTACGATCGCGGCGGGTCTGGCCCAAGTCCAGGCCCATCACACCGATGTCGAAATCGGCAGCTATCCTTATTTTCGCAAGGGCCAACTTGGGGTGAGCATCGTCGTGCGCGGCGTCGAGGTGTTGCGCGTTGGGCAAGCCTTTGCCGAGGTTGTGCGCCTGCTGGAGGATTTGGGCGGCGACCCGGTCGAGGAAGCGCTTGACTGAAGCGTCGGCTTGCTTGCCCGGTTGCCTGGGTAGCCGCCCGGGATTAGGGTTCCCCGGATTTTCCGATGGCCCGCTTGGCGGAACAGGTAGACGCAACGGACTTAAAATCCGTTTCCTGGAAACGGGAGTGCTGGTTCGAGTCCAGCAGCGGGCACCAGCCTTTGTCTTTCGCGTTACAGCGCCTCGAGGAGCGGGGCGAGGTGGTGCTCGTAATGCCGCCATCGCCTTACGGCCGCCGTGTCGATCGGCCGGCGGACGCGGGCGATGCTTGCCGCATGCACGGGCCGCTTCGTTTTGAAGAAGGTGAGGCAGGCGTCTTCCCACGGCAGCTTGCAGAAATCGAGAATCCGGCGTGTCGTTCCCTCCTGATCGGCGACGAGGTCCTCGTAAGGGATGTCCAGAATCCGCCCCGGCAGCATGGCGCGCCAGTGGTGCATCAGCCGCTCGTATCGCCGGTAGTAACGTCCAAGTTCGGCCAAATCGTCGCTGCAATTCGGCGTTTCCGCGAAATAGGTCTTGAAGCAGGAAAGACAGGTATCGATCGGGTTGCGCGCGCAATGAAGGATGGTCGCCTGGGGAAGGGCGAGATGGATGAGGCCGATATATTGAAAATTGCTCGCCAGGCTGTCCGTGATTCGCGCGGCGCCCGGCGCGCGTGCGCCGACCGTCTCGACATACGCCCGGCCGAGCCTTTCAAAAGCGTTGGCGTCGAGCCCGGCGGCCGCTTCGGGAAAGCCCGTCGCCGGCCCCGGTCCGTTTGGAATCTTGCGAACCTGTTCCGGGAAGGTATCTAGCGCGCCACCGCCGAAAACGGCCGGGTGGCTGGCCAGGATTTGCTCGACCAAGCTTATACCGGAACGCGGCATGCCGAGAACGAAGATCGGTTGCTCGCTGGCGAAGCCGTGGCCCGCCTTCTCGGTCAGGAGCCGCTTGTTGAAGATTGCCGGGATGCGCTCGAACCTCTCTTCGTCCGCCGCGGTACCGTGCGGGGCCGACTCGCGCTTCAGTTGGTTCGCTTTCTCGAAGCAGTCGAAGGCGAGGTCGTACTTGCCGGTATCCTCATGGGCCTTGCCCAGAGCGAAGCGAAGAAGGGTTGCTTCTTTCTTCGGCAGGGAAGGGTTCGCAAGGGCACGCTCCATCGCGTGGATTGCTCCGTCGCCTTCCCGGAACGTCGTCAGGCGCGAAAGTGCGAGATGGGCGCGGGCGTCCTCCGGCCGGGTTTTCACAATTTGCCGGAAACCGGCCTCGGCCTTCTCGATCTCGCCGAGTTCCAGCAAGGTGGCGGCAAGGTTGGTTCGCGCCTCGACGAAATCGGGTCGGCGTTCAAGCGCGGCCTCATACGCTGCGACCGCTTCCCCGCAGCGGCCGGCGCGCATCAGGGCGAGGCCAAGGTTGTAGTGGGCACCGGCGTTTTCCGGTCGCTTCGCGAGGAAGGTCCGGTAGACAGCGGCCGCCTCGTCAAGCCGCCCGAGCAGCAGGAGGGTATTTCCGAGATTGAGGTTGGAGTCGATGTCCTCGGGCGCCAGCGTGAGCACGCGTCGGTAGGCGTCAGCGGCCGCCTCGTATTTTCCGAGCCGATGGAGAACGGCGCCGAGGTTGAAAAGCGTATCCACCGCGTCCGGGGTTTGCGCGAGCGCCTTCTCGAAGCAGGTGATTGCTTCCACGCTCGCGCCCTTTTGCTGGCACAGTGCGCCGAGGAGGTGAAGAAGTTCCGCGTCCTTCGATTGCCGCTCTAGAAGTTCACGGTAGATCGCCTCCGCCTCGGCCAGCTTTCCTTCCCGATGCAGGCGAAGGGCGTCCTCGCGAGAAGGGCCGGTTGAAGTATGCATGCTATCCACGTAAGACCACCCTATAAACCTGACCTATAAACCCGATTCGCGGACTTCGCCGATCAGAAAATCCCAGAACGCTTGAATGCGTCTCGAATCGCGCAGTTTCTCCGGATAAACGAGATAGGCTTTGAAGGCCGGGCCCTCGATTTCGGGAAGAACCCGCACGATGTCCGGGTCTCCGGCGGCCATGTAATCGGAAAGCCCTCCGATTCCGACGCCGCTTTTCATCGCCAAGAACAAGCTGTTTGCGTGATTCACCTTCAAGGCGACCGCCGGATGGTTGAAATCGATATCGGCAACGTCCAATAGGAAGTTCAAATTGCCTTGAATGGCCGGATAGTCCTGATTGTAGAGGATTAGCCTGTGATTTTTTAAGTCGCGCGCATTTTTCGGGGCGCCGTATTGTTGCAGGTACCCACGCGAAGCATAAAGATGTACGCGAAGCGTCGTCAGATGGCGCTGGATAACGTTTGCCTGGCGGGGGGGCGATATTCGGATGGCGGCGTCCGCTTCCCGCACGCTTAGGTCCGAATCGTAACTCTGAACGGTCAAGCTGACCTTGATGTTCGGGTTTTGATCCAAGAACTTCTTCAACCGCGGCGCCAGCCAAACGGTGCCGAAGGTGATGGTGGAGAGAATCCGCAACGGCCCTTCCGGTATTTGCTTGCGGTGGTTGAGCGTTGCTTCGGTAAAGGCCAAGGCGTCGTCCATCTGCCGCGTTGTTTCATAGAGAAGTTTTCCCGGTTCGGTGAGGGCGACGCCGTGGAATAGGCGGTGGAACAAAGGCGTGTTGAGGTCCCGTTCGAGCAGGCGAACGTGCCGGCTGACCGAGGATTGGCTCAAGCCCAGCCGTTCGCCGGCAAGGGTCAGGTTTCCTGCTTGGGCAACCGCATGAAAGATGCGCAAACGGTCCCAGTTCATGACGGGCTTGGGTTTGGACAATCCGGCCGCCTTTCCGTTTCGACGCTGGAGGCAATTTATAGGATTCTGATGCCGGCTATCGAATTTTTGCATGAGCTTTTATCTAAAAAATGCGTTAGTACGGGAACTGGGCCATGCATTCATTGCAGAATAAGGCATTCGCAGGTTTTTGGCGCCAGATTTAGGAAAAAATACCTGCTTTGAACAGAGGCATCGTTCGTCCTTGTATGGCGGATCCTAAGGATCGGATTTGCGAACAGATCGGAGAGGGGTACCGCGGGCGGTGCTCGCGGCGGCGGTGGAGTGCTAACTTTTTGATTTATTAGGAATTTATTAGACTAGTCTTCATTAAATGGGCGGTGGGGTTTATTGACTTCTTTTGCTTGCAACCCTACGTTAGAAGGCAAGATATAGGGGTAAAGTCGCCCGTCGGAATGGGGCGCGAAAATCGGAGGATCAGAAAATGGTTGCGGTCCCGAAAATCGAGGTCAAGTCGCAAGAGGTACATAAGTATCTCATGGAGTTTGGCTGGAACATCGACAAACGTCGGGGTAAGTATCCGACAAAATACAATTACAACCCTTCCGCGCGCGAGCAGTTTAAGCTGATCGCGAAAGAATACTGCCGCATGGAAGAGGAGAAGGACGAGCGCCAATACAGCACCCTCCTCGATGGCATGGCGCGGATGAACGTCGGCAGCCGTATCGAGCCGCGCTGGAACGAAGTTATGAAAATTGGCGGCGACTTACTGGAGTCCGGTGAATACGCGGCGATCTCCGGCACCTCCGTTCTCTGGAATGCGACACAAAGCCCTGAGCTTAAAAACGGCTATCTCGCCCAGACGATGGACGAAATCCGGCACACGGCCCAGATCGGCTATTTGAACTCCTATATGGCGAAGCATACCTACGATCCGGCGGGCCATGCGGACGCCCGGCGCGTGCGCTACATGAATCCGCTATGGCGGCCTTGCCGCCGCGCCCTCGTCGACGGATTCTGCGCCGGCGATCCGGTCGAATGTTCACTGAACCTGCAGATGGTTGCCGAGGCGTGCTTCACGAATCCCCTGATCGTCGGTTTGACGGAATGGGCGGCGGCGAACGGCGACGAGGTGACGCCGACCATTTTTCTCAGCATCGAGACGGACGAATTGCGCCATATGGCGAACGGCTACCAGACAATCGTCTCGATCATTCACGATCAGGAAAACCACAAATACATTCAGACGGACCTGGATAATACGTTCTGGTTGCAGAACAAGTTCATCACGCCGTTCGTCGGCGCGGTCCTCGAATATGGCTCCGTCAACAAGGTCGAGCCTTGGGCGGTCACCTGGGATCGCTGGGTGTATCAGGACTGGGCCTCCATGTGGCTGGGCCGTCTTGCGAAATTCGGCATCAAGACGCCACGGAGCATGCTGGAGGCGAAGACGGAAGCCTACTGGTCTCACCACGCGGCTTGGCAGGTCGCCACGGCGCTGTGGCCGCTCATGATGATCCGCATCGAACCGCCGACCGAGAAGGACGCGGCATGGTTCGAGAAGAATTATCCGGGCTGGTATGCGCGTTACGGCGTGTTCTACGACGTGTGGAAGGGCATGAACTATCAGGATCCCTCCAGTAACTTCATTCCTTATCAGTGGCTGATGAAGAACAACGTCACCGTCCACGTCTGCCGCACCTGCCAGATGCCGACGGTATCGCCGGATGTATACGGCGGGGCGAAGAAGGCGCGCATCGTCGAATACGAAGGCCGACTGCACGCCTTCTGCTCGAACATGTGCGAGCGGATGTTCTTCATGGAGCCGGAGCGGTACCACAACCAGACGACGTTCTTCGAGGAATTCGATGGTTGGAACCTGGCGGACATCGTCGAGAAATTCCACGGCGTTCGTTCAGACGGCAAGACGTTGACGTCCCAGCCGCATCTCGAATCGAAGCGCATGTGGACGATAGACGATCTCCGCGCGGCCAATTGCGTGATCGAGGATCCGTTGCGCAAGTTCCAGAGCGTGGCGATCAAGCATTAGGCAAGTCGGCGTTTTTGAGAGGGGGGGCTTTCCGGAAGGAAACCTCCCCTCGTTTCTACGGGTAAAAAATATAAAGATTCCCGCTTCAGGGAACGGTCGGATAGGGAGTAACGCCTTTATGGCCATTAAGAAAACCAAGACTCATCGCGGTATTTTTCCGAACACCGAGCCACAAGGTTCAGAGCCGCTTTCCGAGAATCGCGAATTCTGTTTTTTCGCGAAACCGCGGTGGAAGAAGCTCACCGAATACGAAAAACTCATCCTCTACGCGCAACCCAATCCGGACTGGATTCCAGGCGGTCTCGATTGGGGCGATACCCCGGCGCGGTTCAGCGGCGGCCGGGATACGTGGGGCAATTATTTCACAGAAATGCGGTGCCAAGACTGGTACGCCTTTCGCGACCCGCATCGGCGCTGGCAATACCCCTATGTGTCGGAAAAGGCGGACGAATGGCGCAACCTGCAGCGCCGGCTCGGGGCCTATGCGGATATGCGCGAGTGGGAAAGGATGAACCCATGGTGGCGGGACGAGGTCGTCGGTAAGATTTGGGCCGCCTTTCTCCACCACGAATACGGCGTATTCAACGCCATGTCCTCCGTCTGCCGAGATGTGCTCAGCGACATCATTCGCGCCGCTACCTGCACGGGCGCCTTCGACCTGCTGGACAACTCGCAGATGATTCACATGCAACGGCTGTTTCTCTCCAAAATTTTTCCGGACACGTTTAAGGCGGATATTGATCTCGGGAAGGACGTTTGGCGGTCGTCCGAGATTTACGCGCCGACCATCGGGTTGGTGGATGAGCTGTGGGACAAGACCAGCGATCATTGCGAAATCCTGTTTGCGCTCTTCATGGTTCACCTGCCGCTTTTCGGGCGCGTCGTCCGGAACGAATTTGTGGAACGCTATGCCGGCTTCTTCGGCGATACGTTGATTGGCCTTTTCGTGCCGGATATGAACCGAGCCCAGCGCGTAGCCAGGGACTGGAATTTCGATCTCTTTCACAACGTCTTCTTCGGTGACCCGGAATTCGGGCCGATGAACCAGAAGATCATGCAACTCTGGCTCAACCGCTGGCTTCCGAAGACGCTGGCCTGCGTGCGGGCTTTCAAGCCGGTTTTCGACCTGCCGCAAATCCAATCTGCCCGTCAGGCGATGGGTGGAGCAACCATTGACGCACGCTTTGCAGACCTTTTGGCCGAGTGGAAAGAAACCCACCTTGATCCGATGGGAATCACGGTGGATTTGGATGCGGCGAAGAAAGCCGTTGCGTGACGCGACCAACCGACCGAGTCGAAAGGGCTTGAAATGACCACGAAGAAAAAGCCGGATATTGAGATTGAGAAAGTCGAGAACGTAAGTCACGAAGACCATATCAAAGAGATTCAATACGACGAGGACACCTTTGACGCCCAAGCCTTTCAGGACAAATTTCTAAGCCAGGACAAGATTCGTTCGACCAATAGCGTCGCGATGGCGTTGATGAAGACGGAAGAAATCGAATTCATCGTGGAGGAATTCCTGGCGGGCAAAGAAAATATCTACATTGAGGACCGCGCCTCCTTCTACTACGTGGACGCGGACACGGAGGTTGTCCTTGATTTCGACGAGATTGAAGAAGCTCTTGGCCGTCCCTATAGCGTTTACGATTTTCTCGTGAACCTCTCGACGACCGTGGGGCGGGCCATGACCGTCGGCAACAAATTCATATTGACGACCCGGCTGGTCGGCATAGAGATGGATGTCGATACGCAGCCTAAGGACTAGCCAGAACCGACCATTCCGATTACAAATTTGTCGGTATTGACCGCCACTCTCACCGAGATCCGGTGCGCAGAGACGGAGAAGTTCGAGGCGTGACCCTTCGCCGGATGGGGCGATTTTTTTAAAGGAGCGTTTGTTTGATGCACAAGGTGCATTGCACATTTTTAGACGGCAAGGAATTCGAGTTCGAGTGCGGTCCGGAGGAAAACGTCATCTCGGCCGCCCGGCGTCAGAACATCATTCTCCCAGCCTATTGCATGGAAGGGATTTGCGGGACCTGCAAGGTCCGGCTCGCGGAAGGCGAGGTCGATATGGGGCGCGCCGAACTCGGTGCCCTAAGCCCGACCGAAGAGGAGGAGGGCTATGTCCTTCTCTGTCAGGCCCATCCGCAAACCGATCTTGAGGTGCAGTTCGAAATCGATTCCGACCGGGTGACCGCCCCTCAGGAGGGAAAGGCGAGGATCGTGGAGGTCGGCCCGGCCTCTCCGTCCGGAGAGGTATATCGCATTGTTTTAAAAGCAGAATTTTCAGATATTTTCTTCTGGAATCCGGGCCAGTACGTCGCCATCAACGCGCCGGGAACATCGGAGTGGCGGATGTTCTCGATGGCGAACACGGCCTCGATGGAAAACGTTCTCGAGTTCTATGTTCGCATTCTTCCCCAAGGGGTTTTTTCGAATTTTCTCAAGGGCCAGGCCAAGGTCGGCGATACGCTGGACATCAAAGGTCCTTATGGACTTTTCTTCTACAACATTACCGATCGGCCGCCCGTTTTCATCGGCGGCGGAACGGGGCTTGCGCCGAATCTTGCCATGATCCGGCAGCTTTCGAACCAGTTCTACCCGAAGCGGATCCGCCTTTTCTTCGGCGTGACCAACCCCGGGGACCTGCATTGCAAGAAGGAAATCGAAAGCCTGCAGGAAGCGTTGCCCGATTTTGTACCCTACTACGCCTGCGCGAACGCGGACGAATCGTGGGAGGGGGACAAGGGGTTTGTAACGGATAGCCTGCTCAAGCATATGGGCGGGGAGGATTTCGCCGGTCATGAATTCTACTTGTGTGGCCCACCGCCGATGATCGAGGCCGTCGAGAAGATTCTCCGCGAAAAAAGCGTCGAGCGTTCCCACATTCACCGCGAGGAATTTGTTCCCTCCGGCGCGACAAAATCTTAACGGCCTTAAAAGTCTTCTAAATACTGTTAAATGCCGCTCTGCGGCACCTAACGAAGTTTCCCGTCGCGGTCTTTAGAACCAGCGGCGGGTGAAACTTGTCGACGGCGATCGATAACGGCAGCAAGGATCCGTACGCAGAGGCCGGCGGGTCTTTCGGTTTCCCGGAAACCCAAGTGAATTTTATTGACGGCCTTGCCTCTTTCACGCTAGTGCTAGAAACAACCAAACGTAGAATTTGGGCTTATTATCATGCGACTAAGGGGGGGTACGCCGAGAAATCCACCATCGGATTTTCGCCGGGTTCCAAAGAGGCGATGAATCCTGTCCGGTTTTCCAGCTCCCTTGCTATTGTGAATCCAATCGTTTGGTCGATCGCATCACTTGGAAACCGCCGTCGGTTAAGGGTGGCAAACGTTCGCCTATAACAACATCGACGGCGACACCTTTTAGGGGAAGGGCGTATGCAAACAGGAAAATTAGGCGTCTATCTTTCGAAGATAGCTCCGTGGGCAATTATTGCGGGGCTTCTCATCGTTTCACGAATCGAACCAGCGCCTGTCGGCAAACCGGTTCAAATTCCCCCGATCGGTGAACGCGACCGCTATTACGGCATTCAGGTTCCCGAGCCCGGCGTCCTTTGGATGGTCGGCAATGGCGGCAAGATCATCCGCAGCGAGGACGACGGGGTCACCTGGAAAATCCAGGAGACGCCGTCCGACCTCAACCTCATGTCGGTTGCCGCGTGGGACAAGAACGACGCCGTGGCGGTTGGCAACATGGGGATCGTTCTGGTAACGCGGGACGGCGGCCAGACATGGGAAAAAAGAGATATCCCCTTATCCAATGTTGCCGACAAACTGATCCGCGTACGCATCATCCCGGGGACCGATAAGGCGATCGCCGTCGGCATCATGGGGAAGGTTCTTCTCACGGAGAACAGGGGCGATACGTGGGAACAGCAGTACTTCTATTACGACTGGTCCTTTTTTGAGGAGCGATTCAACGACATTGCCGGCGGCGTCCAACGCGTGAACCAGGACGTCATTCGTCGCTACCGTTTCGAGCGCGACATCACCCTGCAGGACATCGCCATTCTGGGCGAGTGCGAATGGATGGTGGTCGGCGAATTCGGGAATGCCATCCATACGAAAGACTGCGGCTACAATTGGCGGGAAATTCGCCCGGCTTACGACACCATCAACAGCGTCAAATTCCGGGACCGTGATCATGGCGTAGCCGTCGGCGGGTCGGCGACGATCCTCGTTACCGAGGACGGCGGCAACAATTGGGAACAAATGGAACCGAAGGGGGATGCGGTTGTCACGCATCTTTACGACGTCGAATGGGACGCGAAGAATCAGGCGTGGATTGCTACGGGAGAGGGTGGCGTCTCCGTGAAAAGCGACGCCTCGGCGCAAAATTGGGCCGCCGAACTGTTTGATCCCAACAAGTCTCCCTGGTTTGTCGATCTCGAGGTGAGCGACGGCAAATTTTATGTCTGCGGCGAGGACGTCGGGGTCTGGACGGTGTCATCCGGGGAATGGGTAGATCTTCCCCGTAAAGAATCGCACTTCTAGTTGCGGAGGATTATGAGCCATGGCTAAGAATTATAACGAACGGATGACGCAAGCCATTGAACGGATGTGCTCTTTTACCATCCGCAACCGCCTTCCGTTTCTTCTTGTTTTGGGGGCTTTGACGCTTGCCTTGGGCATCATTGTGGCGCTGCAGACAAGGATCGAGAGTTACTTCCCCGATCTTCTTCCGCAGGACCACCCTTACGTCCAGATCAACGAACAATACAAAGAAACCTTTGGCGGCTCCAACATGGTCACCATCATGATGGAGACCAAGGAGGGCGACGTCTTCACGACGCCGTTCCTGAAAAAGGTCAAGAATCTGCAATTCAACCTGCGCCTCATTCCCGGCATCAATCAATTCCAGATCGTTTCGCTGGCCGGACGGAAGCTGAAGACGGTGTCGGCCTCGACGGCGGGCGTCGAAACCCGCCCCTTTATGGACAAGGAAATTTACCGGGCGGGCGAAGGCGTGCCGCAGACCCAGGCAGAACTCGACCAATTGCGGGATGCGGTTCTGACCTCGCCAACCGTTTACGGCACTTACGTTTCCAGGGATTTGCGCTCGGTCCTGATCACGATCGACTTCATCGATCGCCTGCTTGAGTACACGCCAGCCTTCAACAGGATTAACGAGATTCTTGATCAGGAACGGGACGACACGGTCCACATTCGGGTGGTGGGCGAGCCCATGCTTTATGGCTGGGTCAACTACTATTTCCCGGAGACGATGACGATCTTCACCCTGACCTGGGCGGCGTTGATGGCGTTCCTGTTCATCGTCATGCGGACGTGGCGGGGCACCTTCCTGCCCCTGTTGTCCGGTCTCGTGGCCGGCACTTGGGCGCTTGGATTCGTCGCCTTGATGGACTTTAACTTCGACCCGCTCGTCGTCGTCGTGGCGTTCCTGCTGACGGCGCTGGCGATTTCCCACTCGGTGCAGTTGACGGTTCGATTCGACGACAACGTAAACCGGGGCTACACGGACATGAAGGAAGCCGCGTGGCAGTCGATGTCGATGTTGACCCGGCCCCTCATGCTGGGCATCGTCGCCGATGCGGGTGCCATGGCCGTCGTCGCCCTGACCCCTATTCCGCTGCTGGAAAAAGTGGCGATCACCGGAATGATCTGGGTGTTGGTGATCATCATCAGCGCCTACTTCCTGACGCCGCTCTTGCTGAGCTATGTTCAGCACCCGAAGAAAGTCCTGCACCCGATCAACGTGCAGCCGGCCATCCATAAGTTCCTGGACCTGGCCGTCACGACGACGAACGGACCTGCCGCCCGCAAATGGGTCCTGGCCGGCGCCCTTGCCGTCTTTGTCGTGGCGGGCGCGATTTCCTTCCAGCTTACGGTCGGGGACGCCAATCCCGGTTCGCCGATTCTCTGGCAGGATTCGTCCTACAACGTTGACGCGGAAGTGATCAATACGACCTACCGCGGGTCCGACCAGATGTTCATCGTGGTGAAGGGACCGAAGAACACGCTTAAATCTCCGAAAATTCTGCGGAACATGGCGAACCTCCAGCGTTTTATGGAGGCGCAGCCGGAAGTCGGCGGCTCGGTTTCGCTCGCCGACGTGCTGCCGGCGATTCAACGGGTTTTCTACGAGGGCAACCCGCGCTTCTATGAAATTGGCGATGACCTTCTGGTGAACGGCGAGCTCGCCTATCTCTACATCTCCGGCTCCGAGCCCGGGGACGCCGATAAATTCAACAACTTCGTCTACAGCGAAGGTTCGATTCGGTTCATGTTCCGCGACCATCGGGGCGACACGATCCGAACCGGGCTTGCCCGGCTGAAGGAATACATCGCCAAGCACCCGCTTCAACTTGAAGACGATTTCGGGAAGGCGCATGAAATTTCCGACTACGGCGGCGGGGTAAGCAAGGCCGTTCTCGGCGGCGCCGGCGCGCGGGTGGAAAAAGGCGAAGAAGGCACGGAAATCGGCGATATCGCGGCTCAAGCCACGCCGGAATATTATCTGGCCGGCGGCTTGATCGGCGTGCTGGGCGCGGTGAACGAAATCATCCTCGCCAAGCAGGTCGAGGCTATCGCCCTGGCGTTGCTTTGGGTCGGTCTCTGCGCGGCTGTGGTTTACCGGGACGCCGCGGCGGCCCTCTTCTTCATGGTGCCGGTCGCGCTCTCAAACGTGATCACCTTCAGCTACATGACGATGAAAGACATCGGCATGAACATCAACACCGTGCCGGTGGCGGCGCTTGGCATTGCCCTTGGCGTCGACTACGCGTTCTATGTGGCGGACGGTATCCGCGAGGAACTGCGAGAAACCAGAGACCCGATGGGGGCGATCGTCAAGGCGCTGCACAGCGCCGGCCGCGGCGTCTTCATCACGGCGTTCACCCTGGTGATCAGCATTGTTCTCTGGACGTTCTCCTCGGTCCGGTTCCAGGCCGAAATGGGGATTTTGATGTGCGTCTGGCTCTCGGTATCTGCCCTGAGCTCGCTGTTCGTCATCCCTGCGATGGCCTATGTCTTCCGGCCGGACTTCATCTTCGGCAAGGATCTGATGGAGGTGAAGGGCGTGAAGGCGGGAAGTGTTGGAAGCCACGTGAGTTGAGCGCATGGAGCAAGTTTGTTTTGCAGCGCGAAAAAGATGAGAGATGATTCGGAAGAAGGCGGCACCGTTTCGTGCCGCCTTCTATCCTTAACAAAAGACTGGACAAACAAAAAATTACGCGTTTAAGTGAACGGGAGCGGCCGGTCAAAGGTGAGCCGTTCGAGCGAACGCAAAACAAGTTTTTGTTTAAGAAAATAGGGGAAAATGCGGGTCGTTCTAAGATGGAGGGGGGGCTTCCTACTCAATTAAGAACGACCACGAATTCGTTCGCGAAAGAAGCTGGCTGCGGATGTGCGGCCGGTCTTTTAAGGCTTTATTAGGGAAGTATTCGGCTTTTTACTGTGCGTAGCTTGGGGCCTGTAGTGGGCTTGTGTTTGAAAACCTTAGGGAATTATGGCGATGAAGCATAAAAACGCGATTTCGAAAAAGAAGCCGTCGCGCTCGATGTTGCTGGCGGCAACACTGGCGCCGGCCGCCGTGCTCGGCTCGGGCGGCGCGATGGCGGGGATGGTCTTCGAAGACGATCCGTTTATTCCGGGACATTGGGTGACAAGCGGGTACGTCCGCGAGCAGATCTCCCTCAACCTTCGGGACCGTCCCGGCACGTTCTTCGACGACCAGTTCCATGTTTCGATGATACGGACGACCGTCCGCATCGACTTGGATGGCGAGATCGGTCCGCTCCGCATCGGTCTTGTCGGCCGCGTCGCGCGGGAAGCGGAAACACCTTGGTTGCGGCGGCTCGACGAGGGTACTTACCAGGGCACTGCCATCAACGCGCTTGGTCAAGGCGCCAACGACGGCCAGGCCGAACCCAACTTCCTCAAGGGGCAATTAGAGGAAGAGGAGATGCGCGAATTCTTCGTCGAGTTCGATGTCGGCGATCGGTTCGTTGTCAAGTTGGGTAGGCAGCAGGTCGTCTGGGGCGAGACCGACTTCTTCCAGGCGATGGATATCTTGCACGGCCGCGACCTCCGCTGGCGCCTCTTCTTCGAACCGGAGAACGAGGAATGGCGGAAGCCGCTCATCCTGGCCAACGTGATCATGCAGGTGCCCGAATTGGACGGCTCGTTGCAGGTCGTCGTCCGTCCGGGCTTGGATCGCCAGCGGGACATTGGCTCCTCGGTTGACTTCTACGGCGGTCGCTGGCAGCCGAATCCCTTCGATGCCATCGACTTCTTCCAGGCGGGGATCCTTCCCTTCAACTACACCCACCACACGGGTAACTTCCATACGCCAACCGGCGCTGTCCGGTGGGCCGGCACGCTGCCCGAGTGGACGAACTACACGGGCTATTCCGTTGCCTTCATCCGCAGCCATCTGTCGGGGGCGCCGATTTCGTCCTCCGTCCAGGGTTTCAAGGGCGAAGGGCCGCTTTCCGTTGCGAACGGCGGCTTGGGCGCCCTTGGTCAGGCGATCTACCCGGTCATCAACAACTACGCGATGTCGTTGAACTACGACTTGAGTGACGCCGGCTTCAATGGAACGTTGGCGGCGGAAGTCGTGTGGACGCCGAAGCGGCCCTTCAACCGGGGCTTCTCCGGTAACGCGCAAGGTATCGCCAACCTGACCGCCCAGGGCGGTCTGGCGGCAGCCTTCGCCGGGGCGTTCGGGAGTGCGGGTCATGGCCTCTCGCCGATCGAGAAGAACCAGCTGTTGTGGATGCTGCGTCTCGAATCGACGGGTGTCCGCCTGCAGGACTACATCGGTACGGGCCGGCCTTCCTTCCTCTCGGTTCAGCTGTTTGACCGTTGGCTCACGGACTTCCGTGCAACGGACGAGCTGCTTGATACCGCCGGGTGGAACGCGGCGTCGTCGGAGCACACCTTCGTCCTGACAATCGTGTTGTTGACGAACTACAACTTTGACCTGATCAACCCCGGCATCGCCTGGGGTACGGACCTTACCCATGGCGGCGGGTTCTTCCTGCCGTGGGTCGAGTTCATCTGGGGTGATTACTGGCGGCTCCGCGCCGAAGCGGATCTTTTCTATGCGCCGCATTCGCCAAGCCCGAACAACATCCCGGTCTCGGCCGGCGGCAATCCGAACGAACTCGGGAATGGCGGCCACTCCTTCGGCCTCTTCGAGGACCAGGATCAGTTCGTGCTTCGCTTGACTCGTCAATTCTAACCAAGGGGCTTTTGAGAGGACTTAGAAAATGCTGAAAATCGGAAAAGTCCTACAGGCTGGCGCGCTGGTAATTGCGCTTGGTTTTGTGGGAGGAGCGGCGCTGGCGGAAGAAGTTCCGGAAGGGACGGTTCTAAGCGCGTCGAACATTGACAAGC